>NZ_KV801023.1:0-1766 GCF_001810365.1 Corynebacterium sp. HMSC055D05
GCCCAACCAGACACACTTTTTGAGCCTTAACCCACTTTCGATGAACATTAAGGAACTCTTTGAAGCTGAATAAGCCCTGATTAAACGGGTATTTCAGGTGTAAGCGCGCTTGAAAGCAACTGTCCAAATTGGTAATTTATTTGGCAGTCTCGTGCTGAAGTTCGTGTTCTATGTACTTCTTGCCCGAATTTCTCCCGTTATAGATAAATCAACCATTGGAGCAATCTTGAATAACGCTTCTAACCCGTTCGATTTCAACGCGAACGCCGGTGCGCACCGTTCCGCACGTCGCGGCTTCTCCGGCAAACGCACCGCGATCGCGGGTATGACCGCAGTATCGCTGGCGCTGTCTGGTTTGGCTGTGCCGAGTGTTGTTGGTGGTTCCTTTGCCTTTGAGGCGGCCGCAGAAGAGCAGCTGTCAATTAGCCAGGTTCGTCCAACTACCCAGGGGAAGGACTGGGTTCTTTACGCTGGGGACAACGAGCCGAAAGGTTTGGAAAACGTCAAAGAGATCACATTTGATGTCTATTTGACGGTTTCAAATGTCGATGCCCCGAATCGGTCTCAAAAACGTAAGATCAAAGCGCTTGATGAGAAATTTGCGAACCAGGTGCTGACTGTTGAGCAGGGTGACCGATCAGTGATGGTCAAATCTGCCAAGGTTGAGAAGATCTCAGAAGATGCTAAGGGGAAGTACAGTCGGCGAATCACCCTGGAGCTTGAGAATCCGATTGATTATCGCGTCCGTGATGGCAAGTCATTCCTGATTCGCGCGAAAGGTGCGAGCAATGCGGGATTCCCGGGCCGTGGTGCGTCCTTCTCTGAACTCATAATGAAGGCGAAATCCACCAAGGGTTCTTTGTCTGGAACTGCGAAGCGTGGCTCAATTCAAAAGGTTGAACTCGTTGATGCCAATGGAAGATCTACGTCTGTATCGGTGGATGCTGACGGTAAAATCTCGGCATCTGGCATTCCAGAGGGGGATTACACCCTTGTAGTTACACCAGCAGACGGATACGCAAAGCCTGATGGCCGGCAGGTGAAGATTGAGGCTGAGAAAGAGAGCAAACTCGGAGATATCACTCCGCAGCGCGAGAAGGGTTCCATTGAGGGGTCTGTAACGAATGCCCCAAAGGGCTCGAATCTGAAGATCCGTGTTACCGGAGACGAAGATGCCACCCGCGATGTTGAAAAGATTGTTGACGTAAATAACGGCGAGTACTCGGTTACGGATTTGCCAACTGGTAAATACCGGGTCGAGGTTGTGACCGAAACTGTTCCTGGTGACCTTGCCGTGCCTGACCCGCAGAGCGCTAACGTTACGAATAATGGCATCGAAACTAAGAACTTCTCGCTGACTAAGCGAATTGGCTCCTTGACAGTAGAGCTCGATACTCCTGTACCGGTTAAAGTTAACGCTCTCCATAACGACACCGATACCTACAGTTTCGGAACAAAAGATCGTGAATTTACCTGGGAAAAGGCCCCAATTGGTTCTTACGTACTAGAGGTGAAGACACCTAAGGGTTACTCGGTCACAGGCGAGGTCGCGACATACGTCCCGGAAAACAGCGATGGCAAGGTCACGTTGACCGTTACCCGTGATAAGGGTTCGGTGTCTGGTTCGGTTGATCCGGATGTTGTGTCCAAGGTTGAGTTGGTTGACCCGGAGACGCAGGAGCGTCGTGAGGTGCCGATGGATGGCAACGGCAACCTGGACCTGAAGGAAATCCCGACGGGTGACTACACGGTTGTGGTCACTCCGA
>NZ_KV801024.1:0-210068 GCF_001810365.1 Corynebacterium sp. HMSC055D05
GCCGATAGCAGACACACTTTTTGAGCCTTAACCCTCGAAAGTTCATCTAAGAAACTTGGACACGAGAAAGGCCCCACACAGTTTGTGCAGGGCCTTCCCAAAATTGGTGCGCCCGGAGGGATTCGAACCCCCAACCTTCTGATCCGTAGTCAGATGCTCTATCCGTTGAGCTACGGGCGCAGTGCCTGTTGGCAACGAAGAAGAACATTACACCCGGCAAGGCGCACCACCAAAACGGCAGTTCAGGACACCATTACAGGCCAAGGACACTCTTGGCGATGAGGAAGTAAATGACCAAACCGGTCGCGTCGCAGAAGGTAGAGATGAACGGGTTGGAGAACACCGCCGGGTCGGCGCCGACTGCGCGAGCGATGATCGGCATGATGCCGCCGACGGTCGCGGACATGGCGCACACACAAAAAAGTGTGGAACCGATCACAATGCCTATTTCTTGCCCGAAAACGGCCCACGCGATACCCAAACCGAGGATGCCAAGCACCGAACCAAGGGTCGCGCCGACGCGCAGTTCGCGCCACATGACTTTAAAGATGTCGCCCTTGGTCACGTCGTGAAGCGCTAGCGCACGCGTCACCGTTGTCGCGGCCTGGTTACCGGTGTTGCCGCCGGTGCCGGTCAGCAGCGGAATAAATAGGGACAGCACGGTCACTTGGGCGAGCGTGTCCTCAAAGATGCCGAGCACCTGCACGGTCAGAATCGCGGAAACCGCCAACACGAGCAGCCACACGATGCGGGAGCGCACCAGGTTGAGCACCGGCGTGGACAGATACGGCTGCTTCAGCGACTCGGAACCACCCTGACGTGCGGAGTCCTCGCTGTCGGCGAACTCGACGATGTCCTGGGCCTCGTCGTAAGTAAAAATGCCCACAAGGTGCTGGCCGTTATCCACCACCGGGTACGCGAGGTGACCAGACGCGAGCAGGCGACGCGCCGCATACTCGGCGTCTTCGCTCTCCACGACGGTGGGGGTTTCGCGCATGATGGTGCCCACCTCGTCATCCGCACGCGCCTTGAACAGGTCCTTCAGGCTGAGTACGCCGGTGACGTGGTGCATGTCGTCGATAACTGGCACGGTGTAGATCGTCTCCAGGTCATCAACATGCGCGCGCAGCTTATCGACGACCTCCTGCGCCGTCTCCGTCGCACCAACCGCCTCCACATTCGGCGACATGACACGGCCGACCGACCCCTTCTCGTAGGCGAGAATCAGGTCTGTGTAGGCGCGGTCGTCCTCATCCAACTCGTTGAGAACCCGCTCCGCCACCTCCGGATCCATGTGATCGAGCAGCATGACCAAGTCCTCGGTGCCGAGGGCATCGAACAGGCCGGGGATCTGATGATCACCTAAGGCTTCGACGATTTCGGCCTGGTGGGCGGGCGCGAGGGCGTCGAAAAGCACAGCGGCTCGAGGCGCTGGCAGCAGTCGCACCAGCTCCGCACCGCGTCTCGACGGCTGCCGCTCCACCAAACGGACGATGTCACGCAAGTCCATCCCCGCGAGTTTGTGCTGCATAGCAGCCAAATCGCGCGGGGATAGACGGCGGCGCCGCAACTTCCGTTCAATATTGGCCAAATCAGCCGTTTGCATAGCTCTCACACCGCGAGCGTACCTGGCTTCATATTCACCCGAGCGGGGGCTATTCCCAGATAGCTATTCCGCATTTATTACGCATGTGTAAAACTTTACGAACGTTTTGCGATACATCTCGCGGAAACACCCAGGAATCGGCGTTATCGCCCAGACCCAAGGAGCCCCCATGGCAAAAACTGTACGTTCCCGACGCGTATCCATCGCGGCGGGCGCGCTCTCCCTGGCGCTGGTGGCGCCATTCGTATCCCCCGTCAGCATCACCCCGGTGGCGGCAGCTGTCGACGCCAGCGCGTTCGACACCACCTACACCACCACTAACTTCTGGGACGTCGACGAAGCAGTCGTGGAAGGGCTTGTGCTTGAGCCCGGCGACAAGGTCGAAGCAACGGCACTCCTTCTCGCCCGCAATAAATGGCGCTTCCGCACCAGCGGCTGCAACCTGATTCTCATCCGTCCAGAGGCTGCGATCTCCTTCGGGAAGGGCAACCAGAACATTGCGATCAAGGTAACCAAGGCCGACGGCTCTTCCTTCGACACCACGCTGAAGGTCAACGTCGTGGATAAGAAGGCCGAGGGAAACACGTTCACCGAGCCTGCCGACGCCTGCCCGACCCCTGAGGAGCCAACGCCTGAGGCTCCTACCTCGGAGGAGCCGACACCTGAGGCCCCAACGTCTGAGGCCCCAACCTCGGAGGAGCCCGCTCCGACCACGACCGCTCCTGCAGAAGAGCCCACCTCTGAGCCGGCTCCGACGACGGCTACCCCGCCGGCGGAGGAGTCGTCGACAAGCAATGCTCCGAAGACAACCGCAAACGCCTTCAACGGTCGCTTCAACACCGCCAACTTCTGGAACAAGAAGGAAGCAGTGGTCGAAGGCCTGAAACTGCAGCCGGGTGACACCGTCGCACCGACGACGAACACGATCTTCAACTGGAACTTCCGTAACGACAACGGCACCCTCACCGTGATTCGCCCGCAGTCCGCGACTGCTTTTGGTACCGGCAACAAGGACATCGCTGTGAAGGTGACCCCCGCCGAGGGCGAGGCGTTCACGACCACGCTGCGTCTGAACGTTATCGACGAGCGCCCCGTCGGCGATTGGGAAAAGGAGCTGGAGAAGACCTACCCGGTCGACTTTGAGAAGTCCACCTCCGCCAAGACGCTGGATGCGCTCAAGCTGCCGAAGGGCGTGACCCTGAGCAAGGGTGGCGTGAGCCTGCCGACCGGCTGGAGCGTCACCACCGACGCCGACGGCGTCCGCATCACCCCGCCGGCCACCTTCACGGAAGGCGACATTGAACTGCCTGTCTCCGTCGAGCAGGTCCACGCCGACGGCACGAAGGACACGTTCAAGGCAACGCTGAAGATTGCTGCGAAGAACCCGTCCAAGACCCCGGCTGAAGTAGCAGGTACCGCAGCAGACATTCTCGGCCCGCTGCTCGGAAGCATCATCGGCGGTGCGACCGGTGGCACCGGCCTGGGCAGCCTCATTGGCAACCTGATCGGTGGCGGCAAGGGCGAAGGCTCCGAAGGCGGCAGCGGCGGTAACGGCAGCGGCGCCGGCGGCCTCCTCGGCAACCTTCTCGGCGGTCTGCTCGGTGGCGGTAAGGACGGCAAGAGCCCGCTGGAGGGCATCGTCAAGGTTGAGGTGCAGCCGAGCGGCATCATCGTCACCGGCAACGCGAACCCGACGGTGGAGATCCGTGACAACGGCTCCAACAATGGTTCCGGCAACTCGGTCGTCGTGACGAACAATGCGAACCCGACGGTGGACATTCGCGACAACGGCTCCAACAACTCGGTTGTTGTGACCGGCAACGCCAACCCGACGGTGGACATCCGCGACAACTTCAACAACAACGGCAACCCGTCCGTTGTCATTACGGATAACCTGAACCCGGTTATCACCGGCAACATGAACGACAACGGGTCCAACAACGGCTCGAACAACTCCGTTGTGGTCACCAACAACGCGAACCCTGTTGTCACCGGCAACGCGAACAACAACGGTTCTGGTAACTCGGTCGTCGTCACGGACAATGCAAACCCGCGCGACAACCTGAACAACAACGGTTCCAACAACTCGGTCGTGGCGACCAACAACGCCAACCCGACCGTTGTCATCACCGGCAACGCGAACGACAACGGCTCGAACAACTCCGTTGTGGTCACGAACAACGCCAACCCGGACATCCGCGACAACGCCAACGGTGGTCTGTTCGGCAGCTCGGGTGGCTCCTCGAAGAAGGGTGGCAACGGCGACCAGCAGGGCGGCGACAAGCTCGTCGGCGCCAAGGTCAACGCCACCGGTGGGTCCTCCGACCCGCGCTGCATCGCTTCCCTCGTCGGCCTTGGCGTGCCGCTGGTCCTGATGCTGCCGCTCGCGCTGGCTAACCAGGCGGGCCTCCCGGGCCTGGGTCAGGCAAACGGCCAGGCTGGCGACATCTTCACCGCGGCCGCCCGCAACGCTGGCCTCGATCCTGCCCAGGCGATGGCAATCGGCGGCGGTATCGTCGGCCTGGTTTCCGCGCTGCTGATCGCTACCGCGGTACGCACCTGTGTCCCGGACGTGCAGAGCGTTGACATCAACGTCAACGGCTCGTCCCGCAAGGATAAGGAGGAGGCGCCGACTACGGTTGCGCCGGTCGTCGAGACGCAGTAGCCCCTCAATGCGAAAACCCCCGCTGAGCGGGGGTTTTTCTTGTGCGCCCGGAGGGATTCGAACCCCCAACCTTCTGATCCGTAGTCAGATGCTCTATCCGTTGAGCTACGGGCGCAATGGCGGAGATGACAGGATTTGAACCTGCGGCCCCCGTCAAGGGGGCAACTCCTTAGCAGGGAGCCCCATTCGGCCACTCTGGCACATCTCCAGCGCTGCGTACACATTACCTGTATCCGGGCGAGCAGCCAAATATCACCGAAATCCGTCCGTATACTCGGCCGCATGAAAATCCACACGTGGCTCAATTCCGGACTGGCAGCACGCGACAATTCCGGCGACACCGCGGATTACCTCGTCTGGTTCCCCGCGGCGCTGGACACCCTCGGCACCGGTCCGCTCACCGGCTCGCTGCACTTCACGCCGAAAACATCGGTGCTGCGCGACGCGCCCGAAGGCACTGTGCTGCTCGGCATCCCAGCGGGCGATCTTCAGGGCATTCTGCCTATCGACGACACCACCACCCCCGTACACCTCACCAACCCCCTCCCCCTCGAGCAGATCCAGGTCGTCGCCGGCCAGAACCGCCCGGACACCAAGCGCGCCATCGAAATCCTGCGTGACGTTCCCGGCGAACGCCAGTTCCACACCATGCCGGAACTCTTCCCATAAGAAGTAATTGGCGGAGACGAGGGGATTTGAACCCCTGGAGGGATAAACCTCGCCGGTTTTCAAGACCGGTGCATTCGGCCGCTCTGCCACGTCTCCTCGTCGCAAAGCAAGTGCGACGCACATACTCTACAACACGTCGCGCGTCGCTCAATCTCGGTAGCCTAGCCGCATGAAAGCGATCACACTTATCGACGACACCAACCCCCGCTCCCTCGAACTCACCGAAGTGGACACCCCGCAACTGCAGGACGGGGAGGTGCTGGTCAGGGTCACGGCGGCGGGCGTGAACCGTGGCGACATCGTGCAGGCCGAAGGCAAGTATCCACCACCGAGGGGCGAGTCGGAAATTATTGGCCTGGAGTGCGCCGGCGTGATCGAGGACCCGGGCACCACCGGCCGCGAAAAGGGCGAAGAGGTCGGCTGCCTGCTGGCGGGCGGTGGCTACGCCGAGTACGTCGCAGTGCCGGAAGGGCAGCTCACGCCGAAGCCTGCGAACCTCACGTTGGAGGAAACCGCCGGTGTGGTGGAGGCGGCCTGCACGGTGTGGTCGAACCTGGGCATGCTCGCCGGCATCCAAAAGGGCGACAACGTGCTCATCCACGGCGGCGCGGGCGGCATCGGCTCGTTTGCCATCCAACTGTGCAAGGCGCTGGGCTGCACCGTCGCCGTCACCGCGGGCAGCCAGGAGAAGCTCGACTACTGCAAGGGCCTCGGCGCGGACGTCCTTATTAACTACAAGGAGCAGGACTTCGACGAGGAACTCAAGGCCTGGGCGGACGTGATCCTCGACGTGGTTGGTGGACCGTACCTGGAGCAGAACATCAAAACGCTGAACACCGACGGCCGCCTCGTGGTCATCGCGGTGCAGGGCGGGCCGAAGGGCACGCTATCCCTTGGCCGGATGATGCCGCGGCGCCTGTCGGTCCACGCCACCACCCTGCGTGCCCGTCCGCGTCCGATGAAGGCGGAGATTGTCGCCTCGACGGTGAAGAACGTCTGGCCGCTCATCGAATCGGGCCAGATCAAGCCCAACATCACCGCCACGTTCCCCCTCGCCGACGCCGCCAAGGCCCACGACCACATGGATTCCGGCGACAACACCGGAAAAATCCTTTTGATCGCGTAACCGAGCGCAGCGAGGCTACGCCAGTGAGGCGACTGTGCGCACCAACTGCTCGATGTCGTTCTGGGTATTAAAGGGCGACATGGCGATGGTGACGGCGCCGCCCATGTCGGCGACGCCCATGTCGTCGAGAAGCTGTGTCTGCGTCGTCTGAGCAGCCACAATACCGTGCGCCACCAGACGGTCCAGCACGGTCTCCGACGGCACGCCTCGCACACCGAACGCCAGGCGCGGGATGCGCTCCACACGCGCGTCCTCCGCCGCCTCGCCCGTCACACCAACAATGTGCACCGCAGGCAGCGTGCCCAAAAACGTATGCAGATCATCCCGCAGCCCGTTCAGGTACGCGGTGGTCTCCCCCATCGAGTACTTCAAGCGATTGCGTCTCGACGACCTCCCCGCCGCCCCCTCAACCAACGACGCATAATGCTCCACCACAGCCGGCACACCACCAGCAAGACCAGGCGACACCTCCAACTCGAGAGCCTCACGGTCCAAACGCTTAAACATCGCCGCGTCACGGAAAATCAGGGCCGCGATCTCCGGGCCGCCGAACTGGGCCATGTCCACCGCAGCGATATCGGCACCCCACGCATCCAAATCCAACGGACGGTACGGGGCGTACGCCGACGCATCCACAAGCACCCACGCCCGGGACTTCTCACGCACCGCCTCCACAATGTCCGCAACGCCCACAACGTTGCCCAACTCCGGATGCGCCGCCGGCACCGACACCAAACGCGTCGACCCGTCCGCAATGTCGCGGTACTGCCACGCCGGCAAATCGCCGGTAGCCAGATCGGCCTGCGCCCAAGTCGTCGCTACGCCAGCGCGCTGCAAACGCCCCGACAACACCGGACGATCCACCGGATTCAGCACCATCGACGAGTTATGCCGCAACATCGGACGCATCGCCGACACCAACGCCGAATACAACGCCGGAACACTCGGCCCCAACACCACCTGCTCCGGCATCACCCCAGCCAAATCCGCAATAGCGACCCGCGCCGCCATCGGATACTCCGCCCCCTCCGGCAAACCAACATCCGACCGCGAATGCGACCCCAACACCGGCTCCGGCGGCGGCACCGACGCAGCATTACGGAAACTGCGCGCAACCGCCCCCGCAACCTTCTCCGGCACCTGCGGCGACACATGCGCATTCAGATACGTCCAACCGCCACCCAACGACCCGTACAGCCCACGGACCCCCCACACGTCATAAGCCACGGCAGACCTCCTTCACGCAAGAACGCCCCTAATTATGCACGTGCGTCCGACACAGCGCACACCACCAGCTCGGGAGCACGAAACATGTGCACTAGGGTGAACTGCGTGCATAACGTAGAACAACTGCGCGATGACGTCGCCCGGATGACCAGCGCCCCTGGCGAAAACACCCCGCCGTCAACATCTAAAACATTCCGGCGGGCATTCGACGACCTCATCCGCGGCTGGGGCCAACACGAGCTCTGGCTCCAACTCGGCTGGCAGGACATCAAACAGCGCTACCGACGCTCCACGCTCGGCCCCCTCTGGATCACCATCGCCACCGGCGTCATGTCGCTCGCCCTCGGCCTGCTGTACTCCATGCTGTTCCAAATCGACGTCGCCGAATTCCTCCCCCACGTCACCGTCGGCTTCATCGTCTGGGGCTTCATCTCCGGCTGCATCAAAGACGGCGCGAACGTCTTCATCGAAAACGAAGGCCTGATCAAACAGCTCCCCTCCGCCCTGTCGGTCCACATCTACCGGCTCGTGTGGCGCCAAACCCTGTTCCTGGCCCACAACATGGTCATCTGGGTGCTGCTCGCCCTGATCTTCCGCATCCCCATCACCCTGAACACACTCCTGTTCATCCCGGGTATGGCCCTGCTGCTGGTCAACGGCGTGTGGGTCGCCATGTTCTTCGGCATGGTGGCCACCCGCTTCCGCGACGTCGCCCCACTGCTCGAAGCCCTCGTCCAACTCCTCTTCTACGTCACCCCGATCGTATGGACGACGAGGACGCTGAAGGACCAGGGTGGTGTCGTCGAAAAGCGTGCAATGCTCGCTGAGATCAACCCCCTGTTCCACTACCTCGAAATCGTCAGAGCACCGCTTATCGACGACCCCGTCGCCACCTACCACTGGCTCATCGTCATCGCCTGCACCATCGTCGGCGTACTCATCACCCTGCTGGCCATGAAACAGTGGCGCTTCCGCGTGCCGTACTGGGTCTAGGAGTTACACATGGTTTCCATCGACACCTACAACGCCTGCGTCGACTTCCCCATCTTCGACGCCAAATCCCGCTCCCTGAAGAAGGCCGTGATGTCCTCGGCCGGCGGCAAAATCGGCCAGAACGCCTCCAACACCGTCGTCGTCGAAGCACTCCGCGACATCAACCTCCACCTGCGGGAAGGCGACCGCGTCGGCCTCGTCGGCCACAACGGCGCAGGTAAAACCACCCTGCTGCGACTGCTGTCCGGCATCTACGAACCGACCCGCGGCGTCGCCGACGTGCGCGGCCGCGTCGCCCCCGTCTTCGACCTCGGCGTCGGCATGGACCCCGAAATCTCCGGCTACGAAAACATCATCATCCGCGGCCTCTTCCTCGGACAGAGCCGCAAACAAATGAAAACCAAAATGGACGACATCGCCGAATTCTCCGAGCTCGGCGACTACCTCTCCATGCCGCTTCGCACCTACTCCACCGGCATGCGCGTCCGCCTGGCGTTGGGCGTGGTCACCTCCATCGAACCCGAGATCCTGCTACTCGACGAAGGCATCGGCGCCGTCGACGCCGCCTTCATGTCCAAAGCCCGCGTGAGGTTGGCCGAAATGGTCGAGCGCTCCGGCATCCTCGTGTTCGCCTCCCACTCCAACGACTTCCTGGCGCAGCTCTGCAACACCGCGCTGTGGGTGGACAAGGGCGAAATTAGGGAGGCCGGCCTGGTTGCCGACGTCGTCCGCGCCTACGAAGGCCCCGAAGCCGGCGACCACGTCGCAGAACTGGTGCAGCGCTTCCACGGGTAGGTGTTGGTTGGGCCCTCCAGCCTCCCGCTCGGCCGGTCGGCTGACAAAGTCCGGCGGAATCTGTCAGTCAGCCGCATACTTGCAGGTCAGAAATCGCCCCTGACAGATTTTGTAAAATTTGTCAGGGACGTCCGTCTCCAGATCCCTCAACGCCCGGCGAGCACCTCAGTGATCAACGCCGTCAGTAGGTCAACGAATTTGTGCACGTTGGCGGAGGTGAACCGGAGCACCCTCCAACCGGCGATGGTGAGCCCCGAGTTGATGTCAGCATCCTTGTGCCATTGAGTGGCGGAGTTGTGGTGGGCCCCGTCGTACATAATGCCGATCTTCAGCTCTGGAATGGCCAGGTCAAACCTCGTGAGGATCTTCTTACCCCTGTAGACAGCCACCTGTTCTTCTAGCTCGAGCCCCAGCTTGGAACACACCATTTGGGCAAGTAGGCGGATTTCGGTTTCCTTCGGAGAATCCGCCAGACTGCTTGATTCCGCTAGGGCCCGCGCAACCCACCTTTGGTCGATGATTCCAGGGCTGGCTTGGAGGATCGATAGTGGTTCAACACCGAGGTAACGCTGCACGCAGTCGAGGAGCGTGATTGCTTCAACTATGTCGAGGCTGTGCCCGGCTAACGTCCTCGGCTGCTGCGCCTTAGCCATTTTGCGAATCTCTTTCAGCGCCTGGACTGTGGCAGCCGCGGGGCTGGCAACGCGTAGCGGATAGCTGCCGTTTTTGACGTCCCACACTTCAGTTTTTCTACATCCGCGTCGGACGATTGAGGGGCGGTGGATGTTGCCTTGTCGGTTGCGTTCGGCGGAAGGGTTCATTAGCACGGTGTCTTTCCCTTCGACCAGGTAGGGCAGCCCATATAGGGCCAACGCGCTGTATCCAAGCACCACCGAGCTTGGGTTCTCGATTCCATGGGCAGCCGCGCGGTAAGCAATGGGTGTTTGATAAATGATGCCTTTAGGGTGGCGGCGGGCGTCGGATTGAGCGGTGTCGAATGGGCGTTGGAGGCCGGCTTGGATGTGGAAGTGTTGGCTGATGCGGACGGTTTTCAGCCCTTGTGGGAGGTGTGCCACGTAGAAGAGGCCGTGGGTTGGTCCGACACTCATGCCGTTTCGTAGGTTGGTCATGGTTATTAGACGCAAGAACGACGGTTTGGGATCCCTCGGGCACAATAAATGTATGACTGCCTTGAATCGCAACGGTACGACTGCTGCCGTGATTGTGACCCATAAGCGTGTTGACCTGCTGCGGCACTCGTTGGAGCAGGTGGTGTCGCAGACGCATCCGGTGGATTGGGTCATTGTGGTGGATAACGGTGATGAGGATGCGGTGCGTGTGCTTGTCGACGAGCTCGCCAACGACAAGGGCATCTACCTACCAAGCAAGACCAATCTGGGCGGGGCGGGCGGCTTCGCGTATGGGTTCTTGCACGCACTGGCTTTGGGGGCGGATGCGATTTGGTGCGCGGATGATGATGGTCGCCCGCGGGATCACACCGTCCTCGAAGAGCTCTACCGAACCGCAGAGAAGCATCAGTTGTCGGAGGTGTCGCCGGTGGTGGCGAACATCAACGACCCGGAGAAGCTGGCGTTTCCGCTGCGGCAGGGCACGACGTGGCACCGGCGTGTTGATGAGCTGCAGGGCGATTTTTTGCCGCAGTACGCCAGTCTGTTTAATGGCGCGTTGATTTCGGCGAAGGCAATGGAACGCATTGGCGTGCCGGATTACCGTCTGTTTATCAGGGGCGATGAGGTGGAGTACCACCGTCGTCTGGCGCAGTCGGGCCTGAAGTATGGCACGGCGTTGACGGCGTTTTATCTGCACCCGGATGGGTCGGACGAGTTCCATCCGATTATGGGCGGGCGGGCGCACGCGCAATTCCCGGATAATGAGACGAAGCGGTATTTCACGTACCGCAACCGTGGCTACATCATCAATCAGCGCGGCATGAGGAAAATGCAGTTGCAGGAGGTTGTCCGGTTCGGGTGGTTCTTCCTGGTGGAGAAGAAGGATCCGAAGGGCTTCCTCGATTGGCTGAAGTTGCTTAGGCGGGGGGCACGAGAGGACTTTCGCCGCCCTTAGCGCCTTTAAAGATCCAGTAGCGCTGGAGGAGGAAGTTGGTAGTCGTCGCTACGCCTTGTGCGATGACGAAGGACACGGCGTTCTTCCACGAATCTTGCAAGCCTAGCGACGACAACGGCTCGTCCGTCACCCTCCACAGCAGCATCTGCACCGCGAAGGTGGTGGCGTAGAGGATGAACACGGCGCTGGCTTTTTTGGCGTCGATTTTGGCGTTGAAGGCGAACTTGGAGTTCAGCACGTAGGCGGAGATGGTGCCGAAGACCCAGCCCACGGCCTTGGCAAGGTCGCGCTGGACGTCGAGGGCTTGGTCGAGGGTGTTGGTGATGCCGAAGTCGATGACAGCGCAGCCGATACCGATGACCAAAAACGGGATGAGCTGCTGTTTTAGGGAAGCGTTCGAGGACACGGGCGTTTACCCTACTAGGCTCGTGTGCCATGAGGAAGCATTACAAAGGTGATGACCCGGACGCGATCCACGAGGCAGCACAGCGTGTCGACGTCCCCCTGTCCGACTTCATGGTGCGGCTGATGGCCGAGGAGCTGCCGTTTGTGGACTCCAAAGGCCGCACACGTATCTATGAGATTCTTCGCGAACACGACGGACCTGTGATTTCGAGCCAAGAAGAACTGCCCGCGGAGATTCGTAGCATTATGGATCTCTAGTCCGGCGGTAGGGTTGTGGGCATGGAACTGACAACCCAATCCCTCTACGGATGGGGCCGTACCGCCCCGTCCACCGCCCAGGTCCTGTCCACCCCTGACGTGGACACGATTGCGGAGGCAGTCAAGCGGGTCGCGGATGAGAACGCGGACCTGCCCGAGCACAAGCGCCGCGGCATCATCGCCCGCGGCCTGGGCCGCTCCTATGGTGACCCCGCCCAGAATGGTGGCGGTTTGGTCGTCGATATGACGCCGCTGAACCGGATCCACTCCATCGACCCGGATTCCGGCATTGTCGACGTCGACGCCGGCGTAAGCCTCGACCAACTCATGAAGGCCGCCCTGCCGTATGGCCTGTGGGTTCCGGTGCTGCCGGGTACCCGCCAGGTCACCATCGGTGGCGCGATCGGCCCGGATATTCACGGTAAGAACCACCACTCGGCGGGTTCCTTTGGCAACCACGTGTTGTCCATGGAGCTGCTGGTGGCGGACGGTCGCGTGCTGCACTTGGAGCCGACCGGCGAGACCGCCGAGCTGTTCTGGGCCACTGTTGGCGGCATGGGCCTGACCGGCATCATCCTGCGCGCCCGGATCCAGATGACCAAGACGGAGACCGCCTACTTCATCGCAGACACCGACCGCACCAACACGCTCGACGAGACGATCGCGGTGCACTCCGACGGCTCCGAGGTGAACTACACCTACTCGTCTGCCTGGTTCGACGCGATCTCCGCTCCGCCGAAGACGGGCCGCTCCACCATCTCCCGCGGCTCGCTGGCCACCTTGGATCAGTTGAAGGAGTTCGCCCCGAAGCTGGCTAAGGACCCGTTGAAGTTCAACGCCCCGCAGTTGATGACGGTGCCGGACATTTTCCCGTCCTGGACCATGAACAAGCTCTCCCTGATGGCGATCGGCGAGGCGTACTACATGATGGGCTCCCCCGCCCGGAACCAGGTGCTGAACCTGACGCAGTTTTACCAGCCGCTGGACCTCATCGGGAAGTGGAACCGCGGCTACGGCAAGGCTGGCTTCCTGCAGTACCAGTTCGTCGTCCCGACCGACGCTGTGGAGCCGTTCAAGGACATCATTTACGACATCCAGTCCTCCGGCCACTACACCGCCCTGAACGTGTTCAAGCTGTTCGGCGAAGGCAACCAGGCACCGTTGTCCTACCCGATGAAGGGCTGGAACGTGTGCGTGGACTTCCCAATCCGTCCGGGCCTCAACGAGTTCCTCGACCGCCTGGATGACCAGGTCATGCAGTTCGGCGGCCGCCTCTACCTGGCTAAGGAATCGCGCACGAGCGCAGAGAAGTTCCACAAGATGTATCCGGAACTGCCAGGCTGGTTGAAGACCCGCCGCGACATCGACCCGACCGGCGTGTTCGCATCCGACATGTCCCGCCGTCTTGAGCTCAACTAAGGAGTACCCATGCTGAACGCAGTAGGCCAAGCCCAACACATCCTCCTCCTCGGCGGCACGAGTGAGATCGGGCTCGCGATTGTCAGCGAGCTCGTCTCCCGCGGCGGCAGCCCCACCGTCACCCTGTGTGCGCGCAAGAACTCCCCGCGTATCGACGACGCCATCGCCCAAGTCCAGAACGCCGGCGCAGGCCACGTACGCCTGGTCGATTTCGACGCCCTGGATTTCGCCTCCCACCCTGCCGTGATCGATGCGGCGTTTGAGGACGGCGAGGTCGACGTCGCTGTCGTCGCCTTCGGCACGCTCGGCGACCAGGAGCAGCTCTGGCAGGACCAGGCTGCCGCCGTCGCTTCGGCGCAGACCAACTTCACCGCCCCGATGTCGGTCGGTGTGCTGTTGGGCCAGGAGATGAAGCGTCAGGGCCGCGGCAACATCATCGCCCTGTCGTCCGTGGCGGGCCAGCGCGTGCGCCGTTCCAACTTTGTCTACGGTGCTGCAAAGGCCGGCATCGACGGCTTCTACCTGCAGCTCGGTGAAGCTTTGAAGGACAGCGGCGTGAAGGTCACCGTGGTCCGCCCGGGCCAGGTGCGCACCAAGATGACCGATGGTCTCGACGAGGCCCCGCTGACCGTGAACAAGGAGGACGTCGCCGAGGCTGCCGTGGAGGCCGCCCTGGCCGGCAAGTCCTCCGTGTTCGTGCACAAGCTCTTCGGGCCGATCTCCCTGGTGCTGAAGGCGATCCCGGCGCCGATCATGAGCAAGCTGAACTTCTAGCGCCAAAATAGTTCCCAGCCGGGGAACTTTCTTCAAAAACGACCTGCAAATGATTCACTCCCTGCAGGTCGTTTTCGTCTTGGTGGAAGATAGTTCACACCCCGGGAACTATTTTCTAGTCCTTGGCGCGGCCCATCCCCATCAGCACCTGTTCGCGCAGCCGGCCGGTCCCCACCACCGCCAGGACACAACCAACCAGCGCGACGGCGACGAGGGCGCCGAACAGAGCCACCTTGTCCAGCACGTTGACGTGGAACAAGACCATGACGGTGCCCATCAGGCCACCCATGCCGAACCCCAGCAGGGCCACCACGAGCATGGGAATCCCAACCTCGCGCACGGCCACTTTGGTGTGAAAGGCGGCGGGAGCTCCGATGAAGTAGAGCGATTTGGTCAGTTGCTTCTGCTCCACCACGGAAAGTGCCTGGGTGAGCAGGGTGGACGAGACCAGGAGGACTGCCGCGAAGACGGCGGTGATAGCCACACCGGGGGGAGTATCACCCGTGATCATCTTCAGGACGGGCTCTTCCTCGACTTCCGGTACTGCGGAGATCCAGGCGCCAATACCGCCAATGAACGCCACGAAGTACAGGGCGGTCACTCGCTTCCAGGTGGTTTTCGCGCCTCGGCCGACCCGACGCGTGGCAACGTAGTTTGCGGCCCCGGGGACCCGGTAGCTCAGGCGTGCGAGGAGTTGGATCACGCCGACGGCGATCAGTGCGTTGACGTTGAGAATGCCGCCGGCTACGACCAGCACCACCACGAACTCCAACGCGTCTGCCTGCGGAGCGATGCTCAGCGAGCTTAGGTAGCGGTACAGCACCACCGCACCAACCAGTGAGAGCACCAGCGTGATCATGTTCTGTCCCTTTGGTGGGATTTTCTTGGTGACGCCGAGTGGGGTGACGGAGACTCGTCGCAAAGCAAGCCACACTGAGCACGCAGCCAACACCAGCACGACGATCCAGGCGATGGGGATGACCCACCAGGTGAGCATTTCCCAGGTGTCGACGCGCTTTTCCTGGAAAGTCAGCAGCGACCACGCGGGACTCGTGACCACATAGAGCACCGACCCGAGCACCAACCCGACAAGCGCCTGGCGCAGCGACTCCAGGATCATCATTCCGCGCACCTCGCCGGCGGTCGCGCCGATGAGGCGAAGCACCGCCAGGTGCTCCTCGCGCCCGCCGAGGTTCGCCCGCGCGGCTTGGGTGAGCAGCCCCAACAGGCTTGGCACGAGGAGCACGCACGCGAATAGCGCGAGGAAGATATACGCGATGGAGATCGGCCCGCCCATCGACTCTGCGATTTCCACCAGCGCCTCGTGCGGGTGCAGGTCACGCGCGAGGAACATCCAGGTGCCGCCCATGAGGGTGCACAGCATCCATGTCGCCACCGTCACCGCGACCAGCGACAGCGCGCGGACCCAGCGTTCGCCGATCTGCCGTTGCGAGCGCCCTTCGCTTGTCTGCGACACCGCCGAGCGCATCAACGTCACCGCACTCATCGCGCCACCTCCGAGTGGATCAGGCCGTCGCGGATTTCGACGCGGCGGCTGCACCAGTCGGCGATCTTCGGGTCGTGCGTAACCAGCACCAGGGTCACACCAAACTTCTGCGCGATTGCCACGATCTGCTGCATGACCTCGTGCCCGGTGGCCTGGTCCAACGCCGCCGTCGGTTCGTCGGCAAACACCACCGATGGCGGCCCGGCCAAGGCGCGGGCGATGGCCACGCGCTGCACCTGGCCG
This sequence comes from Corynebacterium sp. HMSC055D05, assembly GCF_001810365.1. Classification (NCBI taxonomy): domain Bacteria; kingdom Bacillati; phylum Actinomycetota; class Actinomycetes; order Mycobacteriales; family Corynebacteriaceae; genus Corynebacterium; species Corynebacterium sp. HMSC055D05. The sequence continues at coordinate 15,773 of NZ_KV801024.1, forward strand.
CCGGAGAGTTGCCCCGGGTACCGGTCCACAAAGGCACCCAAACCCAACCGGGTGAGCATGTCCACGGCCTCCTTGTGTGCCTCCGCACGCGGCACCCCGCGCATGATCTGTGGCAGGGCGACGTTTTCGGTGGCGGTCAGTTCCGGCAGCAGCTGGCCGTCTTGGAAGATGAAGCCAAAGTTTTCCAGGCGCAGGCGAGACCTTTCGGCGTCGCTCATTGCGGCCACATCGCGGCCGTCGAAAAGCACCTGGCCGTCGTCGGGCACGAGCACGCCAGACATGCAGTGCAGCAGGGTCGATTTGCCAGAGCCAGAGGGTCCCATGATCGCGACGGATTCGCCGCCGCCAACCGTCAGGCTGATGCCTTCGAGGACCCGTTGTTGGGTGAAGGACTTCGTGATGTCGTTGAGTTCAAGCATGGTTTCTATTCCACAGGTGGTCGTCGATAAGCACTATGGCCCTGGGTCCCGAATATGGGTAGTGCTAGCTCTACCTGGCTACGCTCGGGGCCATGCGGCGACATAAACACGAGGAGCGCGCGGCCGCCAAAATCCACCAGCTGACGGTTTCGCGGCGCAGGATCGCGGAGGCATATGAGGTGGAGCGGCTGCGCATCGAGCGAGACCTGCACGACGGCGCGCAGCAATATTTTGTGGCTGCCGCGATGAAGTTGGGCGAGGCAAGGTTGGACATTGCATCGCAGCTTCTCGACGACGCCGCCCGCGACCTCCACAACGGCCTCGACGCACTCAGAAGAACCGTACGGGGCATCCACCCGCGGGAACTATCGGACCACGGGCTGGTTGCCGCGATCGAGACCGCCGCCGCACAGCACGGCCCGCATGTCACGGTCCGTGCCCCGCACGAGCTGCCGCGTATCGACGCCTCCGTCACCGCCGCCGCCTACTTCTTCACCACCGAAGCCTTAACCAACGCCGCGAAGCACGCACCACATGTACCGGTCAGCGTGCTGGTCACCTGCGACCACACCCTGAATGTTTCCGTCACTGACCAGGGCGGCGGCAACGCTCGCATCACGCCCGGCGGCGGGCTGGAGGGTATGCGAGAACGCATCGCGGCGTTCGGCGGTGAGATGGAGCTGCACTCGCCGGACGGTGGCCCGACCACTGTCACCGCACGTATTCCGTTGCTGTTGTTCCGAGGAGAAAGTGGGATTGCGCCATGAGGATCGTTATCGCGGACGACTCCGCGCTGCTGCGGGAGGGTGTTGCAGGGTTGCTCACCCGGCGCGGCCACGAGGTTGTGGCGCAGGTGGAGTGTGCGGATGGGTTGCTGGGGGTCGTCGATAAGTATGGGCCCGACCTGGTGATCACGGACGTGCGCATGCCGCCGAACATGCGTGACGACGGCCTCCAAGCCGCCCTGGAACTACGCAAACGCGGCCCGGTGAATGTGCTGGTGCTGTCGCAATACGTCGCGCCTGCTTATGCCCGTGAGTTGTTTGCGGACGGCGACGGCGGCACCGGCTACCTGCTCAAGGACCGCGTCGCTGAGGTGAAGGACTTCATCCAGGCCTGCGAAACCGTGGCAGGCGGCGGCGTGGTCATCGACCCGGACGTGGCAGGCGCACTCATGGCGGCGAGCTCACGCTGGCTAACCACACTTACCCCTCGCGAGGTGGAGGTGCTCGAACTTATGGCAGAAGGCCTGTCCAACAGTGAGATCGCGGGCAAGCTCTACCTCTCCGGCGCGGCGGTGGCGAAGCACGTGTCCAGCATTTTCTCCAAACTGGGGCTCACCCCAGACGAGGACAACCGTCGCGTCCGCGCCATCCTCATGTACCTGGCGGAACGAGGCGTGGGGTGAGTGTCGGCAGCGTATGCGACACTATTACGCATGACTACCGCTTATCATCCCGACGAGCTGTCACCGGGGCAGGCAGCCGTCCGTACCGTCGCGGCGGGGCTCGCAGGCGGCATTCTCGCGCTTGCTGCGTGGTTTGTGCTGCACCAGATCTCGCTGCCGGCGTTCAATACCTCCATGGTGACCAGGTCGTTGGCCACCGGTGTGTCGTTCGTCCTGTTGGGCATTGCTGCTGTGTTGGCGGTGCTGTGGACGCGCGGGAAGCAGCACTGGATTATTTCTGCGGTGATGGCGTTGGTGCCGGCGGGGTTGGTCGTCGCAACGCTTGGCATTCCGCTGTCTGCCACCAAGCTGTATCTCGACGGCATCCAGGTTGACCAGGGGTTTAGGACGCAGTTCCTGTCCCGCATGACTGAAAACCTGGGCCACGCGGACATGGCCTACAAGGACCTGCCCACCTTCTACCCGATGGGTTGGTTCTGGGTCGGCGGACGCGTGGCCAACGTGCTGGGTATGGACGGTTGGGAGGTGTACCAGCCGTACGCGATTGCCACCCTGGCGGCGGGTGCGGCGATGCTGACGCCGATCTGGCGCAGGCTCGTCGGTTCCCTGCCGGTTGCTACCGCGATTGCCGTGGTGACCACCGCGATCGTGCTGACGGAAGTCCCAGAGGAGCCTTACGCGGCAATCGTGGCGATGTTCCTCCCGGCCGCGGCGGTGTGGGCCCACAGGGCGCTGAGTGGCTCGTGGGCAGCCACCGCCGCGTTGACGATCTACCTGGGCATTTCCGCGTCGTTCTACACGCTGTTCACCGCCATTGGCGCGCTGACGGTCGTGGTGATCGCGGTGGTGATGTTCTTCACCGGCGAGCGCACCTTGACCCCGCTGAAGCACCTGTTCATCGTCGGGTTCGCCTCCATGGCCATCGCTGCGATCTCGTGGGGTCCGTACATCTGGCGTGTAGTCACCGGTGACGAGGCGCTGAAATCTACCGCGAACCACTTCCTGCCCATCGAGGGCACCTACTTCGCCCTCCCGTTCCTGTCGTTGTCCCTGGTAGGCCTGCTGTGCCTGTTCGGCCTCATTGGACTTATCGTGCGGTTCCGCGACCCGGAGATCGCCTCCCTGGGCGCGGCGATTGGCGTGAGCTACGTGTGGGCGCTCGCCTCCATGGCAATCACGCTGCTGGGTACCTCCCTGCTGGGCTTCCGCCTCGAGGTGCTGGTTGTGTTGCTGTTTGCCACCCTCGGCGTGATTGCGGTAGCGAACTTCCGCCTGACCTGGCTGGAGCAGCAGGTGAAGAACAAGACCGCCCTGAACGTGGTGGCGATCGTTTTTGTGGCTGTGGCGTCGCTGCAGATGGTGCAGCACATTGCGGTGAAGAACGAGGCGTACATCGACCAGGCCTACGCCGATACCGACGGCTACGGCGAGCGCGCGGACCGCTTCCCGCCGGATGCGGGCCAGTACTACAACGAGATCGCCGACTACATCGAAGAGCACGGCCACATGAAGAACGACGCGGTGATCTACACCGACGAGATCAACTTCATGGCCTTCCAGCCATTCTTCGGCTTCAACGCGTTTACCAGCCACTACGCTAACCCGCTCGGCGAGTTCGAGCAGCGCAACGGTGAGCTGGAGTCGTGGTCGCAGATTTCTTACGACGACCCGAAGAAGTTCACGGAGGCTATCGACAACAGTCAGTGGGAGCCGCCGACTGCCTTCATTTTCCGCGGCAGTGAGGATTCTGACTTTAAGACCCACATCGCCCACGACATTTACCCAAGCCAGCCAAACGTGCGCTACCAGGGGTTGTTCTTCAACCCGGAGGCGTTTGACAAGGCGAATTGGGACGTGAAGTTCATCGGACCGTTTGCTGTCGCGGTGAGGAAGTAAGGTGACCGGAGTGAAAACTGGATCTACTCGTCTTATTGCGACCGTTTCTGGTCTCATCGCGTTTGTGCTTCTGCTGCTCACCCCGTTTTTGCCGGTGAAGCAGACGGAGGCGAGCGTGTCGTGGCCGCAGAACGACACGGTTGGTTCGATCAACGCGCCGCTGATTTCGTTGGCTCCGCAGGACCTTGAGGTCACGGTGCCGGCCAACAGCGTCGGCGAACTGCGTGAGGGCCAGAGTCTGATCTTCGGTACGTTGCCGGAGTCGTCGAATAAGGCGACGGACCGTGGCCTGTTCATCACCGCTCCCGACGGCGGTTTGGTGGTGACTTCCCTCAACGACGTCCTTTTCGAGCTCACCCCAGCCGAAGTCCGCAACCTCCCCGACGATGCGAAGCTGCACGTCAGCGTGACGCACGAGGAGACCACGGTTGAGATCCCGGGCACGTCCCACTCGGAGACCAGCGAGGATGATTACCGCCCGCAGGTCACGGGTATGTACACGGAGTTGGAAAATAAGCAGTCGCTTATCGACGACGGCCTTGCCGCCCACATGAACATCAACTCCCGCTTCACGTCCTCCCCGACGCTGATCAAAAACATTGCGATGTGGGGCGGCCTGCTGAGCGCCCTGGTCAGTTTGTGGGCGTTGAGGAAGTTGGATGGTCCGGCGCGCTATCGTCGTCGTCAAGCAAAGGGCTTGAAGCCTCTCGACGGCGTCGTGGCCGGTGTCCTTGGCTTTTGGCACATCTTCGGCGCGAACACCTCCGATGATGGCTTCCTGCTGACCATGGCGCGCGTGGCCGCGAACACGGACTACATGGCCAACTACTACCGCTGGTACGGCGTGCCGGAGGCCCCGTTCGGCTCCCCGTTCTACGACGTGTTGTCGTTGCTGTCGGAGGTCACCACCGCCTCGATGTGGATGCGCCTGCCGGCCCTGTTTGCAGCGCTTGGCACGTGGTGGTTGCTGTCGCGCGAGATCCTGCCGAAGTTGGGCCCGGAGGTCGCCGAGCGCAGGGTCGCCCACTGGACGGCGGCGTTTGTGTTCCTGGCGTTCTGGCTGCCGTACAACAACGGCACCCGCCCCGAGCCGATTATTGCGGTTGGCCTGATGGCTACCTGGGCGCTGTTCGAGCGCGCGATTGCCACGAACCGTCTCACCCCGGCAGCGTGGGGCACCGTGACCGCCGCCTTCACCCTGGCGTGCGGCCCAACCGGCCTCGCCGCCGTTGGTGTGTTCCTGATTTCGCTGCCTGCGGTGCTGCGCATGATCGGTTCGCGCCCGCAGCCCCGAATTTCTTACGTCGCGCCGTTTATGGGCGCGGGCCTGGCCGTGCTGGTGCCGGTGTTCCACGACCAAACCCTGGCCACCGTGCTGGAGGCGACGAAGGTGCGCTCCGAGGTCGGCCCGGCGTTGAGCTGGTTTGAGGAGTGGACCCGTTACGCAACGCTTCTCGAGCAGACCGTCGACGGCTCCATGTCGCGCCGCTTCCCCATGTTCGTGCTGCTGCTGTGCACCGGCCTGATCCTGTGGGCGCTGGCGAAGGGCGACAAGACGACCGGCACGACCAAGCGCATGATGCTGATCCTGGGCATGGCGACGTTCTTCCTGCTGTTCACCCCGACGAAGTGGACGCACCACTTCGGCATCTACGCGGGCCTCGGCGGCGCGATTGCGGCTGTGGGTGCGGTGGTGCTCTCTCGGATTGCGATGAAGTCGGACCGCAACCGCACGTTCGCTATGGCTGCGGTGCTGTTCCTCATGGCGTTTACCTTGGCGGGTTGGAACGCGTGGTGGTACGTGTCCTCGTTCGCGGTGCCGTGGTGGGACCGCACTGTGCAGTTCAAGGCCATCGAGGCCAACACCGTGGTGCTTGCGATTGCCCTGGTGGTGTTCGCAATTGGTGTGGTGCAGTCGATGCGCGGCCCGCGCGCGATCAGCACCCGTTGGTCGGGCGTGATGGCTGCGCCGATCGCCGTGTTTGCGATCCTCATGGTGACGTTCTCGTGCCTGACGTTTGTGAAGTCGTTCGTCTCCCAGGCCCCGGCGTATTCGGTGGGTATGGGCAACGTGAAGTCGTTCAAGGGCGACGTGTGTGCCCTCGGCGGCGACGTGCTTCTGGAGGACGACACGAACGAGTCCTTCCTCACCCCCGTCGGCGGCGTTCCACTGGGCAAGTCCCTGGATGCGGGCAAGAACATCGGCTTCACTCCGGACGGCGTGCCGGCGTTCATCGCTTCGGAGACGGCCGATACTTCGGACCGCACGCTGAGCGACACACAGTCTGACGACGACACCGCCGACGTCGATCCCGCTTCCGACGAAGCCCAGTCCACCTCTCGTGTGAACACCCAGGGCAACCGTCCGAAGTCGATGCGCGGCGTGAACGGCTCGACCGTGCGCCTGCCGTTCGGCCTGGACTACAACCGCATTCCGGTTGCCGGCACCTTCGATGATGAGCCGAAGCAGTCCGCGTCGCTCGAGACCACGTGGTACGAGTTGCCGCAGCTTAGCGACGACCGCCCTCTCCTGGTCACCTCCGTCGCCGGCCGCATCGCCCACCACGACATCAATGGCGTGGAGCAGGAAGGCACCGAGCTGAAGCTGGAGTACGGCACCAACAAGGACGGTGTGGTGCGCAAGCTCGGCGAGGTAGAGATGCTGGACCAGGGCCCAACCCCGCTGTGGCGTAACCTGCGCTTCCCGCTGGCGGACCTGCCGGAGGAGGCGAACGTGGTGCGTCTCGTCGGCGAGGACACCTCCCTTGCGGAGAAGGACTGGCTGGCGGTCACGCCACTGCGCAACCCGAAGCTGATCCCACTGTCTGAGCGTTTCGATTCCGACACCCCGGGCCTGCTCGACTGGACCGTCGCGTTCCAATACCCCTGCCAGCGCCCGTTCTTCCACGCCAACGGTGTCACCGAGATTCCGGAGTTCCGCGTCATGCCGGACGGCCCGGGCAAGCAGCAGCTCTCTGGCTTCATGGACTTCCTCGGCGGCGGCGCGCTCGCCCCTGCGGAGGCCGTGAACACCTCGTATGAGATCCCGGGCTACCTCAAGGACGATTGGCAGCGCGACTGGGGTTCGGTGGCGCAGTACGAGCCGCGCCGTAATTCTGCGGGCGACGTTCCCGAGTTGGCGCACGTGGATACCGAGGTGACCACGCGTTCCGGCCTGTATACCCCCGGGCCGATGAAGGTGCGAAACCCTGACGAGCAGGGTTAGGATGCACATGTCATGAAACTCAGAAATGTTCTCGCAGCCTGCGTCGCTGCCCTTAGCGTCATCGCCACCGCAACCACCACTGCGGAAGCACAGCCCTTCAAGCAGCAGGGGTGCTCCGCGCATTACCTGGTTGCGGTGCCGGGCGGGGCGAACACCGCTGAGGGGATCCCGGATTACGTGCCGCACGGTGGCAACGTGTTCATGACGGGCGTCCTGACCAAGCTCGGCACTGCCGGCGAGATCGATCCGGTCTGGGTTTCGTACCGCTCCACCCCGTTCGCGGCTACCCCGTACAAGCAGGCGTCCGCCACTGGCTACAACAAGGCGCGTGCAACTGTCACCCGCCTAGCCAATGCGTGCCCGGACGCCCGCTTCTCCTTCACCGGTTACTCCCTCGGCGCCGACATCGCCGCCCGCCTGACCAGTGATATTGCGCACGGTCGCGGCCCGATCGCGCCGGAGAAGGTCTCGGGTGTGGCACTGTTTGCCAACCCGTACCAGGGTGACAACGGTGCGGTGCTGTCCCACGGCACCTCCCCCCACGCACGCGGGTCCCTCGGCCCGCTCCCGGAGGGCTACGGCGAGCTCGGCCCCCGCGTGCTGGAGATCTGCAACGCCGGTGACCTGGTGTGCAACATGAACGAGGCACACCGCGGACTCGTCTCCCCGGCGATGCGCACCAACCTGGCGGCGGGCCAGATCCCGTTTGCGGAGTTCAATAACCTATTCCGCTCCCTTGGGCTGGGTACGTTCACCGTGTTCCACGACATCCGCCTGCACGGCAGCTACACCCTCGACCAGCAGCGGGAAGCTTCAAACTGGATTATTGAGCAATCTTTGGCCCCGATCCAGGTGCCAATTCCGTAGCATGGTGGCATGCATGACCTCTTTGAAGTAGTAAACGGCGAATGGGTCGCCAACCACGAAATCCCCGCTGACCGCGGCATTGACGGCGCGTTTTACGCCCTGCGCGATAAGGCGGAGGAAGATGTCCACGCCATTCTTGCGGACGGCAACGCCCTCTACACCTCCTTTATGGACGTGGATGCGGTCAACGCTGCAGGCATCGACGCCCTCAACGCCGACTTGGAGTTGATTGAGGTGGCGAGCGTTGAGGAGTTCGTCGAAAAGTTAGGGCTCTTGGAGCGCACAGGCATTGGCGCACCGCTGACCTACTGGGTGGAGAAGGATTCCCAGGGCGAGGATTCCGTCCCGTACCTCGTGCAATCGGGGCTTGGGCTTCCCGACGAGGCCTACTACCACGAGAAACAACACGCACAGACGCTCGCGGACTATGAGAACCACGTCGCGCGCATGCTCGAGTTCCTCGCCCCGAAGTACCTGCTGGGCCTGAGCCCGGAGATCGCCGCACAGCGCATTATCAACGTGGAGAAGGCGCTGGCAGACTCCCACTGGGATGTGGTGAAGTCGCGCGACGCGATCGCCACCTACAACCCGACCGAACTTTCCGAGGTACCGCCGCTGGTGCAGAAGATGCTTCGCGCCTCCGGCCTCCCCGACGGCCGCGTCATCGACATGATGCCCTCCTACACCGCGGATCTGGATGCAATGCTGCGCCGCGAAACGCTCGCCGACTGGCAGCTGTGGGCTGCGTGGAGCATCCTGCGTTCCCGCGCCGGCGTGCTCAGCGAGGAGATCGGAAAAGCAAACTTCGAGTTCTACGGCAAGAAGCTTTCCGGCGCGACCCAGCAGCGCGACCGCTGGAAGCGCGGCGTGGCCCTCGCAGAATCTCTCATCGGCGAGGACATCGGACGCGAATACGTCAAGCGCCACTTCCCGCCGCAGTCCAAGGAGCAGATGCTGGAATTGGTGCAGTACCTTATCGACGCCTACCGCACCCGCATCGCCGACCTCCCCTGGATGAGCGAAGAAACCAAGAAGAAGGCCGCGGAGAAGCTTTCCCAGTTCAACTCCAAGATCGGCTACCCCGACAAGTGGCGCAGCTACGAAGGCCTGGAGTTCACGGACAACCTTGTCGAGAACGTGCGCCGCGGTGCCGCGTTTGAGCACGACTACCAGCTGGGCAAGATCGGCAAGCCATCCGACCGCGACGAGTGGGTGTCCAGCCCGCAGACCGTCAACGCGTTCTACAACCCGGTAGTCAACGACATCACCTTCCCGGCCGCGATCCTGCAGCCGCCGTTCTTCGACCCCGATGCCGACGCCGCCCAGAACTTCGGCGCGATCGGCGCGGTGATCGGCCACGAGATCGGCCACGGTTTCGACGACCAGGGCTCGCGTTACGACGGCCAGGGCAACCTCAACTCCTGGTGGACCGAACAGGACCGCGCCAACTTCGAGAAACTCACCTCCAAACTGGTCGATCAGTTCAACGGTCTCGTCCCGTCCGTCTTGGAGGGCACCGACACCTCTGGAGTGAAGGGCGAGTTCACCCTCGGCGAGAACATCGGTGACCTTGGCGGACTCGGCATCGCCGTCGTGGCGTACAAGAAATACCTCGCCGACAAGGGCCTCGAAGAAACCCGCGAAGGCTTCCAGAACCTGTTCTACGCGTGGGCTCGCGTGTGGCGTTCCAAGGCCCGTCCGGAGATGGCGGCACAGCTGCTGGCCATTGACCCGCACGCCCCGAACGAGTTCCGCTGCAACGTCATCGCTGCGAATATCGACGAGTTCTACGACGCCTTCGACGTAGAGAAGGGCTCCAAGATGTGGATCGAGCCCGAGGACAGGGTGACGATTTGGTAGAGGAATACCCGCTCAACGAACAGGGTGACCCGAACTTCAACGTCGGTGGCGTCAAGCGCGACCTGCCGCCGGAACTGCAGTTGGAGCAGCTCGCCTCCTACATCGAGGCGACCTACGAGGACGGCCCGAACTACCTGGCACTCCTTCCAGACAGGATCACACACGCCGCCATGCTCATGCTTGGCAGTGCGGTGGATCATGCGATGCCGGCGACGAAGTGGTCGGGTGAGGTGGTCGTCGAGAAGCATGAGCTCGGTGTTGTGTTCAAACCGAGCAACCCGACCGGCGCGTGGGCCGTCTCCGTGTGGGACGGGCCCGACAATGCCAAAGAGATGCTGTGGCGCCCCGACGTGGCCGCCGCCGCTGAACTCTCCGGCACGACGATCCTCGACGTCGACCGCGCAGAAGACGCCCAACGCGCCGTCGACCAACTGCCCGGCCCCGTCACCGCCTGGGTGCTTGGGGATACCCCAGCCCCCACCGCCGACGACTACGTCTTCACCTTCCCCACCACCAACCGAGAGGGATTCGTGCAGGTGCCGGCAGGTTCAGGGCTCGAAGGCACCGAGTACTACGCCAAGGGGTTCATTTCCACACCGGCAGAAATCCGCCGTCGAGTGCAGGATGTCGCGGAGCATCTCCGTCGTTGACCTGGTTGATACCCACGTTGGTATCCACCGTGTTTTCATAGGCGGTGCCGTACGTCAGTGCGGCCACCGCCCACGTTTCCTTGCCGATCTCACCCCAGGACACCGAGCCCGTCGCACTCTCCCGGTCGTCTGACCAACCCATCTTCGAGCCCTTCACCCGCTTCAGGCGTGCCGTGCCAAAACCTTGGATGAACCCGTCCGACGCCACCGCGGTCTGCTTCTCCATACCCGCGAACAGGGGTTTTGCTGCCGGATCCCACACAATCGACGCGATAAACGTGGCCAAATCACGCGCCGAAGTTTGCGACTTCCCCCACGACACACCCCGTGCCGTCTGCTTCAGGTCAAAGTCCTTGGCAATCTCATCAATCGCCTCCGGATACTTCGCGTCCAGCCGGCTAGCAATCCCGTCGTCGGACGACGCGATCATCTCCTCCACCTGCTTCTTCTCAGCCTTCGTGCCGTTGTACAGCACGTAGTAGCCCAGGTAGAGCTTCGCCAACGACAACGCCGGCCGGGCCTCCTCCGCCTTCGGCGAAATGGACACGCGCCCGTCCGGATGCACCACCGCAAGCCCCGTCCGATCCCTGTTATACGACGGGTCCACGTGGTACGCACTCAGCGGAAAACTTAACGACGCCACCAGCAACGCCGCCCCTACACGTTTCACAGCACAGAGTCCGCTTCGCTGATCTCCTCGAACGTCGGTGCTTCCACCTCAACGATGAAGCACTGCGCCCCATTCGGGTCCGCAATGCCCGCCATCAGCCCAAACGCGCCCTGGCCAGGCCCGACGAGCACCGTGCCGCCGTGCGCCTCCACCGCCTTGCAGGCCGCCTCGAGGTCTTCCACACCGAAGTAACTCACCCACGACGCCGCCTCGCCGACGTACATGCCCAAGAACGGCGCACCGTCCTCAAACGCCAGGAAGTAACCGTCTTCCTCACGGATCTCCCAGTCGAACAGGTCGCCGTAGAAATCGATGGTGGCCTGGTCCGTGGTCACCAACTCGTACCACACCGGCACCCCCGGCTCACCGGCCGCAACGAAGCGTTCCTCCGGATCCATCAGGCCAAACAGACCGCCGGACGGGTCCTCACACAGCGTCAACTCCTCGTCGGCGCTCAGGACACGGCCACCGAGCTTCTCCACCTCGCCGCCGCCCATAAACGACGTCACCCAGCCATCAGCCTTACCCGACACCAGACCCGCCACCGGCAACCCATCCTTGCGAGCAGTGCCGTCAACGATCTCCCAGCCGAACACGTTGCTGTAGAAGTGCGTGGACTTCAACACATTCGTGGTCATCAGGTCTTGCCAAAACGGCATCCCGTCTTTGCCTTCGAATGCAGGCATTACATGTTCCTCCACTTCTCCGGGTCGAAATCATCGTTGGCGGTGCGTTCGTCGAAGTAATCGTCACCGTCCGAGTCCGCCATCACTGTTGCGGAGGCGTCGCCGATCGAGACGGTGTCTTCGTCGTAAAGCAAATGCCCCCTCGAGGTGACCACATCACCGTTGACCAGCACGTCTCCCCCAGCGATCGCTTCCTTCGCGTGACCACCGGATTCCACCAGGTTGGCCAGTTTCAAGAACTGCCCGAGCTTGATTGATTCGCCCGATATCGACACGTCCATATGCATGTAGGGCAGTCTAGCGGTCTGCCTGGTCGACCGGCATGATGCTCATCGTGTCGATGTTCACCCGCTTCGGCAGACTCGCCACCCACCGCACCGCTTCCGCAATGTCCTCTGCAGTCAGGTTGACGTTGCCCTCGTAGACCTTCCGCGCACGTTCCTCGTCGCCGCCGAACCTGTTGAGCGCGAAGTCCGTCTCCACCCGGCCCGGGTCAAGCTCACACACGCGGATGTTGTTTTCCGCCTCCTCCCTGCGCATCGCCCTGGTCATACCCCGCAGGCCGTACTTCGCCGCGTTGTAGCCGGACCCGCCCTTGTACGCGTCCGTGCCCGCGACCGATCCAATGTTGACCACCAGCCCCTCCGATGCCTTGAGCTGCGGATACAGCGCACGAGTGACGCGCATGGTGCCCATCACGTTGGTTTGGAACATCCACTCCCAGTCCGCGTCGTCCGCGTCGCGCAGGTAGTCAGTCTCCTTCGCGCCACCCGCGTTGTTGACCAGCAAGTCCACGCGCTCAAGGCGCGCAAGCTTATCGACGCTCCCCGGGTCCGTCACGTCCAACTCCACCGCAACGCCGCCGATGTCGTCGGCAATCGCCTGGCACTTCTCCAGACGCCGAGCCGCCACGATGACCTTCCAGCCGTCGGCGGCAAGGGCCCGACACGTCGCCTCGCCGATACCCGCGGAACCACCTGTAACTACTGCAACCTTTTGTTCGCTCATGTGCCGAAGTGTAGGCCCTCCCACAGCATCCATGTGGCCAGAAGGATAAAGATGATGCCCGTGACCACGTCGATCCACCTGCCGTAACGCTCAATCTTGGACGCCATCGCACGGACTGCCAGTGCGAACCCGACGAACCAGATGATGCCCGTGACAACCAGCAGCGGCACCGCCCACCAACCCACGTGCGCGAACTGGGCGAAGATCGCTCCGAAGAACAGGACGGCCTTCGGGTTGGACAGGTTCGTCGCCACACCGGTGAGGAACGGTCTGCTCACCTGCTGCGCTTCCGGCAACTCCGGGTCGCTCGCCCGAATCGCGCCTATGCCCATCCACAACAAGTAGGCGCCACCGACGATCTGCAGCACCGACAGGATCTCCGGGAACGCTTGAATCAACGCACTCAGACCCGCCAGCGACGCGACGATCCACACCGTGTTGCCCAGCATGATGCCGAGCGCGCACAGGATGCCATCCCGTCGATTCTTCGCGCCAACCCGGATGATCTGAAACAGGTCCGGACCTGGGCTGACGATTGCCGCGAACCAGACTCCAAGCAGTGCGATCATCACTTCTCCATCTGTCGCATAGTGATGTTGAGTCTTCCTTCTAGCAGCGTCGACGTCCCCTTCTTTGCCCCCAGCACGCCGTGTCTCGCGCGGCGGGCTGGGCCACCGAACACGAGGGCATCCCCGGACATCAGGAGAATATCGTGCCCCTCGATGCGGAACACACAGTCCTGACCGAACGACAGGCTGACCACCGCGTTCTCAGATGCCTCTTCTGCATCCACATGCATGCCAATTCCTTTGCCCGGCGGGTAGAAATTCACTAACGCCGTTTCCACACGTGGAGTCTCACCAGCCCGCGGGTCGATCTCACGTGCCCGATCCATCACCTCCCCTGCGATCCGCTGGAAATTCTCCGGCACCGGCGGTACCGGGTATCCATCAACTTCTTGCAGCATGCGGTACGGGTTCGTCGCCCAGAACCACCCGAGCGACAGCATCCACGCTTCCATCTGCCCTTTGCCTACCCGTGGTTGGCGCATTGCCACCGGCGTGCCGGCAACCGACCTCGCTAATTCGCGCGCTTGTTCGATAATTTCCCGCTGCTCATCAGAGGTGAAAAACGCAGGTAAATACACCACGCCAGGCATCACCTGGTGTGGCTTGCGCGGGATCACGGTGGCGTCGAAAAGCAATTGCTCCACCTTGCGTGTCGCGGTCGTTTTATATGATTTTCACACAATAACCCAAAGTGTTCGAATGGGCAACCGTATTATTTTTTATTTCTGCTGGCTACTCCGTTGTCGCTCGTTCGTGAGTTCGATATTGCTATTGACGACCCTGCAAAGGGGGCCATGACCACGGCAATCGAACCGATGTTTCGCAACCAACGCACTAACGACCCGCACGCAAGCGGCGCCCAAGCGATCCGCGACATCTACTGGGGAATGTTCCGCATGTACGCGTTCGAAGGACACGTTGAAGACGACTTTTACATGATCTACCTCGACTGTCACTTTCTTGACGTAGCCGCGGCTTGCGGATTGGCAGAATGCGGACTGCACAGGCTTCGTGGCTGTAGTGGTCGTCTTCTTCGTGACTTCTAGCTGACGCCAAGAGCCTTTTTCCAGACAGCGAAAGTACTCCGCCGAAACAATTAGCTCAGTTCAGGAGAGCTATAAGTTCCGCCCTAGAGCTACAGTCCATTTTTTTCAGAAGAGAAGACACTATTTTCTTTATATAGGATTCAGAATAAAATAACTCTTTTGCTATTTGTCTATTGCTGTTTCCTCGGCGCAACAATTCCATGACAGCTTCCTCATTATCGGTTAATGAAGCGTGTGCCATTCGTTCGACAAACCGCCCCCACGGGGATTGAGCTACCAGCCGTTTCACACATTGGGGTGAGAGACTGGTCCCTCCCTTAAGCGCATCTCTGAGCGCCTGAATAATTACCTGCGGAGGTTGTCCTTTAATGACGTACCCGGACGCCCCACGCGCAAGAGAAGTAATCATCGTGTCGTCAGTGTCGTAAGCTGTCATCACAACAAAAACAGGTGGTTCATCGAAACTGTTCGTCTGTTTCAGTAATTCGACTCCATCCATATCGGGCATGCGGACATCGGACAACACAACGTCACAGGTATGACTATCGAGCCATGTCAGCGCGCAGCGCCCGTTCGCGGCGGTGGCGACAACCTCTAGGTCTGGGGTTTTAGAGAAGTAAAGCGGAAAGGATTCCCGGATTACGGGATCATCATCAACAAGGAGGATCCTGGCGCTCATTTACTACACCAAGGATGGGTTTGACCTTTACTGCACCCCAGCCAGTCCTTAATAATCTGGTATGTATGAGTCACCGGTTTCCTCTCAGCGGGAGGTACCTCGACTGTTACGGGGGATCCTGCCACAAGGCTAACGGTAAGCATAAGAGAGATCACGGAATTCATATTTACGACGAAACCTTTCAGACGGGGACATGGAAAGTAATCGACCAACGGGCATCAGCGCTATCCAGTGTCATGCTTCCGCCTACGGCGGCAATCGTTCGCTGCATAGATACTAAACCAAAATGGCTGGAACCAGCTCGCCCACGCCCCGGTCTATAAGTGTTAGCGAGAGTCACAATGATTTGTTTGGCATCTGCAGTTGCAGTCATTCTCACCATGGAATCAGGTACGGCATACTTGATGATATTGGCACTGGCCTCAGACAAACATCGACTGAGCGCCTTGTCGATAGACTCAGTGCCGGGATCCACGCTGATATTCGCGGTGGATTCAACATGAAATCCGGCCTCCTGAAGCGCGCGATTAGTTTGTATCAGTGTCGTGGTTAGCGCTGGCACAGTCGCTTGCTGATGATTGATCGCCTGGGCATTGAGCTCGTCCACTAACGCGCGAATACCGCCTATTGACTTACGCGCTGTGGTAGCACACTTCTGTAGAGCTTGCTCTATCTCCGGCGTGGCGATCGCCAATGCTTCAAGCCTAACTATCAGCGCAGTTAGATCAGCAGCTACCGTGTCATGGAGAAGCCCAGCTACTTCTGCCTTACGTTGGCGTATCTGGAGATGGCGTTGCCTTTCTTTTGTATTCACCGTGTTGATAAACCACCCAACGGCAAATGCGCAAACCATCATGAGGCTAAAGATGGTCACAGACTGCGAATCCACACTAAACGACTTTTTATCCGGGGAGTAAAACCCAAGTAGTGTCGTAAAAACTGCAAGGACTACTCCAGTCTTATACCTGCGTTGCGCAGTAACTACAGTAACCATCAGAACGGACGTCAACGTCACCAAATCTGGAGAACGAGCGGAAAAACTTGCGACCGCAAACAGCGCAAGATGCCCCAGAGCGGCGACAGTAGGCCGATATGCCGCCAGAGGCAATGTAGCTGCTAGCAAGAAGAAAAGCACCCCAGTGCCAATGTCGACAGGTGCGACTACCGAAACGCGCAAGCCCCACAGAGTAAGAGCCAGCAAGCACAACACCAGCGCTATTACTACGCGGCCAGAATGAAACGCCTTAATAAACACATTAAGCACCCAGAGTTGCATCGATGGAAACCATAGAAGAACAGTGAAGCATGAAAGTTACGGTTCGTCCCGCCACCCAGCAATCGAATTTTCAACTATCAACTTATCGACGTTGAATCAAAAGCGATGCCAGAACCGGCCGATCAGAACCCCCGATATCCAATCGAAAAGCGAGGCGATAGCACTTCAAACTAGAGCACCTTTAGGCTTTGTTCCGCGACCCAAAGTACCTTTCCACTCTGAAGTGCCCCGAGTTTTGTTCCTAGGCATTTGCCTTGATTTCTATTTTTGCTTGGGGCGCTGTCCATGTTTTATCTGTTTGGCACCATCCCAGAGCCTCAACAAAAAGGGGGACAACGACCAGCAGTACCCGAACCAGGGAATTTGCCAGCTTCGGGGTAAAACTTTCCCAAGATAAGCAAACTAGATAGGGTCGCATTTTCCATTTTTAGCATCTCGTTTCTGCAGCTCAACAATTGATTCAGTGAGCGAGAAGTCCGGATTGTCTTGTCGGAACTGCTTGATTGCAGACGCTGAGGGGATGGGTAGGCTCGAATCGATTTCTTGGGCCTTCGAGAGGTTTCTGTTTGGCTTTAGTCCCCACACTCCGATGATTGCGAGAACAAGCGCTAAGACGAACTGCCCCGTAACGATGGCCACTACTGCCGCCCCAATTGACAAACAAGACCCTATGTACTCTAGTTTTTCGAGCATATCTTCCTCTTGTGCAACTATTGCTACATGCGTGCGCTAGTCGAAGCACTTTTCCTGCACGCCAGCGATTCCTACGAGCTCCGCCGCGAGTGCACCGACAGCTCCACCGAGAGCTTGCAGCTTCTCGTAGCTGAAGCTCGCCCCCCACATGACGCGAACGGCTTCCGCCACTCCTCCAAGTTCTTTGATATAGCGCTTTATCTTGAGAAGTTTGGCGGCTCCAACCAAATTACCTGCGATCATCCCCGTAATTGCCCCAGTACACCCAAGAACACTGGCGTAAGTAGTTACCCCCGGTGTCCCTGTCACAAGGTTTTGCTGGACCCATGTTTGAGTAGCAGCATCGCCTTGAAGGAGGACTTCATCTGGAATAGACATGATGGTTTTCAGGTCGGCTTCCATTTGCTGTGCCTGTTCGGCAAATGCAGGGTCAAATTCAGTGCTGGTGCCCGCTGCATGCTTCGTGGAAATCCCTTTACTATTGCTCTTTTGAGTGCTGATAGAGGGGGCGTCGGTGGGTGACGGAGTAGCGTACGCGGCTGACACTGACGCGACCGAGCATGCAATGGTCAGCGTGACTGCCCCTGCGAGGACACGATTACGGTGAAAAAACATAGTACCTCTCTAGTGGTGGACTGGATTGGAGACACTTTTGAAACTAACCGCCTACCTGCAGAAAGGGCAATAGTTCAGATCACTTCTGGAACTTTAGTATCCACAGTGGTTCCAAAGGTTGCACTCCTTTTTGGAGCGCCTTAATCTTTTCGGCTCAAAAACAACTTGACGCTGTCGCCGTTGGCGCCCCAGGGAGTGGTGGGAAATAGATCAGTGGTTAAAGAATTCGCCCAGAACCAGCCGAACGACAGCATCCACGCATCCATCTTCCCTTTGCCTACCCGTGGTTGGCGCATCGCCACCGGCGTGCCGGCAACCGACCTCACTAATTCGCTCGCTTGTTCGATAATTTCCCGCCGCTCATCAGAGGTGAAAAACGCAGGTAAATGCACCACCCCAGGCATGACGCGGTTGGGTTCGCGTGGGATCACGGTGGCGTCGAAAAGCATCTGCTCAACATACCGTGTCGTGGCCGTTTTATATGATCTTCAAAATAGCCACCCAGGATGTTCGAACACCTGAACTCTTTATTCTTCATTGTTCCGTTATACCCCCTTGCGTATCGCTTGTTTGTTCGATACTATAGCACCATAGACGAAAGGGGGGACCATGACAACGGCAACCGCACCACCGAAAATTTTCCGCAGTCAGCGACCAGATGATCCAGACAGCCGAAACGCTCAAATGATTCGCGATATTTACTGGACAATGTTCGGCGAGTACGCATATCCGGGCCTCGAGGTGGATGATTTCGACCTCACTGTTGAGAAGGTGCAAACGGCCACCAGTTGGAACAAAGGGTTTGTAAAGAACGCGATCCTCGGACATGCAGTCCTACAAGAACTTCCACGGCTTCGCGCGCTACAGAGCAACACACGGGTGATGGACATCGGCCACCTGACCGCTGCATATACCGCGATCGAGGAGCTCGGCCCAGATCCAGACGAGGAAGCACTCGCGCTTATCGACGAGATCCTGGTTGACACCTTCACCCCCAAGCGCAACAACCAGCAGGTTCCGCAACGCAAGACGGTCACCGACCGCATCCGCGCTGCAATTAAACGCCTGGACAAGTCGCGCGGGTACAACGCAAAGAAGCGCGATGAACGCGAAAAGGACACTAGCGACACGTTCCGGATCGACTGCTTCTCATTCGGTGGAGAGGACCGCGCGTCGATAGAGATATTCACCAACCCAATCGCCGCAGGTCGCGTCGGCGCAAGTGTGAAGGCTGTCGCCCGCGAACATGGCATCAGCATGCCCGAAGCCGCTTTGAAGTTGCTGTGTGGTGAAATCGCCGGCACATCCGTCACACCGGTGCTCAACGTGTACAGCCCGAAAGACCGCGAGGAAGGCGACCCGGTTTTTCTGCCAGGTTTGGGTTGGACCGATGCTGAAACCACCGCAGCCTTCGAAGACTGGTTGGCGTCCACCGACCACGTCGAACGCGACCTCGACGCAGCAGCCGTACAGAAACTAGGTGGCTACGCCCCGAACGAGGCGATGCGTCACGCTGTCATCGCCCGTGACGGCACCTGCATTTACCCTGGCTGTAACCGCGCCGCTCAGCAGTGCCAGCTCGACCACCGCATCCCTTACGGCGAAGGTGGCGAAACCGCAGTGGAGAACCTGTTTGCACTATGCCAGCACCACCACAATCTGAAAACGGATCGTCGCGGGTTCTACATTCCCGATCCGGTCACCGGTGACATCGTCTGGCTTTTCGAGGACGGAACATACGAAATCTGCACGCCGGAAGGCCTCCTCCACGAGCAAGTCACTCCGACGAACCCGCGGTGGAAGTCCAGCCTGGCCAACGTACGGAAAAACCGTGCCCGGGCAGCGGAGTTCTACGCCAAAGGTCACCGAATCCTGGACATTTTCGACGACACCCTCGACGAAGAAGCAGCCACCACCGCGATCGAAGAACTCGAGCAGGAATACAACATGGAATTCCCATTCGCACCCGAAATGCCGTGGGAAGAGCCACTCCCTCCAGAACCGGACGACGAGGAACTGCCGTTCCCAGACCCGGAAGACTACTACCCAGAGGAAAACCCGTTCCACGAACAACCAAAGATTGATCTGCCTTACTTCGCTCGCAGATTCAGATTTGATGACCTTAAAAACCTGGTGCTTGATATCGATGGGGACAACTTTGGGCTGGCAACGTAGATCACCGCAGGTAGAACTTGTCCACCACGTCGTATTTCGGCCCGCCACTTCTCCCCTTGCCCAGGTGGGACTCGAGCAGGAGCACTTCGTCGACGGCGAATTCTGGTCCGGTGTAGATGGCGAGGGCGTGGGCGTGGTCGTCGAGAAGCAATGGGTCCCTGGTGCGGGTGCCGGTGCGGGCGACGGTGAGATGCGCACGTTGGCGTCGGCGCGCATCTGGGTCGAGTTGGCAGTCCGCCATGAGATCTTTCAGGGGTGCTTTGTCACCGCCGACGCCGATCCACATGGTGCGGCGTTCGAAGCAGCCGGCGCCGCGAAGGTGGAGCCGCAAGGGTCTAGTGAAGGCGGTGGCTTGGGAGAGATGGTCCGTGACCAGGGCAGCATCGTTGGGCTGGTTGCCGTAAAACGCCAGCGTGATGTGCCAATTGTCGGGGTCAGACCAGCGCACTTCGGTGCCGGAGAAGTCCCGGATGGGGCGCAGGGCGGTGATGAGGTGTTCGCGGACTTCGTCGGGTGGGACGATCGCTGCGAAGAGGCGTCTCATGGCCCACACGCTACCCTGGATTGCCATGTTCGACCTGGCGAAAATCGGCCGCGACCTTCCGGTGTCGCAAGTCGTGGACAAAATCCCCCACCGCGGCCCCCTTGTGGTGGAAGCGCCGCCGGGTACGGGCAAGACGACGTTGATCCCGCCGGCGATCGCAAACATTGCAGGACAGACGCTGGTCACGGCGCCAAGGAGGGTCGCAGTGCGGTCGGCGGCGAGGAGGCTTGCGTTTCTCGACGGCACGCCTCTCGGCACCAAAGTCGGCTACTCCATCCGCGGGGAGCACAAGGATGGCTCCGAGGTGGAGTTCGTAACCCCCGGGGTGTTGCTGAATCGCCTGCTCAAGGACCCCGGCCTGGAAGGGGTTGGCGCCGTGGTGATCGACGAGGTCCACGAGCGCCAGCTGGACACGGATCTGGTGTTGGCGATGTGCATGGAGGTGGCGTTGCTTCGCGACGACCTCTACCTGGCCGCCATGTCCGCCACCCTGGACGCGCAGAAGTTTGCCGACCATATGGGCGCGCAGGTCCTCTCCACGGAAGCGGTGACGCACCCACTGGACATCATGTATGCGCCGCATCCGGACAGGATCCGGGGAACGCGCGAGTTCTACAAACACGTGGCGCAACAGACGCACGGCACGGAGCGGACCTTGGTATTTGTGCCGGGTGTTCGCGAGGTGGATTTGGTGTGCGGGTTCCTGGACGATGCGGTCCCCCTCCATGGGAGGCAGAGCAGCAAGGAGCAGGATGAGGCGCTAAATGGGCCGGCGAGGGTGGTTGTGGCGACGTCGGTGGCGGAGTCGTCGATAACTGTGCCGGGCGTGCGCAAGGTGGTGGACGCAGGCCTGTCCAGGGTGCCAAAGAGAGATAACAGGGGCATGACGGGCCTGGTCACGGTGTCGGAGGCGAAGACGAGTGCGGATCAGCGTGCTGGCCGTGCGGCCAGGCTCGGTCCGGGCGAGGTTGTGCGGGTGTTTTCGCGCGACGATTACGCCAACTTCCAGGCGGACATCACACCCGAGATCCTCACCGCGGATCTGACGGGTGCGTTGTTGACGATGAAGGCGTGGGCGTCGCCGGACCTGCCGCTGTTGGATCAGCCGAAGGACCTCAGCGAGGCGGAGCAGAATCTGGAGGCGATTGGGGCGCTAAGCAACGGAAAGATCACCGATTTTGGCAAAAGGTTGGCCAGTTTCCCGCTGGATCCGCGGCTGGGTGCGGCGCTGTTGACGTTCGGTTCGCAGGCAGCGGGCACGATCGCGCGGCTTGCTGGCGAAGTGGATGCGAAGCGGCTGCGCAGGCTTGTCGACGACAAAGGCCCGGCGAACCCCGGCGAGGTGATTGCGGCGGCGTTTCCGCAATGGATTGCGAAGAAGGTCGGCGAGGGCGAGTACCTGTTGGCGTCGGGGACGCGCGCGAAGTTCAACTCGCATAGTGAGTGGATCGCGGCAGCGGAGATCCAGCGCACACCGACACAGGTGATCATCCGAGATGCCGAACCGATCGCGTTTCCGCAGGACAGGGTGACCGAAACCAAGAAAGCAATGCTTGTCGACGACAAGGTGCGCGGCCGGCTCGTCACCTCCGTCGGTGCGATTGAGCTCTCCTCCACCCCGATCAAACTGACTCCCGACGAGGCAGCGGAAGCGCTCACCCACCTGCGGTTTGAGGACTTCCCGCTCAACGACAAGGAGCAGCACCTGAAGGAACGGCTGGACTTCCTGCACGCCACCCTTGGGTGGCCGGATGTGAGCGAAGGGGACTATTCGGTTGAGGTTTCCGAGGTGGCGAGGGGGTCGTCGATAGGCAATTGCGATATGCGGGCGGCGATGTTGCGGCAACTGGATTGGAAGCAGGTCGCGGAGTTGGACCAGGTGGCGCCGAAGGAGTTTGAGTACGCTTCTGGCAGGCCGGTGAAGCGGGTGAAACTGCAGCATATGTTTGGCAAACACGGCCAAACAGTCGCGGGCGTGAAGGTGCTGTACCACCTGCTGTCGCCTGCGGGTAGGCCGCTTGCGGTGACGGATGACCTGGACAGTTTTTGGGCGGGGCCGTACCAGCAGGTGCGCAAGGAGATGCGGGGCCGCTACCCCAAGCACGCGTGGCCGGAGGACCCTACTTCACACACTGGGAAATAATCGCGCCTGCGCCAGCGAGGCCTGCGACGGCGAGGATGGCGGCGATGCCGAGGTCAACGTCGCGGGAGTTGAGGTCCCGAAGTTTCAGATCGACGCTCAGGGCGTTCTCGACGACCAGGTTGAGGTCGTTCTGACGCGCGACCAGCGGCAGGCTCATCTGGGAGGCGAACCCAAGCGGCAGTAGCACGAGCAGTGGCAGGCCGACGCCGATGGCGGTGGCGGAGCACTTCGGGGAGACCTCGGGGGCGTATTCGACGAGCGCGTCGATGATCGCGCCTTCCTGGTTGAGTTCCGACGAAGCGTCCTTGCTGATGGTGACGCGGACGGAGAAGACTCGCTCGGTCTCGTCGGCAAGCACTGCGCGGACGGGCCACTCGTACACACCGGGGGTAACCCCCTCCCCCGGCGTGAGGTGGATGGAACCGTCGGGGTTCAAGGTTGCCCAACGCGGTAAGTCTTCGGCTTCGTACCAGGCTTCGCCGATGGGCAGGGGTGCCTCGATGGTGGCGGTCAGGCCCGGCACGACTGCTGTTTGTTTGTATCCGTCATCGGCATACGCTGGGGAAACGGTTGCCAACGACAGTGCAATGGCACATGTCATTGCCGCAATTTTCTTGCGCATTTGCCGCCTCCCTCAGTTGTTTATGCTTTAAACGTTCTATATCGATTGATGATTGTAGTAGACAACCCCTGGGGTAGTGTTAGTCGCCATGACAAAGCGCACCGTTTCGGTCTGGACGCTGGTCTCCCTCATCATCGGATCGACCATTGGTTCCGGCATTTTCGCGCTCCCCCAAAACATCGGCTCGGTCGCGAGCCCCGGAGCGATGCTTGTTGGTTGGGCAATTGCCGGCGTCGGCATGTTGTCCATTGCTTTCGTGTTCCAGATCCTGGCGGTGAGGAAACCCCACCTGGACTCCGGCGTGTACGCCTACGTGCGCGCCGGCTTGGGTGACTTCATCGGATTTACCGCAGGTTGGGGCTACTGGCTCGGCTCGGTGATGGCCCAGGTTGGGTATGCCACCTTGTTCTTCGGCACACTGAGCCACTATGTGCCGGTGCTGCAGAACCGCTGGGTGTTGGCAATCGCGGTGTCCGCAATGAGCTGGCTGATCCTGTGGGGGCTGACGCGCGGCCTGAAGCAGGCGGCGGTGATGAACGTGGTCACCACCGTGGCAAAACTCGTACCCATCCTGGCGTTTATTGTGCTGGTGGCGTTCCTAGGCTTCTCGTGGGACCGCTTCACCACCGACTTCTGGGGCAACGCCAACAGCGCACCGTTTAGCGCTCAGTTGAAGGGCATCATGCTGTACACGGTGTGGGTGTTCATCGGTATCGAGGGCGCGTCGGTGTACTCCAAGCAGGCTCGCCGCCGCAGCGATGTGGGCCGTGCGACCATCATCGGCTTCCTGTCGGTGTTGGCCCTGCTCGTGGCGGTGTCCACCCTGTCCTACGGTGTGCTCAGCCAGGAAGAGTTGGCGGCGCTGCCGGACAACTCGATGGGTGCCGTGCTTGAGGCAGTTGTCGGCCCGTGGGGTGGCGCGCTGGTCTCTATCGGTCTGTGCTTGTCGGTGCTGGGTGCGTACGTGTCGTGGCAGATGCTGTGCGCCGAGCCGATTGTGATGATGGCCCGCGATGGGTTGTTGCCCAAGCGATTGGCGACGACGAAGAACGCCCAGGTCCTGTCCACCATTGTGATCCAGTTGTTCGTGGTTGTGTTCTTTGTCTCGGCGGCGTCGTACAACGGCATGGTGCAGTTGGCCACGATCATGTACCTGCTGCCCTACATCTTCTCCTCCATCTACCTGGTGCTCATCGCGCGTGATCATCACGTTCACTTGGTGGTGGGGTTGATCGGTTCGGTGTACTCGCTATGGCTGATTTACGCGGCGGACCCGGTATACGTGCTGTTGGGCGCGCTGGCGGTGGTGCCGGGCATGGTGCCGTACGTGGCTACCCGGCGCGCCAACAACGAGCGTTCCTTCAACACCTTTGAGTGGTTCGTTGTGGCGTTGGTGCTGGTCGGCGCGGTTGCGGCCATTTATGGCCTAGCCAATGGCTCCCTGGTCCTTGAGTAGTTTCACGCACAGCACCACCACGAGGATGAGCAGGGCGATGCGCACCAGTTTGGAGCCGCCCTTGAGTACTGTTCTTGTGCCGATCTGTGCGCCGATCACGTTGGCCACCGCCAAGATCAGCGCCAGTTTCCAATCGATGTAGCCACCCAGCCCAAAGACAATCAGCGCGCCGAGGTTGGTGGCGGTGTTGACCACCTTTGCCATCGCCGCGGATTGGAGGAACTGCTGCGTGAAAATGGCGGTGAACGCCATGATCAAAAACATGCCGGTGCCTGGGCCGAAGATGCCGTCGTAGGCGCCGATCAGCGCCGCTGCTGCGACTCCCAGAGCAATTCTTATCGACGACACCCTTCTCTCCCCGGTCGTCCCAAACGTCGGTTTGACCACCACGAAGATGCCGACGGCGATCAGGAGGGTGATGATGATCGGGTTGGCGATGGAGTCGTCGATAAGCGAAACTGCAGTCGCTCCAAGCGCGGCGGTAATGCCTGCGATGAGGGCATAAATCCACGTGAACTTGGGCACCCCGACGCGGCGCACGAGCGAAACCGCGGCCGAGGCGGTGCCGCTGATCGCCGCGACCTTGTTGGTGGCGAGCACGGATGCGGCGGGCATGCCGGTCGTCGCCATGAGGATTGGGATGAGCACGAGGCCGCCGCCCCCGATCACTGCATCGATCCAGCCAGCGAACGCAGAGGCAGCGATAAGGAAGGCGAGCATACGACTACTATGCACCACATGAACCGTTGGATCGTCGCTGCTCCGCTGTCGGTGCTGTGCGGTCTCGTGTTCACCTACCTGCACGTGCCGGCTGCGTGGATTCTCGCTGGCATCGTTGGTGCTGGAACGGTCGCGATTGTCACTGAGCGTGACCTGCGGATCAACGAGCACCTGTTCACCCTTGCCCGCGGTGTGATTGGCGTGGTGGCGGCGCTGCCGCTGGTAGGAATTCCACCGGGTGATTTGCTGCCGTTCTTGGTCCCTGGCCTCATCGCGGCGGTGTTGGTGATTGCAGTGGCGTTCTTCGGTGGTTTGGTGTTGGCGAACCATGGCGTTTCCAGGAAGACGGGAGTGCTGTCGCTGCTGCCTGGTGGGGCGTCGCTGATGCCGGCGCTCGCGCGAGACCTAGGGGCGGACATGCGCTACGTCAGCCTGAGCCAGTACCTGCGGTTGCTGACGGTGTCGATAACACTGCCGGTGGTGGTGTCATTTTTGGATGCGCCCGCCGCCGGCGAAGTCATGCACCTCAAGCCCTACTGGTGGATGTGGCTGCTGGTCCCAGCACTGATTGTGGTGGGGATTCCACTCGGCAAGGTTTCTCGGCTGCCCAACCCGTCCATTTTCGGGCCGATGCTGGTCACGGTACTGGTTGGGTCGTTCGCGGACTTCACCATTGTTCCCCCGGAACCACTGAGCATTACGGCATTCCTGGCGCTTGGCTGGATGTGCGGCGGCGGCCTGTCCGTGCCGGCGTTGAAGGCGTTTTCCAAACTGCTGCCGGCGACGATGGCCTACATCGTCGGCCTCATGGTGTTCTGTGCGGGCATCGGGTGGGTCGTAGCCAAGTGGCTGGGTCTGACCCTCTACGAGGGCTACCTCGCCACCACACCCGGCGCGCTCGAGACCGCGCTGGCACTGTCCGCCGAGGGTGGAGCCGGACCCGCCGTGGTGGCACTGCAGCTCATCCGGCTGATCTGCGTGTTGATCTTCGCCGGGTTCGTCCCCCGAATCCTGAAACGAATCGAGCGAGACGACTAGTGCAGGATCGCGTGGGCCAGGATATCCATCGGCATTGAGCCCAGGCTCAGCGCCTTCGTGTGGAACTCGTCCTGGGTCATGCCGCGGCTGAGGGCCTGGTCGCGCAGGTCGATCCAGTCCTTGAAACCCAGGGCATACGACGGGGCTTGGCCCGGCCAGCCCATGTAACGGTCCAGCTCGAAGGCCAGGTTGGCTTCCGCCATGGCGGTGTTGTCGCGCAGGAAGGCCTTGGCGTACTGGGCGTCCCACACGCCGGTGCCTTCCGGAGTGGTCTTCTTCAGGTGCACGCCGATGTCCACCATCACGCGCGCGAGACGGAGACGCATGGAGTCGAGTAGGCCCATGCGGTAGCCGAGGTCTTCGCGGTAGCCATCCATGAGGTGCTCGGCGTAGAGCGCCCAACCTTCGCCGTGGGCGGAGTTCCAGCAGACGGAGCGTCGCCAAATGTTCAGTTCACCGCGGTTGAGCAGGGCGTAGGCGTGCTGCAGGTGGTGGCCCGGGATGCCCTCGTGGAACACGGTGGTCAACTCCTGCCAGGTGTGGAACGTCTCCTGGCCTTCTGGGACGGACCACCACATGGTGCCGGGGCGGATCATGTCGTCGCTTGGCGGGGTGTAGAAGATACCGCCGGAGCCGGCGCGGTCGATGGCGCACTCCACCGGGGGCATGCCCTCGGGGATCGGGAACACGTTGGCCACGTCTTCGTTGACGCTGTTCATCCAGGCGAGGAGGTTGTCGGTGCCGTGGATGGTGTAGCGCTCGTCCTGGTTCAGGTGGCGGTATGCGGCGGCGACGGAGTCGTCGTCGTAAAGCTTGCGCGCGATCTGCTTCTGCTTATCGACGGTGCGCTTCAGTTCCTCCTGCGCCCAGGCGTAGCCCTCGTCGAGGTCCACATTGCGGCCGTGGAAAAGTTCGGCGAACAGTTCGTAGCGCTCGCGGCCCACGGCGTCGTCGTGGGGGGACTTGGGTCCGAGTTCGGTGGAGAGCCAGTCGGCCATCTGTGTGAACGCGGCCTTCGCCTCTTCGACGATCTTGGACTCCGGCGGGAGGCCCAGTTCGTCGAGTTGGGAGTCGCTTTCGCCCAGCGCCTCGCACTGGTTGATCACGGTGTCAATCTGGCGGTGGGATGCCACATCGCCGGCAGAGGCAGCCTCTGCCAGGGATTCGCGGTAGCCGGCGAGCGCTGCCGGGATGCGGGACATGCGGGAGGCGATGGCGTCGAAGTCCTGCTCCGTCACGCGCGGCATCAGCGCGAACGAGTCGCGGATCTCCTGAATCGGTGAGGCAATGTTGTTCAGCTGGCGCAGGAGCTCGCCGCGGTGGTGAAGCTCGAGCTTCATACACAGGCGGTCGCGCAGGATGGCGGCTGTGAGGTTGTCTACGTCGTCGAAGTCGTCTTCGTCGTCGGAGTCATCGGTGGAGTCGTTCAATGCGTCAACGTCGGCGATGAGGTCGCGCATGCGGTCTGCGACCCGGTCCCAGTACTCGGGGGAAAAGTCCTGCAATTCGCCGTCGTGGCCATCGATGCCAATTTGGGTTGCCAGCGTGGGAGAGATGGCTGCGAGGTCGTAAACGAAATCCTCGCAGGTGGCGTCGAGAAGCGACGGCTCGCGCATGGGTTGGCTCATGCTGGGCGATTGTATAGGAGCTGGCCAAATGGACAATTCGTCGCACCATCCAGTAAATATATTCATTATGGCTTGGGCTTCGTTTTCTCGTCCTCGTACCCCCGCGGCGAAATGCCTGCACCTCATTCGCCTGCAGGAACTCACCTCCCGCAGCGAGCTCGTCCGCGCGACCGGCCTGTCTCAGCCCACTGTCACCCGCGCAATCGCGGCGCTTGTCGACGCCGGATACGTCACCGAACGCAACGACCTCACCCAATCCCAAGGCCGCGGACGGCCCACCATCCCCCTCGAACTCGCCGAAACCACCGAAACGCACGCGGGTGTGTCCGTGGGCACCGACTCCACCTACATCGCCCTGTTCGACCTCAAGGGCCGCACCCTGCGCAGCGTGGACGTGGACCTGCCGGTCTCGCGTATGAGCGAGGACGACTTCATCCAGCACATCATGGCCGGCCTGAACAAACTGACCACCAGCGTCGGCCGCCCGCTCGCCACCGTGGGCGTGACCACATCCGGCACGGTGCGCGGCAGCGGCGACGTCTACGCCCCCAACCTGGGGTGGGACGGGGTAAACATCGGCGATCAGATGCGCGAGCAGTTCTCCGTGCCGGTGCAGGTCACCTCGATTTCCAGCGCGATTGTCGGCTCTGAGATGCAATCCACCGCGGACCTGGACACCCCGTCGGTGATGGCGCTGTTTGCCGACGACTCCCTCGCCTGCGCCATCTCCAGCCCCGAAGGGGTCAACCCCATCGAGGTCGAGCAGGGCGAGCTGACCACCCAGGGCCTGCTGGACGCCATCGATGTGCCCACGATCCGCACCCTGCGCCAGGCGGTGGAGGACGCCGGGGAGGCAACCCGTTCCGCGCTCGACAGCCGCGCCCGCGGCCTGGGCACGCTCGTGGCTGGGCTGTGCTCCGACCACTGCCCCAACACGGTGGTTGTCGCAGGCAGTGCGTTTATCGACGACCCCCTCGCCTCCGCCCCATTCGCCCGCACCGTCCGCGAACACATCTCCGGGCCCATCGATCTGCGCCTGATCCCTAGCCACAAGGATGTGGTGCGCGACATCGCCCGCGCCGTGGCGTTGGATTACGTGCTTCGCGAGCCCCTGGCGGTTGCGGGGGCGTAATGCGCAAGGTCGCCTGGGTTGCCGTGCTACTGCTGGCCGGCTGCTCCGCAGAGGCTCCCGTTAAGCCGCTGCAGACCGAGGCAGCACCGACGCATTCGCAGGAGCAGTATGAGGGCCTTGAGGGGGTCGTCGCAAAGATTGAGGAGGCGACAAACACCGAGGTGGGCGTCGCTCTTTACGACGGCACCACCCTCACCCAAGCCGGCTCCCTGGACACCCTGCCGGCCTGGTCCACCATCAAAATCCCCATCGCACGCGCCGCCGAACGGCACTGCGAATACGACCACGCCACCATCGCGGACTTCACCCAGGCCTCCATCGAATGGTCCGACAACGACTCCGCCCGCGCCCTATGGGACTGCATGGGCGACGACCTCGAAGCCGCCAAACTCGTCGGCGAGGAAATCGAAAAAGCCGGGCCGCACGTCAACGTGCGCGGCGCGTTTGGCACCACCAGCTGGACGTTCGCCGACCAGGCGAAATACGCCCACTACTTAAGCACCCGCGACCAATCCCAACCCGTCCTGGCGGACATGCGCAACATCACCGAAGACCAGGCCTACGGGCTCGGCCAGTTGGGGGTTCCGTTCAAAGGCGGCTGGTCAGACGTGGAGGAAGACGGCTCCTGGCACACCCGCCAACTCGGCTGGATCAAAAACGTTGGGGTAGCCATCGGCGCGCGCAGCGCCGACGGCAGCTACGAGGACACCATGGATGCCCTCGACCAAGTCGCCGAGGCTATCGCCCCATAAACTTATCGGCGATCGGGCGCAGGTATGGCTCGATGAACTTCACAATTGCAGCCAGGATCGATAGCACCGTCAACACAATGCCCACGGTCCGGCGCACGTCGTCCGGCGACTTATCGCCGACACCCGCGAAGACCAACTTCTTCGGCGTGGTGTTCGGGGTTTCGTTGCCATCCGCCGGACGGTGCAGAACCACCTTCTGGGAACCCTGCGGCATGGATTCCACGTCGGTCGGCTTGTATCCCACCACCGCAGCCGATGCCTCGCCCTCAGCGGTGACCGCACCGGCGAAACCGACACGAGTCACGGTGGGGTTCAGGAACGTGTGCAGGTGGCCGGTCATGCTGTTCTTGTCGTCGGACCACTTGCCGTTCAGACGCTTCAGGTCCGCCAGCTCGCCATAGCCCCACCCCTGCATGGCGCGGCTCATGTTAGCCGTGCTGTGCAAGTTCGCGCCCCAGCCTCCTTTGCCGCCGATGGTGGCGGTGTCCTCCGGGCCGCAGTTGTCCGTACACGTTGCGTTGAACGGGCGGACGTGCGCGAACTTCTTCGCCGCCTCCACCGCACGCTGCAGTGCGATCAGGTTGTAGCCGGTGTCCAGTTGCACCGCGTTGACGTACTTCTCGCGGGTATCCAGGCCCTGTTCTGCAGCAACCGTGCGGAGCGTTTTTCCGTCGTATGGCACGTTCTGGTCCCACATGTCGCCGCGGAGCTTGCGCAGTTCACTGATGCCGGTTTCCGCATCGTTGGTCAGGTTGAACTTCGTCTCAAGCGCGATGACCTGGTCGGCGGGCTGGTTGAGTTCCACGCCGGTAACGGGGGCCGGGTCGGCGGAGGCTGCTGGGGCGAGGACGAGTGCTGTGGCTGCCGCGGTCGCTGCGGCGTATAAACGGATGCGCATAACCCGAGGGTAGCGCGTACCACGCCATAAAGAGCACTGGCACGGCAATGTAAAGGAACTGCGGGGCGCCAGGCCAGAGCACCACCGAAGCGTACGGGGCCATCAGCACCATGAGCGCCACCGAGCCGTAGCGTTCGAAGACGAACACGCCAAGCGGCACGATCCATACCCAGTGGTGGTACCAGGAAAACGGACTAACCAGGCACGCGGTCAGGCCGATGAAGGAGACGGCGAGGGGTGCGGGGGCTCGTCGACAAGCAAGAAGCGCAAGGATGGTCACGGCGGCACACAGCGTGAGCCACAGCAGCGTCGAATCCATCCCGGCGCGGGCCAGCACTTGGCGTATGGACTGCGCCCCCGGATTCTCGTCCACCCCAATCCGTTGCGTGCTGAAGATCGCGCGCGTCCAAAAGTTCGGCGCGTCCACCACATTCATCCCGCTCGCCGCAGTGCACACAAACGTGAACGCGGCAACGAATGTTGCTCCCCACCTGCGCTGATAGATCAACAACACAATGAAAAACGCGGGCGTGAGCTTGATCCCCGCAGCCAGGCCCGTCCCGATGCCCGGCAGCCTGTTCTTCGGCAGGAAATCCAGGCACACCAGCCCCATGAGCAGCAGGTTCACCTGCCCGAAGTACAGCGTGCCCTGCACCGGCTCCGTGCACAGCACGAAAAAGGCCACCAGCGGCACCACGTGCTTCTTGCTTATCGACGACCCCCACACCACCCCGGCCAACACCACCACACTGGCCAGCTTCCAGGCGACGCCGAACCACTCCTCGGTCGGCAGCCACGAAAACACCACGCCCGCAAACGGCGGATACGTAAACGGCAAGCCCGGCAACAGGTCGTGCGCATAGAGCGGCAGGTGGTCCTTCACCTGCTGCCCGCCCAGCACGTAGACGTGGAGATCACTTGGGTAGGCGGTGGAAAACGCAGTCTCCAACGGCGTAGTGACGTAACGATAAACCGCTACTGCAACAACAATGAGCAGGAGAATCACAAGTCGAGCCCGTCCAGGATCGCATCCATGGCGTCAGCGACGTCAGTGCGCCACAGCGTGTCCACCTTCGTATCCGCACGCCCCGGCCCGCCATTGATCACAGCGGTAGGTTTGCCCTGCTTCTTCGCATCCAGGATGAACTTGTAGCCGCTCATCACCGCAAGCGACGTGCCAATCGCAACCACCCCCGTCGACTCCGCCAGCCACTGGTCGGCCAGTGTTCGCGTGGCCTTTGGCACGTTCTCACCGAAGTAGACCACGCTAGGCTTCAGGCGCTCCGAACCACAGTTCGGGCACGTGATCATGCGGAAGCGCTCCACGTCCTCTTGGCGCAGTTCCACGTCGCCGTCCGGGTTGATCATCGTCCCGACCACCTCGACAGAATTGAAGTAGTTGGGGTTGGCGGCGGTGAGGAGGTCGTCGATAAGCGATCGCTCATGCAACACATTGCAGTCCAGGCACACCACATGCTCCATATCGCCATGCAACGCAATCACGTTTCGCGAGCCCGCCTGTGTGTGCAGTCCATCGACGTTTTGCGTGACAATGCCACGAATCAGGCCGGCCTGCTCGAACTCCGCAAGCGCAAAATGCGTCCGGTTTGGCCGCGCCGCCCGCATGAACTGCATACCGACGAACGCACGCGCCCAATACCGACGCACCTGACGCGGCGAATGCGCGAACTCCTGAAACGTCATCGGACGGCCCTTGGTCAAACGGCCGGTTTCGGAGCGATAGTCGGGAATGCCCGAATCCGTCGACACACCCGCGCCCGTGATGACCAGCGTTTTTGGGTTCCTTAACTGTTCTATGACGCGTTGCTGCGCGTTCGGGGTCGGCGTTGCCGTTTCCTTGACCACCCGCTCAATCGAACGCACAGCGGACCGATGCGCCATCGCAATCGCGGGGTCGTCGAAGAAAGTTTCCATCGCCAGGCAGTGTACAAACCACCTAGGATTTCCTGCATGGGGGAATGGAAAACCGAAATCAGAACCAACCTTGTCGACGTCCGGGGGCAGACATATCTCAGCAGCGACCTGCTTCGCCTATCCACGTCACACGCGCTGGCGCGCCGCTCGTACGACGCCTTGAAGGTCCACCAGCAGCACTGGGCCCGGGCCTACTGCGCGGGCCTTGCCGTCCACGCCGCCGTGATCACCGGTCGCGCCTCCGCGTACCTCAACGACATGTGGGTCGTGAACACGCCGCTAGACCAGGTCGCGCTGGTGTTGCCGTCGGTGCCGCGGCGCTCAACATGGCCCGCCGGCGTACGCTACGTGCAACGCACACTCCCCGCCTCCCGGATCCGCCGCGGGGAAGCCATGTCCACTACGTCACCATTGCAAACCTTTCTGGACATTGCCCGCCTCGACGGCTTCACCCACGCACTCGTCGCCGCAGACTGGCTCGTCCAACGCGGTGGCTTCACACCGGCCCAGCTTCAGCACCTCGTCGAAACTGAGCCGCGCTTCCCAGGCAAACCCGCCGCCCGCCTGGCCGCGCAGCACGCGTCGACCCTGTCCGAATCCGCACCCGAGGCCTACGCGCGCGCTTTGCTCATCGAAGCCGGCATCACCGACGTCCGCGCCAACGTCACACTCACCCGGTGGAGGTACCGCGTTGACCTGCTGATTAACGGGTGGTTGGGAGTTGAGATCGATGGGCGCGTGAAGTACGACGACACCACCTTCGGCCCTGCGCACAAGGCACTTCTCGACGAGAAAACGCGCGCCGACCGCCTCGGCAACGCCGGCCATCCCCTGCTCCGGTACGCGCCGCGCTACCTGGAGGAGCACCCCGAGGAGTTCGTCGGGGCGGTGCGGGCGCGCCTCGAACTTGGCCGTTAGGTGTGCGGGGTTTTGTTCATATGCAGGGCTCGATATGCGTAAGTGCAGGTCAGCGCGTTTTCAGAAATTTCGGCCAATTTTCCGCAAAACGCCGTGACCAGGGGTTACGCATATCGAGCCCTGCATATGAAGCGCGAAGGGCCTACCGGAACGGGACCTCACCGATCGTGCGGCGCAGCTTCCGGGTCCGGAGACGTTCGGGGCGCCGGGCAAGCTTCTCCATCGCACGCACGGCACACATGACGTGGGCTTCCTTCGAGTTGGAGTAGAACGCCTGGGCGCCGGCGGGCAGTTTCGGCACAGCGTGCAACGGCAGGTCGGACACCGCGAGCAGGGTGCCGTAGGGGACGCGGTAACGGTAGCCGTTGGCGGCGATGGTGCAGGACTCCATGTCTACGGCTGCGGCGGTGGATCCCCGGAGCCATTCCCACAGGTCCTGCGGGTCTTTCCACTCCCAGTTCCGGTCGCCGGTGGACAGGACGGTGCCGGTGCGCATCAACGACGTGTCGTCGCCGTAGACCTTGGTCACGGCCTTTTCCAGGGTGCGTTGCACTTCGGGGACGGCGGGGATGGGCAGTTCGCGGCGCAGGTAGTCGTCGAGAACGTGGTCGTGGCGTTCGTAGGCGTTGCCGAGGATGAGGTCGCCGATGCGCATGCGGGCGTCCAGGCCGGCGCAGTGGCCGATCATGATCCACGCTTCCGGACGCAGAACGGCCAGCGAGTCGGTGATGGTTTTGGCGTTGGAGGGGCCGACGCCGATGTTGATCATGGTGATGCCGTCGCCGTTTTCGGTGATCAGGTCGTAGCGCGGCATCTGGAACTTCGACCCCAGCTCCAGGTCTTCGAGCGCGACGGTGTCGGAAACTGTTTCGCCGGAGGGGAGGACGAGGCGGGTGTAGCGCGAGTCGGGGTCGGAAAGTTCACGCAGGCCGAAGCGCACGAATTCGGTGACGTGCATGGCGTAGTTGGTGAACAGGATGTAGCGCTGCAGGGTGTCTACGTCGATGCCGGTGTAGTGCTCGAGTCGCGCGATGGCGAGGTCGAAGCGTTGCGGGCCGAAGTGGAACAGGGGTTTTTCCGGACCGTGGAAGGCGTCCCAGTGGCCGTCGACGATGGCGTCGTGGACGTCGTCGAGGGCGGGTCGGGGCAGGTTGCGTGTTTCGTCGATAGGCGGTGTGCCCTTGATGTAGGCGGGCGGGATGACGATATCGGAGTACTCCACACGCATGGAGCACGGATAGTTCGAGGTCAGCGCCTCGAGTTGGGCGATGAGGTAGTCCTCGAGCAGGTCGGGGCGGGAGAGGACGGCGGAGTAGGTGCCGGCTTCGTCGACGTAGCCGAAGGTTTTGGAGCGGTCGATGGGGCGCCATTCGCGGACTTCGACGGTGAGTTTGGGGTAGCGCACTTCCCCGTAGCGTTCGAAGTCTCCGGCGCGTGCGATGTCGCACGACGCGTTGTACAGGGCTTTTAGCTTTTCGACGACCTCACGTACCTGGTTCATACCCCGCCAGGCTACTCACGAATGAGCACGCGGCGCACGGCTTCGGCGCGGCGACCAAACTCCTCTACGGGAACGCCTTCGCGGATGCACTGCTCAATGAGTTGCTGCATGCCTGCGATGTAGAACCGGGCCATGTCATCGATGAGTTCGTCGGTCACACCGCCCTTCCAGTCGCGGGTGCGCGGCAGGAGCTGTTCGCGCATGGTGGGCAGCATGACCTCGTAGACCTGGTTGTCCAGGAGGCTGTGGATCGGCGAGTCGATGATGCGCACGGCGGCGGTGTAGTGACCAGCGGTCGCCTGCGCCAGTGCAGTGACCGACGCTTCAAAGTTCTTGTCAATGCTGAATCGTTCCGCGAAACTGCCGTAGGCCGCCAAGACCCACTGCGCTGCGGTGGCGAGCACGAGGGCGTCGCGGTCCTCAAAGTGCTGGTAAAACACCTGACGGCTCACGCCTGCTTCTTTCACGATTTGCGAGACATTCAGATCAGCGACCTCGTAGTCGTTGAGAAGGCGCATGGTGGCGTCGATTAGCGCCTTGCGAGTGCGCAGCGCGCGCGGGTCTTGGCTGTCCGAGCGGCGGCCCGGGAGGGTAGTTTCAGTCATCCCATGTCTCCAAAAGATTTCCGACATTAGTGTTATGTGGTATGAGCCTAACCGATGACACTCTGGAACTGTTACATGCCCTTATTAGAAATGGATGCGTCAACAACCTAACGGCAGATTCTGGACACGAGGAAAGAAACGCCCGCACGCTGCAGGAATTCTTCGGGGATACCCGTGTAAACGTCGAACGCTTCGAACCCCATCCGGGTCGAGTTTCCGTAGCGTTTTCCATCGAAGGCACCGACCCCAACGCCGAGCCACTCACCCTTTTGGGCCACACCGATGTCGTGCCCGTCGACGAGGACAAATGGACAGTTGACCCGTTCGGGGGTGAGATCAAAAACGGCCGCATGTACGGGCGCGGCGCCACCGACATGCTCTACATCACCGCAGCGATGGCGGCGGCTGTGCGCGACGTTGCCCTCTCCGGCACGCAACCCAAAGGCACCCTGACCTTCGTGGGATGCGCCGACGAGGAGGCCCGCGGTGGCCTCGGCGCGGCGTGGCTTTCGGAGAACGCGTCGTTCCCTTGGGCGAACTGCCTGTCCGAGGAGGGCGGCTCCCACCTGCCTGTGTCCGACGGCTCCGACGCGCTCGTGATCGTCGTCGGCGAGAAGGGCGCCGCACAGCGCCGCTTGACCGTGCATGGCGACGCCGGCCACGGCTCCGCGCCGTTCGGCCGCGACATGGCGGTAACCAAGATCGGTGAGGTCGCGCGCCGCATCGCCACCATCACGCCCGAAGTGCGTAGCGACGACATCTGGGAGGGCTACGTCCGCGCCTGGAAATTCGACCCCGACACCGAAAAGGCGTTGCTTCGGGGCGAAGGCTACGAGACGTTCGGTCAGCTGCAGAGCTACTCCCACGCCATGAGCCACCTCACCATCTCCCCCACCGTGCTGCGTGCCGGCGAGGCGATCAACGTGTTGCCGTCCGTCGCCTGGATGGAGCTCGACATCCGGCCCTTGCCTGGCCAAACGCAAGAAGAGATCGACGATCTGCTGCGGGAAGCGCTCGGCGACCTTGCCGACGAGGTGGAGATCACCCACCTCATCACCGAACCCGGCACCGTCTCCCCCACCTCGGGCCCGCTTTACGACGCCATCGTGGACACCTTCCACGAATTCTTCCCCGACGTCCCCGTCGTCCCGACGATCGCGGCGGGTGGATCCGACCTGCGCTTTGCTCGTCGTAAAGGTGGCGTCGGCTACGGATTCGCCCTCCACGGGCGCGGCGAAACGCTGGGGTCTGTTCTAGGTGAGCTCCACAGCCACGACGAATCCGTCTCCCTTGAAGACGTCGACCTCACGGTCCGGGCGTACCGTTCCCTGATCCGCCGCTTCGTCGGGGCGTAGTTCCGCCATTTCGGTTCATATGCAGGGCTCGATATGCGTAACCGCTGGTCACCGCGTTTTCCGAATTTCGGCCACAATTTCACGAAAACCTCTTGACCTGGGATTACGCATATCGAGACCTGCATATGAATGAAAGGTGTTCACGTGGGATGCTTAACGCATGAAGAAAACTCTCGTAGCGGCGCTTGTCGCCAGCGCCGTCACTGCCGGAACGTTAACAGCACCCGCAGTCGAAGCCGTGGAACCAAGCACTACCGCGACAGCCACCCCAGTCACGACTACTGCAAATCCCGAGCAGAACCCCGCCATCGAAGAGGAATACACCCCGCTTGAGATCGCGCTTGGACTTGCTGGCGCCATTGCCGTGTACGGAGCGATCGCTGCTGGCACATGCTGGGCGATGAAAGAGGGATTCATTCCGAACCCTGCACCGAAGTACATCCCTTGCCACGCGAAACCGAAGCCCGCTCCGAAGAAGCCCGCCCCAAAGCCAGCACCGAAGCCCGCTCCGAAGCCTGCACCCAAACCTGCACCGCGGCCCGCTCCAGCCCCTACTCCGAAGCCGGTGCAACGGCCGGCGCCTGCCCCGGCACCCGCGCCGTCGAGGACATACCCGAACTGCCGCGCCGTTTGGAGCGACTTGGGACGCCCCATTCGAAGCAATGACCCGGGCTACGGCTCCCACCTAGACCGCGATGGCGACGGGATTGGATGCGAAAGGCGCCCGAAGTAGCTCTTCCCACCTGTCACATCTGCCCCATCCGTGACATACTGTCCCGCATGAAGTTTCGTACTCTCGCTATGACCGCGGCGCTGGCCGGCACGATCGCCGCCGCGCCGACCGCCCAGGCTGACGCCATCGACGACACCCTGGCGAAGCTGCCCGCGGGTCCGATCTCCTGCGACCAGGCCTCCCGCTACTGGACCAATGACGCCGACTACCAGCAGAAAGTCCGCCAGGCGCGCACGATCGCGATGTTCGACCGTCGCGGCCCGCAGATCCTGGATGCGCTTTCGCGTGTCGACGAAGCCGCCAACCGCTGCGGCCTCAAAGGCACCACCGGCGGCAACAACACCAACTCCAACAACGCCAACAACGCTGCGCCGAAGCAAAACGCGCCCGCGCAGCAGCCAGCACCTGCCCAGCAACCAGCCCCGCAGCCAAAGCAGCAGCCGAAGCTGAACATCCAGCCGCAGTTCCCGGAGCGTGTGAACCTCACGCCGGCGGGCATGCCGTCGTTTGATGTGCCGGTTGCTGGCGTAACCACGCTGCAGCTGCCAGACCTGCTGAAGATGCTGCAGGACGCGTTGGCGCAGATCCTGGCTTACTTCAACATCCAGCTGTAGAGCTCTTCACCATCGGCGTGGATGCGCACGCCGGGCGTGGGGGCAAGCCACAGGTCAGTCTGGAGGGTGTGTTCGCCGTCGGTGCAGGTAAACGAGATCGTTTCGTTGGTTTTGTCCAGCACCTCAACGCGTGCGCGTGTGAGCCATGCGTTGCGGCGACGCACCCCAATCAGCTTCTGATACTCCGCATAAATCCACCCACCCAGTGGTGAGAGTTCGGCCGGGGTGGTTGGCAGGGCGGGGCGGACGGCGTCGTCGGCAGACCAGCCCTCGCCGCGGGTGCCGGTGAAGCCTTGTTCATCGCCGTAGTAGATCGACGGCATGCCGGGCACGGTCATGAGAATCGCGGCGGCGAGGATCAGTTTGTCGGGTCCGACTGTGGAGGCGATCCTGTCCACATCGTGGTTGCCGATGAACGTGTTGGTCAACAGGTCGGCGGGGTGGCGTTCGAGGGCGTGGGCGAGTTCCCAAAAGTTGGCGTCGGCAAGCGATGACCAGGTGGCTTTCCACAGTTCATACTGGGTGACTGCGTCGAGCGTGCCGGCCGCAGCGATCTCTGCGTAGTCGCCGTGGATGACCTCCCCGAGGAACATTGCGTCAGGGAACTCCTCGCGAACGCGGGAGAGCACGTCGCGCCAGAATTCGGACGGGACGGCGTAGGCGACGTCGAGGCGCCACCCCGCGATGCCGCGGCGCAGCCAGTGGCACATGATGTCGACGACCGCATCCCGGATCTCTCGCTCGTCGTGGTGGAGTGCGGCCAGTTCGTTGTGACCCTCCCAGTCCGTGTCGCCGGCAAGACCTTGCTCAACCCAAGGGTGGGTGCGGGCCACGTGGTTAAAGACCCCGTCGAGCATTATGTTGATGCCACGGGTTGCGCAGGCGTTGATAAGCCAGTCGATGTCGGTGTCGTCGCCAAGCCTTGCGTCAATGCGCAGGTGGTCGAGGGTGTCGTAGCCATGGGTGACCGACTCGAAAATGGGACCGAGCAGCAGGCCATTGCAGCCGAGTTCGACCAGGTAGTCCAGCCACGCCTCGAGTCCGCGTAGGCGGTGTGCGGCATCTTTAGTGTCGCGGATCGGCGCGCCGAGCGCGGCGAGCGGGTAGACGTGCCACCAGATTGTGCGATCCAACATGTGCCCGAGCCTACGCACCGAGCAGCGCCAGCGGTACGACCGCGATTCCGTCGGGGCGGCGGTAGGCGCGGGTGCCGGTGGTGAGGATCACCGCGTCCACAACATCGTCCGGGAGTTTCTCGCGCAACCAAAGCAGGTGCTTGACGTCGTCGTCACCCACGTTGGCGGCCAGTTTGACCTCCAATGCCACGATCGCACCGTCTTGGTCCTGCGCAATGAGGTCGACCTCTCGATCCCCTTTGACCGTGCGGAAGTGGCCGACGGTACCGAAGGATGCTTGCGCCGCTACCCGCACGGTGAGGGTGGCGAGCGACTCGAACAGTGGTCCGAGCAGATAGTTAAACCGCCCCGTGAGTTTCGCAGCTGGAATCTCCAGCAGACGCAGGACAAACGCTGGGTCCGCAAGCTGGTGTTTCGGTGCTTTCGCGAGGCCAGCGAACGGGGAGCGTCGCATATCCCAAGCTGGCACGGGGTCCAGCATCCACAACTCGGCGAGTTTTTCTCTGTACACCATCGTCGTGGATTTAGCGGGTTTGTTGGTTTGTCCGGGCGTGGCTGCGTCGAGAATCTCCTGGTAGCTCGTCGTCGTGGAGCTGGCTGCTGCGTACGCCGCTAGCCAGTTCATCAACGCTGTTGGGTTGCGCGCGGTGTAGCCCTGCTCAGGGAGGTCGCGATCCACCACACGGGTGAGATAGGAGTCCAGCTGCTGGTTGCGGAGTACCGGTGGCGCTTCATAGAACCCCGGGAAGCCGCCGGACGCTATCGCGTCAATGTAGTCTTTCAGGGTTTTGTCGGTCTCGCCTGCGATGGTTGCGTCGCCTTGAAAAAGTTCGCGCATGCTTATCGACGACTCCCAGCCACGCCGTTCAAACAACGCCAACGGTCTCATCCGCATTGACAAGA
The DNA here is from genome assembly GCF_001810365.1 of Corynebacterium sp. HMSC055D05. Classification (NCBI taxonomy): domain Bacteria; kingdom Bacillati; phylum Actinomycetota; class Actinomycetes; order Mycobacteriales; family Corynebacteriaceae; genus Corynebacterium; species Corynebacterium sp. HMSC055D05. The sequence continues at coordinate 56,149 of NZ_KV801024.1, forward strand.
TGCGCCCTGCTCCGCTGTGAGTATCAGTCCCGGCTACGGGAGTGGCTGAGCCGGTCAGGAGAAAACGCCCGGCGGGAGCACCATTATCCACCGCCCGCCTGACGTAATCCCAGGACTCGGGGTGGCGCTGCCATTCATCGATCAAGATCGTGCCATCAGGGCTTGCGGTGAACGCCGGATCCGAGGCGAGAACTCCGGCACCCTCATCCGTGTCGAGCTTGAGCACCGTCGACGCTCGCCGGCGCGCAGTTTCGGTTTTGCCGACACCTTTCGGCCCCTCAACCGCAATAGCAGACGCATACGGAAGGAGCTGGTCAAGTTGGGTGTCTACGGCCCGTTGCAGGTATCCCATAGACACGAACCATACCAATTTTCCGTCGTGAATCGGTCGTTTTTTCCGTCATGAATCGGTCGAATTTTCCTCCCCGCGCCCGATGAGCGGCTGCAGGCCCTTGGCGATGCGCTCGCGCCACTCCTTGGCAATTTCTTCGTAGCCGCTGTCGTGGGGGCGCATGCCGCGGTGGGTGAAGTTGACCTTGGTTTTGCCGGATTCGTCCTCTTCGATGTCAAAGATGAGGGAGGTGTCGTCCCACTCGTGGTCCTCTTTGGGGTTGTCGGTGGGTTCGACATCCCAGACGATGCGCTTGCCGTCGTCGGCTTCCTTGACGGAGAAGCCAACGTAGCGGTCGTCGTCAGAGTAGTGGAACTCGGAGCCTTGTTCGGCGGCGTCGCCTTCGACGCGTTCGTCCCACCAGGTTTTGGGTTTGGTGATCGCCTCGTAGACCTCTTCGCGGGTGGCCGGGACGGAGAAGGAGGCGGTGAAGTCGCGGATGGCTTGGGCGGTGGTGCCGTCGGCGAACTCGTAGTCCGACAGCGTGTGGTCCGGGTCGTAGATGGAGATGTTGTAGCCCTCGTCCCGGTACTGCATCAGACCGTCTTTGATCAGGTCGCGGCCAGCCTTGTTAAACGCGGTCACGCCGGAGACGTCAAGGATGAGGTTTGTGCTGGTCAGACGGCGCTCGGAAAGACCACGCAGGATCCTTTCGGCGGAGGTGAACGTGATCATGCCTTGCAGTTCGACGATTTCGGCGTCGTCGCGGCGTTCAATGCGACGGATGCCCGGCGCGAAGTAGAAGTTCGACGACAGCAGGTTCAGCCCCATGGAGCTGGACAGTTCTCGGAAGATTTTCACGCCGCGCACGGAGTTGCCCTGTTTATCCAGGCGCGGGCTTAGCGACGCAATACCTAACTGGCCTGGCAACGTCCCGATCAAACCGCCGGCCACGCCTGACTTCGCAGGGATGCCGACGTTGACCATCCAGCGCCCGGAGGCGTCGTACATGCCTGCGGAGACCATGACTGCCTGGGCGAGGCGAGCTGCTTCCGCCGAGACGATGCGCTCACCGGTGACCGGCTGGATGCCAGCGTTGGCAAGGGTGGCAGCCATGACGGCGAGGTCTTTCACGGTGGCCAGAATGGCGCATTGGGCGATATAAGAGGCGACGGCCTCGTGGGCATCGTCGCTAATCGTGCCCGCTTCGCGCAGCATGTGGGCGAACGCCTTGTTGCGGTCGGCGGTTGCCTTCTCGGATTCGAATACCCGCTGATCAATGCTCAGTTCGCGGCCGGCAAGGCGGGAGAAGTAGGCGCGGAGTTTCTCGCTGCGCTGCTCCACGGGGATGTCGGGGCCGCCGATAAGTTGGTTGACGGTGATGGCGCCGGCGTTGATAAGTGGGTTGGCGGGGCGGCCTTCGTCGTCAAGCGAAAGTGCGTTGAAGGCCTCGCCGGAGGGCTCGACGCCGACGTGGGTGTGGACCTCGTCGGGCCCGTACATGTCCAGCGCGAGCGCGTAGACGAACGGTTTGGAGATGGACTGGATGGAAAACTCGTAGTCGCAGTCCCCGACCGCGTAAAGCTGTCCGTCTGCGGTGCACAACGCAAGCCCGAGCTTGTCGGGGTCGGCGTGTTTGAGCACGTCGATGTAGTCGGCGCGGTGGCCGGAGTCGTGGTCACGCACCGATTCGACGATGTCGTGCAGGTATTCAGTCACTGGCGAAGGCATGGTGGCAAGTGTAGGCCCGAGCACGACACATTCGAACATGTTCGAACACCTGTTCGCCTCGTGTCGTGCGCGGTGGTTAGATTCACCTCATGAGCGATTACAGTGGCACCGCCCGCCCACACGGCCTTGAAGTTACGTGGAAGATCTGGGGCGATCTGAACGACCGCGATCTGCACAACGTGCAGGCTTTTATGGACGACTTCTTCGCGGTCTGGAAACCACGCCCGACCCGTGGTTTTAAAACTCCCATGGACTACGCGACGCTCGCGTATGCGCGGCAGTGCTTTGACCTGGCGGGAGACGCAGCCGACATGCACGTCTCCGATCAGTTTTTCTACCTCGACGCGCTGCGGCAGGCGATGGAGCAGTTGGAACGGGTCGAACCCCGGTTTGTCTACGCCCACTCTCTCGCCCGGTACGCAACGCAGCTTGCGGGTGAGTTCGATATCGAAGACGCGATGGACGGCGCCTGGGACGAGCTCCGCGCGGTGATGCCTCAGCCGTTGACGCGGCCGATCCCAGGAGTGACCGAGTACGCGATTGTCGACGACACCCAGTCCCCCGCCGACTTCGACATCATGCGCCTGCCCGACCCCGACACGTTTAGCGTGCGTATCGGCTCACTCACCGCAGACGAATTCGTCCGCGAAGGACGCCAGGTGTTTTCACTGGACATGGTCCCGGAGGAGACCGTCCCACTGGTCTTTATCGACCGCGCATTTCCCCTCGGAAGAGTATCTCTGCGGGTGGACGTGGACGACGACGGCACGGAGCTGCCACACGAGATCCTGCGCGATGTGCGCGTCGGCATCGACGACTACCTGGACAGCCTGGTGGGCTGCGGCACGAGCGCGGTCGAGTACTACTTGTCGTGCGCCCGCGCCCAGGAGTGTACGGGCCTACTGGTCGAATCCCCCGCTGCGGGCCCGCTCGTTGCTGCGGTCGGCGAATCGCTACATCACGTTGTGGCCCGTAACCCTTCCGCGGCACCCGCGCGTTTGCTTTACGACGAACTCACGTCCACCACCGATCCCGACCTGATTTTCGAGTACGCAAATGCCATCTACCACTGGATCCCGCGTGACTTTCGTGTCTGTTTCCCCACCAGCAACACACCGGAGGCGGACGCGTTGAAAGACGCGCTATTCGAGTCGTTTAGGGAGCAAGACATCGGATTTGCCCGGGTGGTGCTACGCGGGCGGCAACAACAGAACCAGGCTCCGCTGTTGAACCACTTCGCTGTGGACTTTTTAGACACGTTCGGGGAGGCGGAGGACCTGCCGTATTCAAACTGTTTCCTCATCCAAGACATCGACTCCGCAACACGCGACCTGTTTTAAAACGGCTATAATCGTGTTTATTCGATCCGCGACTTCAAGGAGGCCCTGATGTACGTTGACACGTTCCCCGACTCGAAACGCAAGTATCTCTCGGATGCGCACGCTGAGACTGTGAAGGCCACGCTCGCACCGGTCGCCGACAACATGCAGACCATCGCGACCACCTTCTACTCCAAGATGTTCGCGGCGCACCCGGAGCTCATCTCCGACCTGTTCAACCGCGGCAACCAGAAGCAGAACGCACAGCAGAAGGCGCTGGCCGCGTCGGTGGTGAAGTTCGCGGCGCATCTTGTCGACGACTCCCAGCCCGACCCCGTGATGATGCTCGACCGCCTCGCGCACAAGCACGTCTCCCTCGGCATCACGGAGGACCAGTACCAGATCGTGCACGACAACTTGATGGCCGCGATCGCCGAAACGCTCGGTGAGGCCGTCACACCCGAGGTGGCCGAGGCCTGGGACGCGGTCTACTGGCTGATGGCGGACGTACTGATCAAGCACGAAAAGGAGCTCTACGCCTCTGACGGTGTGGCGGATGGCGATGTGTTCCGCCGCGGCACGGTGACCGCCAAGGAGGCCCTGAGCGAAACGGTCACTGCGTTCACCGTTGAGGGGGATTTCTCCGTGCCGAAGCCTGGGCAGTACACGTCGATCGGCGTGAAGCTCGACGACGGCGCCCGCCAGCTGCGTCAGTACTCGATCATCGATGGCGACGCATCGCACTACCGCATCGCGGTGCAGAAAGACGGCGAAGTGTCGTCGTACCTGCAGGAGCGCGTCGCAGTCGGCGACACCGTCGATGCCACTCTCGCCGCCGGCGATCTCGTGCTGCGCCCGGGCGAGAACCCGATTGTGCTCATCTCCTCCGGCATTGGTTCGACGCCGCTGACTGGTATCCTCACGCACCTGGTCAAGCACGACGATCCGCGTCGGGTGACCTACGTGCACTCAGACTCGTCGGAAGCCACTTGGGCGCAAGCGCAGGAAAGCCGCGACCTGGTGGCCGCGCTCAACGACGGCTCGATCCACCCGTTCTTCCGCGACAGCGGTGAGCGCATCGACATCCACAACATCGATGTCGCAGGCGCCGACGTCTACCTCTGTGGCGGGACCGGCTTCTTGCAGTCGCTACGCGACGACCTTGCCGCCCTCCCGGAAGACAAGGCGCCAGCGAACGTCTTCTACGAGCTGTTCAGTCCGAATGACTGGCTCGTGTCCTAAGCACGCTTGGTCAGCCGGGCACCGCACTCCCCCGGCCTGTCGTGGGGGCGCAGTTGCACCTTGACGCCGCCAAGCCTCCCGTCCAGAAACCCCTCGTGCAGCGCACAAATTACCGGAGCCGGACGTTTGTTGCTCTCGGTGACAAACGGGCAGGCATTGAGGCTAAGTTCGCGCACTTTCCGGGTGGTCGCATCTGGACGCTGCAGCGGGTCAAAGCCCAGCTCGCGCAGCAGTTCCGCGATTTGTCGTTCAGCCGTGGCCAGGTCCACCTCATCTGCGCCGTTGTCGCGACCTTCGTTCACACGGTCTGCCCACTCGCGGCCAAGTGCCTTGGCGGCATCGGTGTCGTCGGCAGACAGTTGGCTGGCCAGCACCTCCACGAGCGACACAATCGCACCCGATGCCCGGCTCGTAGGCGCAACGCGTGCGGTGTAAATATGCGACGGGCGCCCCCTGCCAGAACCAGTGGCAACCCTGCGACTGATCACCCCGGCGGCCATGAGCTCGTCGAGGTGCCCGCGCACAGTGTTGGGATGCATGCCCAGTGCTTCGCCAATTTCAGCAACCTGGATGCCTTCGGCGTGGGACTGCACCTCTTGGAAAACCTCGACTTGTTTCGCGCTCAGGCGGTGGACGGCGGTTATCAGCTCACCAGCTGGCCGCGGAGCATACCTACGTTCCATGCGCGTTCTCCTGAGGGGTGTATCAAGTCCGCCAAAATTATATGTGTTGCTGAGTTGTAGTCCAACTTGGTTTTTCTCGGATTATACAATCTCAACGTCATCAACGAACACCAAAGGAGCCGATCCGTGGCACGCACAACGCACTTCGCCGCCTGGTCCGCAGTGACTGCGCTCGTCGCTGGTACCGCAACGGCAGCGACATTGCTCGCACCTGCGCAAGGTGAGATCCCCACCGGCGACGACGTCATCACCGTTGACGTTGATATTGAGCGGATGCGGTTCATCCCCGACCGGGTGGAGGTGCCCCGCGGCACGAAACTCGTGGTCAACCTGACCAACTCCGGCGAGAAAGAGCACGACCTGAAGGTCGGCGAGGGCTACTCAGGCCGGCTCAGCCCTGGCGAGAGCGCTACCTCCTATTACGGCGAGTTCAACGTTGACACGCTCGGGTGGTGCACCATCGCCGGGCACAAAACAATGGGGATGCTCTTTAGGGTCGACGTGACGCCTTAATCAACGCCACCTGCGCCTTCACGGCCCGTGCGAGCAGCGGAATGAACGCCACGAGCACGCCAAATACGACGAAGGACAGCACAATCCGCGCGTAGGAATTGTTCACCGCCAGCCATGCCAACAGCGCCACATTGAACAGGCCGACGCGCACGTAGGCAGCCCGGTTGAGTTCACGGAGCCCGGCCTTCACCGCTGCCGGCCCACCGCCCATCATGGTTGGCATGAGGTAGCTCATCGCGCCGATGAGCAGTTGTGCTGCAAACCCGAGCAGCAGCGGCAACGTCGGAATGTCAGCGGACCCACCGAACAGGCGCACCGCGTACCAGGTCAGCCCGCCGATGAGCCACGCAACTGCACACAAGGCAGAGAGGGCTGGGTAGGTGATGCGGCCGCGAGGGTCGGCAAACACCGTCAGTGCGTTGACCACAAACCCCTGGTAGAGCCACACCCAGCCTGCCACGATCACCACAGCACCAATGCCAGTGACCACGGACATTCGCAGCAGCGCACCCGCGACTGCGAGCACAACACCCGCCCCGGCGAGCACCAGTGCGACACCGACCCGGTCGACAGCGCGCGTGCGCCACATCGCCGGGAACAGGATGCTCAGCGCGCTCATCGCCGCAAAACCGACGAAGCCGCCAACGTTGATAAACATGTGGGCCTGACGCACCGCAGCATGCCACTGCCCCGGCAGCCCCGCCGCCAGCGCCGCGCCGAACAGCGCACCGACCGGCAGACAGCACGCCGAGGCCACGAAGCCGTACACACTCGCATTGCTTCGTTGCGACGCCCTCACCTGCCCCGCCAACACCACCGCATGCCACGCCACCACAATGCCGACGACCAGCGCGCCGACCCAGGTCAGCCAGTACCACAGCAGCATCTGACCAACGAGCGTGGCAACGACGCCGGCGTTGAGCAGATAGGTGCGGGTGAGCTGGGCGGGGCGGGTGGTGTCGTCAAGCTTGTGCCCGAGGAAACGCTCAGTGAGCGTCTGCGACCACAACAGGATCGAGTTTGTCAGAATGCCCAGCGTAAAAATGTGGATGAGCAGCCACGATCCCTCAGGGATGAACGGGTGGACAAGCCCCACGATGATGAACACGCCCATCCAAATGCTCACCGGCTTGGAGGCTTTGCGGTGCCACGCCCGCGGATTCATATCAGGCATTGACCGACCCCGACTTCGGGTTGTCGCGGAAGCACCACCACGTGGCCGCCGCGAACACAACCGCAGATACGGCCAGCACGAACAGCACATTCTCGTACGACTCGGTGTACGTCGCGCCACCATCCAGACCCCGCTGGAGCAGCGAACCGGTCAGCGCGACGGTGGTCAGGGTGCCGAACTCGTAGGACACCTCCTCCACACCCGCCGCCATGCCGGAACGGTTCATCGGAGCCGCGCCAATGATCGCAATCGACGACACACTCATCACCGAGCCCACCGCAAAGCCCAACACCGCAAGCGACACAACCTCGAACAGCACGCTATGCGACGACGCGCCCACCACCAGCAGACCAGCCCCCACCACCGATAACGCGAAACCACCAGCGATCAACGGCATGAAGCCAACCTTGTGCAAAAACGCACCACCGAGCGTCGACGCGGGAATGGCGGCCACGGCCATGGCGACGACGGTGGTGCCGGCCTTCAGGGGCGTAAATTCGTCGACAAGCTGCAGCTTCTGCGTCGTCATCAATTCCGCGCCCGCCATGACGAACATGCCACCCGCCGCGGCAACAACGCCGCCGGTGAACATGCGGGACCGGAAGATGTCGAAGGTGAGCAGCGGGTCATCGAGGCGCGCCTGACGCCGCACAAACAGCCACGAGCCCAACACGCACGCCACGATCGAGCCGACCAGCAGCGCGACGCTTTGGGTGTTCGCAGCCTGCTTGATCGCCATCGTCAGGCCCGACAGCGCAACCAGCGAATACAGCGAAGATATGACGTCCCACGCCTTGTTCGGATTCGGCAGATTCGGCGGCGCCAGCCACACCGTAAGCACGAGCGCAAGCAACACAATCGGCACGTTGATGAGGAACACCGAACCGACCCAGAAGAACTCCAGAAGCAGACCACCAACCACCGGTCCGAGCGCGCCGCCAACCACGGCAACCGCGCCCCAAATACCGATGGCAAGGTTGCGCTCGCGCTCGTCGGAAAACGTCAGACGGATCAACGCCAACGTCGCCGGCATCATCACAGCCGCACCAACACCCAACATGGCGCGCGCCGCGATCATCTCAGCCGTGCCCGGCGCGAACGCCGCACCCAGCGACGCCACACCGAAAATCCCGAGACCGATCAGGAACATCTTGCGGTGGCCCACCCGGTCCCCCAGCGTGCCTGTGCCAAGCAAAAGGCCCGCAAGTGCAAGCGGGTAGGCGTTAATGATCCACAGGCCCTCGCTGGGACCTGCGCCGAGACTACGTTCAAGCGCGGGCAACGCCGTGTACAAAATTGAATTATCCAGCCCGATCATGAGCAGGCCGAGAGATACAACAGCAAAGAAGCCCCAGCGCTGCGCGGGTGTGCTGGTGGATTCCATGCGGGGAATACTACCGCGCGGTTCTTTTTCACCTTGTCGCAGGATCTACGCCAGGTAGGCCGCACCTTGCTGCATAAGTCGCTCTAAGTACAAATAGCGCTGCTTAGTCACCCAACCACTGCCTTTACCGGACGCAGTATTTTCAATTTCACTTGGCAAAGTCCGATGCGTTCCAAGTGGTTGCGTTTCGTCCTTTGAGGTCAACACAAACGCTTGATACCGACCTTCAACCCCACTGCCATCACACCATCCATTTTGAGATAGCTCTTCAATGGCTTGCGCGATTTTCCGCAGTTCAGGCCTGTTGCGGTCTTTTGCCTCTTTCCTTAAGAGCCGCGCCTCGTTCAAATTTCAGGTGATATTGTCCTGCCGATACTTGACCGCAGGAATCTCAGTTTGAATCTTTCTGTCAACATAAAACGCAAGATGACGCACAGGACGAAACGTTCGTCCTGATTTACAGACATACACAGACGTCTTTTTATAAAGCTCCCATTCCTTCTTTCCAGGAACTAACAAAGTATCTGCTGGTTCGGTCGGGCGCCGGTTGTACAGGGACTCAACGCGGTCTACTGCCTTAAGAAAATGCTCGAACGCAGGATCAACATAGTTCGCCACCGCAAATATTCGATCGCATTCAAACGGGACATCGGTATCAAGAATCGAATCGTGGTGAGCCACGCGATTACGAAAGTTCCTAATCCCTTCCACTGCGGCGCCAACTTCGCTACGACTTCGGGCATAAGGGAACGCGCGTTGCAAACAGAGGCGCCAGAGCTCGTCGTTGCCTTTTCCGAGCATTCGAGTCCAAAATCCGAAATGCAAGTTCGCGGTTATCTGCTCCCGCGAATCTCGGTGGTGGGGACTTAATCCCTCCCTTGTGTCTTCAACCCTTTCCCGGACTCCTTCTCCAATTAAAGGATTTCGAGAGAATATCCACGGCACGGAGCCAGCATCGTGTTCGAAATGCTCCCTGAGAGCCTTATCGATGACGTTTCTCAGCCCAACTTCAAAATGGGCAAGTAACTCCAGACCTGCAGAGGCAACCTCCCCAGCCCAAAGATAAAGCTCTCTGGCTTTCTGCACATCGTTGTTTGCTTCCTGCAGATACGGCGCAAAGCGCGAGTCACTGACGAGCTTTGAGAAGAAAAACTCGGAAGCAGGACCTTCAACCCCATCTAAGGACCCCAAAGTGTCAACCCCCTTGACCTTTTATGAATGTGCGCACAAATCCAGCACCTATGCTTGGACGTAGCGCCCTTTAAGTGTAATCTCTTTCTCGTACGCCCCGGTGTCGCCTCTGCTCAAGCAAGCGCCCGGGGCTTAAAATTTCCGGGTTAAGTAGCAAAATGTGTGTCCGGTCGGCGTGTCGTCGGTCGGACACTTTTTGTGCTATTCCATGGGGCCTTTTCTGATTCGTATCGAGTGGTTGTATTCGGTTGGGATAGCGTTGTCGTAGAAGGCTGGTCGTCCTGTTTCTTGGTCGGCTTTGTTGTGGTCTTCTTCGGCAAGATCGTTGACTTTGGCGAGTTGGTCTTGTCCGAAATTGCACCGCCTGGCGATCGTGAGTGGATCGTCAGGTCCGTCTAAGAGTCTCACGCGGGTGCAACGGTGAGGGGTGTAGAGAACGCACGGTGGGCGGTTGCGAATAAGTGACCACGCTGGCAGCCGAGAGGTACGAGCGATGAAAGATCAGCTCGAGCATTAGCGAACGTACTGACGTCGCTTTATTAGGTGTACTGACCGGGTACGTTGCGGGCACGCCGGTTCGGCGCACCGCCACAGCCGCTTGCGCCACACCAGCAGCACCGGCCGCCCCGCCGAGGGGATGTCACGCACCAGATGCTCACGCCGGCCGCGGGCCACCGCGACCACCCCGCACCGCGGGCACCCGGTCACCGACTCGGAGGTCTCCACCAACAGCTCCAGCTCACCGCCGTACTCACCGGCGGCAAGCACCACCAACCCCGAGATGCCGAGCATCGCAGCGGGCAGGACGGTAGCCTCAACACTCACCTGGGACTCCTCTCGATCCGTTGCTTGGTCGCTACGAATCGTGGAGTCCCAGGTCCGTCTTCACCAGCCCAACCCGGTCAGCGCGTCGCAACCCGGCTACCACGCTTGGTGAGGAAGATCTGCTAACGTGGTTCGGCGACGGCCCGGGCACGTCCTTGTTCCTAACCGTCGTGCGCTGGGGTCCGCGTGGACCGCTCGGCCAGCGTCCATCCAGTCAGGAGGCAGTCAGCAGATGTTCGACGACAACGGCTCATTCCTACTCGCCATGTTCGAGTTCTTCATCTTCTTCGCATGGTTCATGTCCCTGTGGTGGATCTTCGGAGATCTCTTCCGCAGCAAGGACCTCGGCGGCTTCGCGAAGGCGCTGTGGGTGGTGTTCATCGTCGCGCTGCCGTTCATCGGAATGCTCGCGTACCTGCTTGTTCGAGGTCGGGGGATGACCGACCGCGCGGCCGAGGCGCACCAGGAGCTCCAGCAGCGGCAGGAGGAGTACATCAAGTCCGTCGCCGGCGGCTCCGCCGGATCGAGCCCGACCGATGAGATCGCCTCGGCGAAGGCCCTTCTCGACTCGGGAGCGATTACCCAGCAGGAGTTCGACCAGATCAAGGCAAGGGCGCTCTCCTCGGTCTGACCCTGGTCCGCTCACTCGCCAGCCGCAGCGTCGCGGTCCGAGGGCGAAGAAGTACCGTTCTAATGACAACACCCCGCAGGGAAACCTGCGGGGTTATTTTTGGGTTAAGGGTCAAAAAGGGGTTAAGTAGCAAAAAGTGTGTCCGGTCGGCGTGTCGTCGGTCGGACACTTTTTGTGCTATTCCATGGGGCCTTTTCTGATTCGTATCGAGTGGTTGTATTCGGTTGGGATAGCGTTGTCGTAGAAGGCTGGTCGTCCTGTTTCTTGGTCGGCTTTGTTGTGGTCTTCTTCGGCAAGATCGTTGACTTTGGCGAGTTGGTCTTGTCCGAAATTGCACCGCCTGGCGATCGTGAGTGGATCGTCAGGCAGTTGCGTTTTTGCATACAGGCACCACTCGAGCATTTTTCGTTGGCGTTCTCCTGACCTGCCGCGGTGTGCATCGGCGATGCGTTTGAGCTGGGCGTTGATGCCGCCTTCGAGGCTGTTGGTTGTTGAGACCCACCGGTTTGGCTCGAGTGCGTTTTTGGGCGGCTGCAGGTAGGTAAACAGCCATCCTTTCCGTGAGAGGTGCAGCAGGGAGTTGTATGCCTTGCGAACTCGCAGGTGGGTCCATTCCCACTGGTGATTCAGCGTGCGCCGTTCTTTTGGCACGGGGGTCTTTTCGTCGAGGAATGCTTTATAGACCTGTCCGAAGTCGTGGAGACGCAGTGTCCATTCGCGTGCCTGGTCAAGTGTGGTGATGCGGGTCAGTTTCAACGCCAGTGCGTAGATCGCCTTGCCCGCGTCGGTGCGTGGTTGGGTCGACGTGTAGCGACGGATCGCGCGTTGGGCATGGACTAGGCAGCGCTGAATGAGCGTGTTTGGCCAGCACGCTTTAATGGCGGTGAGTGCTCCTTGTCCGCCGTCGAGGACCACACATAGTGGCTCGGCGATCTTTTTGAGCAATTGGGTGTAGGCGTGGGCGGTTTCGCTTTTCGCCCAGTGCCATGCGATGACGTGGTCATAGCTGGCCGCGACGAGGAGGCAGCCAGCGGCGGTGTAGGTACCGTCGATGAAGATCTGGTCATAGACGCGGTGAGGTTCACCATCGTTGGGCACATCGATGAGCCAAAACGGCGCGAATCGGCGATCTAGGGTCCACCGGCTGATGTTTCGCAGGCGAGCGACCTCGGCCAATGAGGCGGTGCAAGTCGCATAAGAGATGAACGCTTGAAAGTCGCGAGTTTGGGTGTGATCGGTGCGGCGGCGTGTCGTCGAGCTGCCGCAATCTGGGTTTTTGCACCGCCACCTGGTTGTGCCTTTGGAAGTGGTGCCATTTTTCTTCATTTCCCCAGCGCATACTGGGCAACGTGGTCTGTTTCTACTCACCCAGAAAGCACACCAATCCCCGACTAGCACATGAGGATGCCATTCCGGTGGATTGAACGAGAATCGAGCATATATAAGGTGCGAAACCTTATATACGGCCGATTTATGCCGTCTGAGCAGTGAGGACTGCGAAAATCAGACACACATTTTGCTACTTAACCCAAATTTCCTACCACCTTCAGGGGTCAAAACAGCAAAAGCCCCGACCCACACTCCGGAGAGTATGTGTCGGGACTTAGTTTGTGCCCGGGGGGGGACTTGAACCCCCACGTTCTTGCGAACACTGGCACCTGAAGCCAGCGCGTCTGCCAATTCCGCCACCCGGGCGGGCGACTTGATAAATATAGAACGACCCGCGTGAAAAGTACAAACCGCCAGTCCACACCAGGTTTTAGACACGCGCGCCGCGTTTTCGGATAGGTCGTGTCGGGGTGGGCACCTATACTGTCCGAGTTACTTAAATTCGCATGTGAAGAAAGGAGGTGCGTGGGAAGTGGCGGTAATGGACAAGCTGGCAAAGCTCGATAGTTCTCTGCAGCGTGGCTTGGATAACTCTATGGCTGCGCTGTTTGGCGGCAAGGTTGTGCCGGAGGAGATTGAGGTGCTGGTCAAGCAGGAGGCACAGGATTCGCTGGTGGTCACGGATCGGGACGAGTATGTCGCTCCGAATGTGTACGCAGTGGGTGTGTCTTCGAAGGACTTGGAAAACTTGTCTAGGAATCGTGATCTTCCTGCGGACCTCGCCGATCAGCTCATGCGGTACGTGCGTAATAAGCAGTGGTTCTTGGATGGGCCGGTTGTTGTGCGTATCGCTGAGGAGTCGGGTTTGAGGACGGGTCAGCTCCGTGTGTCGTCGTATATCGACACGATGCCGGATGTGGTGAGTGGATTCGACGCCATTGTGGCGGAGCCGAAAAAGCGTGCTCGTGCCTTGAGCTCGGAGAGTAAGGAGGATGCAATGTCCGAACCGAATGCCGCCAATCCTGCAAACGGTGGCGAGTCGAATGGGCAGAATGCCACGGTGAGCCTGCTGCTGCAGGATGGCTCTTCGCGTACGTACTTGGTGCACGAGGGGTCCAACATTTTGGGCCGTTCGAATGATTCTGATTTCCGTCTGCCGGATACGGGTGTGTCGCGTCAGCACGCTGAGATCACCTGGGATGGCCAGGTTGCGGTGTTGGTGGATTTGCAGTCCACGAACGGCACGACGGTCAATGATGAGCCGGTGGATAACTGGATGCTGGCGGATGGCGACGTGATTACGCTGGGCCATTCCAACATCGAGGTTCGTATTGTTGGCGGCCAGGATGAGGTGCCGATGAATGCGAATGAGCCGGACTTCACGGATTCGGTGTCGCACCCGAGTACTGAATATTTCCAGCCGTAAAGCACCGGAAGGTTTGAGATGGATTCCACAATTATCCTCAGCGCGCGTTTTGGTTTGTTGGCGCTGTTGTGGGTCTTCATCCTGCTGGTGATGTGGACGCAGCGTAAGGATGTTGTCTCGGCGGGTGGGGCGGTTCGTCGCCAAGCGGTGGCTTCTTCGCCTGCGCCGAGGGAAAAGGCGCGCACTCTTGCGGTTGTTGCGGGCCCGTTGCAAGGCTCCCACATGGAGATTGCCAGCTTGGAGGAGTTCACTGTTGGTAGGGCTGGAGACAATGACTTCCAGCTGGGTGACGATTATGCGTCGTCACGCCATGCGCGCCTGTTCCGGCGTGGCAGTGACTGGTTTGTGGAGGACTTGGATTCGCGCAACGGCACCTTTGTCAATGGGGTGCGAATTGATCAGCCTGAGCGGGTGACCGTGGGCATGGATATGAAGATGGGACGCACGATTGTGAGGCTAATGCCGTGAAGCTCGCGCTAGATTTCGTCGCCGCGTCCGATCGCGGCTTGGTCAGGACCAATAACGAGGATTCGGCGTATGCGGGTCCGCACTTGTTGGTGCTTGCGGATGGCATGGGCGGCCACGCTGCTGGTGAGGTTGCTTCCCAGTTGATGGTGGAGCACATGGAGCACCTCGACCGCGACCCGAAGGATGCCGACATGTTGGCGTTGCTGGGTGCGGCTGCGGAGGATGCGAATGCGTCCATCGCGGAGTCTGTGGATGCGCATCCTGAGCAGGCTGGCATGGGTACAACGCTGACGGCGCTGATGTTCAATGGCCAGCAGTTCGGTCTGATTCACGTGGGTGATTCGCGCGGCTATTTGCTGCGCGACGGAAAACTTACGCAGCTCACGGTGGACGACACATTCGTGCAGTCGCTTGTCGACGAAGGCAAGCTCGCCGCCGAGGACGTGTCCAGCCACCCGCAGAAATCCCTGATTCTCAAGGCGTACACGGGCCGCGAGGTCGAGCCCCACCTGGAGCTCGTCAAGGTCAAGCCGGGCGATCGTGTGTTGTTGTGCTCCGACGGGTTGTCGGATCCGGTGACGCGCGAGACGATCGAGATCGCGCTCGGCGACGGCACGCCTGAGATGGCAGCGCAGCGCCTGATTGAGTTGGCGTTGCGTTCCGGTGGCCCGGACAACGTCACCGTAGTGGTGGCCGAGGTCGTCGAGGTTGACGACGACGCGGACGTCCCCGAAACACCCGCCGCAGTGAAGGCCGGCGCGTTGGTGCCGGCTGTGGAACAGACACACCCGGACTCCTCCGCGAGCCGGGCCGCGGCGCTGCTGCGCAAGTCGGAGACGATCGCCCCGGACCACAACCGGGCGAAGACGCAGGAGTCGGATTCCGCCGACTCCGACGAGGAGTCCCACTCAGCAACCGCGAAGGCTAAGCAGCCGAGCTCGGTGTGGCCGTGGGTCGTCGCCACGCTTGTGCTGCTGTTGACGCTGGTTGTTGGCGGTGCGGTGTGGTCGAAGTCCCGCATTGTGGACGAGTACGCGCTGACAGTAAACGACGACAGGCAGTTCGTCGTGGAACATACCTCGCGCAGCAACCCATTCGCCGCAGAGAAGGTCGAGCGCATCCAGCACGCCTGCCTGAGCAAGGACGGCGATCTGCGTGTGATTTCGGCGAACTCTACGCCGGAGGACTGCCACCTGTTTAGCGTCGATGACCTGCCGCAGGAAGAGCGCGAAGCAATTGTCGACGAGGGCTTTACCGGCACGTACGACGAAGTGCTTGGCCGGTTGAAGGACTTGGCGGATGATGCCTTGCCGGGTTGTGTGGATAAGCAAAAGCCCGAGGACAACAAGTGCCGGGAGGTTCAATGAGCAGGCTGACTGCACGTAGCCGCGAACTGCTGCTGCTCCTGTTCGCCACCGGCCTGCTGCTGCTCATGCTGTTCGGGCTGGAGACCAGCCAGGGGCGCACCCTGTCCACCGAAATGCTGTACCTCGTGGGCGGGTTCATCGGCGTGTACGCGATCGCGCACCTGTCGCTGGCGTTTCTTGCGCCACACGCGGATCAGGTATTGCTGCCGATGGTGGCGCTGCTCAATGCGATCGGACTGGTGGTGATTTACCGGCTTGACCTCGCCGAACGCCCTGGATACGGGCCTTTGGCAGAGCGGCAGATGATGTGGTCGCTCGTCGGCGTGGGGCTGATGGTGCTCACCCTGCTCGTCGTGCGCGAGCACCAAGCGCTGTCGCGGTACTCGTACCTGCTAGGCCTGGTTGGCCTGATTTTCCTGGCGCTGCCACTGGTGTGGCCGCAGCCGGAAGGCCACGCGGATGCCCGCATCTGGCTATGGCTTGGTCCGTTTTCTATCCAGCCGGGTGAGTTTTCCAAGATCCTGCTGCTGATCTTCTTTGCCCAACTGTTGGCGCAGAAACGCGCCCTGTTTACGGTGGCGGGTCGCAGGTTCCTGGGGTTGACGTTGCCGCGTGTGCGCGACCTTGCGCCGATTCTGATGGTGTGGGCGATTGCCATTTTGATCATGGCGGCATCCAACGACTTCGGCCCGGCGCTGCTCTTGTTCGCCACCGTGCTGGGCATGGTGTACTTCGCCACCGACCGCATCTCCTGGCTGGCCATCGGCTTGGCCCTCGTGGCCGTCGGTGGCTACGCGGTGTACCAGGTGAGCGGGAAGATTCAGGAGCGCGTGGCCAACTTCATCGACCCGTTCGCAGACTTTGAGGGCATTGGCAACCAGCCCGCCAACGCCCTGATCGGCCTGAGCTGGGGCGGTATGACCGGCACCGGTTTGGGCTATGGCCACCCGGAACTCGTGCCGGTGGCGCACTCCGACTACATCCTCGCCGCGATCGGCGAAGAGCTCGGCTTGGTCGGTATCGCTGCCGTGCTGTGTCTGTTCGCCATCTTCATCACCCGCGGATTCCGCACGGCGATGCAGGTGCGCGACTCCTACGGCAAACTGCTGGCTGCGGGCCTTGCGCTGACGACTGCGATCCAGATCTTCGTCGTCGCCGGTGGCGTGTCTTCCATGATGCCGATGACAGGCCTGACCACGCCGTTTATGTCTGCCGGTGGTTCGTCGGTGATGGCGAACTACATCCTGCTCGGCCTGCTGCTGCGCATCTCTAGCAGCGCGAACCGCCCGGCGGAGTACGACGAAAGCACACAGCGACGCCAGGTGGTGGGTGCCCGATGAACAAGTCGATCCGTTACGGCGCCGTCGTCTCCCTGCTGCTGATTACCGCGCTGCTTGTGAACTTCACCATCATCCAAACCATGCGTGAAGACGAATATGCCCAGGACCCGCGCAATTCCCGCACGGTGATGGAGCTCAAGCAGATCAACCGCGGCAACATCAAGGCCGGAGATCTGACGCTTGCAGAGTCGTTCAAGAACGAACAGACCGGCTACTTCCAGCGCACCTACCCGAACATGCCGTGGTCCTTCGCCCCGGTGGTCGGCTACGTGTCCGACCAGTACGGCACCGCCCAGCTTGAGGCGGGGCTCAATGGGGAGCTCACGGGTGAGGGTGGGTCGTCGTCACGCTTCCTGCGCACCGGGCTCGAGGATTCGAAGAAGGGCGACGATGTCGAGTTAACCATCGACCCGAACCTGCAGGCGCTCGCATTCGACCAGCTTGCGCAGCCTGGTTACAATGGTGCTGTGGTGGCGCTGCGGCCGTCGACGGGCGAGGTGCTCGCTATGGCTTCGACACCGAGCTACGACCCGAACGAGATCGCCAACCCTGCTACTGCCGGCGACACGTGGGCGCGCGTGAACAACGACCCGGGCCGCCCGCTGCTCAACCACGCAACGCAGGAGCAGCTGCCTCCGGGATCGATCTTCAAGATCATCACGACTGCCGCTGGCCTGCGCAACGGTTACACGCCAGAGTCGCCGCTGACCGGCGACACGCAAATCATCCTGCCGGGCACGGACAACATCCCGCTGACCAACGACGGCGGCCAGCCCTGCGCCGGCGGCGGGCAGGTGCCGCTGCGCACCGCGTTCGCCCTGTCCTGCAACACCGCGTTCGTGCAGATGGGCCTCGCCATGGGCCCGGATGCGCTGCGCGACGCCGCCGCCCGCTTCGGCGTGGGCGAGCGCTACAACCTGGGCCTGCCGAATGCCGCCGGCTCGCTGGGCGATCTGCCCGGCGGCGCCGAGCTGGCGCAGTCCACCATCGGTCAGCGCGACGTGACCATGACCGCGCTGCAGGCGGCGATGATGTCTGCGACCATCGCAAATAAGGGCAAGCGCATGGAACCGCACGTGGTGCGGCAAGTGCGCAACGCCGACGGCAAGGTCCTGCACGAAACCGAGCCGGTGGAACTCAACGAGGCCGTAACGGAAGAGGAAGCCGCGACGATCACGGACTTGATGTTCGCGTCCGAGCGGTGGACCTTCGGCTACGACGGCAACGGATTCGCCTCCAAGACCGGCACGGCCGAGCACGCCGAAGGCGCCGCCCCGCACGTGTGGTACGTCGCCTTCGACCCGGCCAAGGACGTCGCCGTTGCCGTGGTGGTGAAAAACGGTGGCAACATGGGCGAGGCAGCCTACGGCGGCCAAGTCGCCGGGCCGATCGGACGCGCCGTGCTGCGCGCAGCACCCGCCGCCCCCGCACCCGTGGAAGGAGCACAGTAGATGAACACCGAAAACCGCGAGGACCTGCAACAGCTCGTCGGCGACGGCTACCAGCTGCAGTGGATCATCGGCCACGGCGGCATGTCCACCGTGTGGCTGGCAGACGACCTGGCCAACGAGCGCGAGGTGGCCATCAAGGTGCTGCGCCCCGAGTTCAGCTCCAACGCGGAGTTCCTCGCCCGCTTCCGCAACGAGGCGTTGAGCGCCCAGGGCATCAACTCCGACAACGTGGTGGCCACCTACGACTACCGCGAGGCAGACACCGACGCGGGCTTCACCGTCTGCTTCATCATCATGGAGTACATCCGCGGCGAGTCGCTGGCGGACCTCATCGCCCGCGAGGGCCAGTTGGATGAGGCGGTCGCGCTGGATGTGCTTGAGCAGGCCGCGCACGGTTTGGCGGTGATTCACCGCATGGGTCTGGTGCACCGCGACATTAAGCCGGGCAACCTGATGATCACCCAGAACGGGCAGATCAAGATCACGGACTTCGGCATTGCCAAGGCGGCAGCCGCGGTGCCGCTGACGCGT
Organism: Corynebacterium sp. HMSC055D05; assembly: GCF_001810365.1. Classification (NCBI taxonomy): domain Bacteria; kingdom Bacillati; phylum Actinomycetota; class Actinomycetes; order Mycobacteriales; family Corynebacteriaceae; genus Corynebacterium; species Corynebacterium sp. HMSC055D05. The sequence continues at coordinate 75,085 of NZ_KV801024.1, forward strand.
ACCGGCATGGTGGTGGGTACTGCCCAGTACGTCTCCCCGGAGCAGGCTCAGGGCATGAAGGTGACGTCTGCCTCCGACGTGTATTCGCTGGGTGTGGTGGGCTACGAGATGCTCTCCGGCAAGCGCCCGTTCACCGGCGATTCTTCGGTGTCGGTGGCGCTCGCCCACGTCTCCGCCGAGCCGCCTGCGCTGCCGATTTCGGTGTCTGCCCCGGCGCGTGAACTCATCGAGATCGCCCTGCGCAAGACCCCCGGTCAGCGCTTCCGTGACGGCAACGAGTTCCAGCTCGCCATCGCCCAGGTCCGCCAAGGCCTGCGTCCCGCCCAGCCTGGTGGGAACACGCAGGTGGTGGCCATGGAGCCGTCCGCCACCGCGTCGACTCAGATGTTGGCCAACGTTGCCAGCGAACGCACTGCCCGTCCCGCCGGCGCGTACCCGCCGTCCGCAGCGCGAGCCGTTGCTTCTCGACGACCCGCCGACCCGGCACCACAACCCACCCCGGCTGCGCCGGCGCCGCAGAAGAAATCGGCGGCTGGTCCGGTCGTCGCTACGCTGCTCGGGCTCGCGCTTGTCGGTGTGATCGCAGCTTGGGCGTACACCGCAGGCGTGTTCGACCGTTTCACCGGCGGCTCCACCCCGACCACGACTCCGACCGTGGCCACCCAAACCGCAGTGGAGGAAGAGGAGCCCGAGACGGAAACCGTGGCTACCACCACGCACCACGAGCGCACCACGGTCACCGAGACGCACGCGCCCGGCACCGTGAGCTTCGTCGAGCCACCTGAGCAACACGAACCGACGCGGGACGACGAGGCACCCGAAACAACCGCGCCGACCTCGGCAGAGCAAGCCCCCACGTCGGCACCGGCAACCAGCGTGGCACCAGCCCCGACGCAGGAGACGAATGCGCCGGCGCCTGGGATAGAATTGCCAGACCTTGAAAACTTGTTCGGAGGTGGCAGGTAAATGCTGATCGCGGACCGATATGAACTCGGCAACATCATCGGCACCGGCGGCATGTCAGACGTATATGCCGCCACTGACGTCGCGCTTGGGCGTGACGTCGCCGTGAAGATGCTGAAGATCGACATGGCGCGCGACGAGAACTTCCGCGAGCGCTTCCGCCGCGAAGCCCAAAACTCGGCGCGGCTGAACCACGAGAACATCGTGGCGGTCTACGACACCGGGTCGGTGGAAACCTCCGGTGTGGACGTGCCCTACATCGTCATGGAGCGCGTCAACGGCATGAACCTGCGCGACATCGTGCGCAACGAAGGTCCGCTTACGCCCGAGCGTGCGGCGAAGCTGCTGCTGCCGGTCACCCGCGCGCTGCAGGCCAGCCACGACGCTGGCATCATCCACCGCGACATCAAACCCGCCAACATCATGGTCACCAACACCGGTTCGGTGAAGGTGATGGATTTCGGCATCGCGCGCGCGTTGGACGATTCCACCTCCGCCATGACGCAAACCTCCGCGGTGATCGGCACCGCTCAGTACCTCTCCCCCGAGCAAGCCCGCGGCAAACCTGCCGACGCACGCAGTGACATCTACGCGCTCAGCTGCGTCATGTACGAAACCGTCACCGGTGTGCCGCCCTTTGAGGGCGAATCTCCCTTCGCCGTCGCCTACCAGCACGTGCAGGAAGACCCGGTGCCGCCGTCCGAGCGGATCCCGAACCCGCTGACGGACAACGAGGCCGTCAACGTGGATTCCGTTATCCTCACCGCGATGGCGAAGCACCCGGCGGACCGGTACCAGACCGCCACCGAAATGGGCGAAGACCTGCAGCTCCTTGAGCACGGCAACGTCACCACCGCTGCGCGTAACCACCTGTCCGCCGCCGAGCACGACGCGGGCGCGCACGCTGTGGACAACACGGTTGTGGTTGGGGATGCGGTGAGTGGGCCGGCTCCGCGTCGCAGAGAAGCAATGGCTCCAGAGGCCGCACAGCACACCCGCTACGCCGACCACCGCGCCGCCAACGAGAAGACCTCCTCGAACACACTGAAGTGGATCGCCGCGCTGCTGAGCCTGGTGCTCGTCGGCGCAGTGTCCTGGTTTGCCTACGACTACTTCTCCGAAGGCAACAAACCCGCCATCACGCAGGAAAAGATGGTGCAGATCCCCGATCTGACCGGCAAGCCGCGCAACGAAGCCGTCCAGGAACTCGAACGCCTCGGCTTCCAGGTCTCCGTCATGGACGAGCCGAGCCCGGACATCAAACGTGGCGACGTCATCGCAACCAACCCGGCCGCCGGCTCCGAACTGAAGCAGGGCACGGTGGTGAAACTGACCGTCTCCTCCGGCAAGGAGATGACGGACGTGCCGGACGTGACCAACCTGACCACGGACGAAGCGATCGAGGAGCTGGAGAAGGCGGGCCTCGAGCTCAACCCGAACGTGCGCCGCGAATCCAGCGACAACATCGAAGAAGGCATCATCCTGGGCCAGCAACCCGCTGGCGGTACCCAGATTGCCAAGGGCTCGCGCATCGCGATCACCGTCTCCTCCGGCCCCGACATGGTCCAGGTGCCGTCGCTGGTGGGGCTGAACGTGGAGCAAGCCACCGCGACCCTGTCGTCGCTGCAACTGCGCGCCACTGTGACCAAGGTGGACTCCGAGCGTCCCGAGGGTGAAGTGCTCGCCGTCGCCGGTGAAAACACCGACGTGCCCACCGGCACCACCATTGAGCTGCGCATTTCCAACGGCATGCTGATGAAGATGCCGAAGATCACGCACCTCGAGCCGTCGGACGCTGAGCGCGTGCTGCGCGACGCCGGCTGGAGCGGCCGCATGGTCGCCGGGCCCACCGTGCCCACCGGCGCGCTTGTCGACGCCGGGCAGATCGGCCACCAAGAAATCCCCGCCGGCGACCTGATCCGCAAAGACCAGGCCATCAACTACAACCTGTGGAAGTTCGACGCCGGCGCCTTGCTGCCGCAAAATAACGCAGCTGCAGGTGAGGCTGATACAGTTTCACCCCAGAACGCTGTAAACGCGGCAAACGCGGTACGCAACATGGAACGCAGGCTCGGCCTGTAACCCCAGAAAGCAACGGAGACAACGATGCCTAAAGCGAAAGTAACCAAGGACCCGGTCCGCCCGGTCAGCAGCACCTCCACCGGCGTGTCCCGTACCCCTGTCAAGGTCAACACCGGTGGCACCCCAGTGTGGTACAAGGTCATCATGTTCGGCCTCATGATTCTCGGTCTGGCGTGGCTGATCCTGTACTACCTCGCCGGTGACCAAATTCAGTTCCTCGCCGAACTCGGCCCGTGGAACTACGCCATCGGCTTTACCGGCATGATCCTCGGTCTGCTGATGACCATGGGTTGGCGCTAAACCGGTTTTCCCTGCTTAAACGGGGCGTCGCGGAGTGTTTCCGCGGCGCCCCGTTTGTTTCGTTTACCCCCGGATTCGGTGAATTCTACAACAGTTTTCTGCACAAACCTGTGCACTCGATTATCACTTTATCAGTGAGAGTTAAATCTCACCTCAACGTTTTCAAAGGAAAAGTCACCGAGAAAGGACCGCCCGTGCGCGCAATCCGTTCCGCCGTTGCAGCACTCGCAGCCGTCGCCATCGCCGGCTCCGCAGTCACCGCAACCGCTCAAACCCTTGAAGAGTCCTATCCGGAGACTCCGGCAACCAACGATGCTCTGCCGATCATCCACACCTACCGTGGTTCTGACCACCTGAAGGCCAACGTCCTCAACCCACGTCCGGTCTGCAACTCCACCGAGGACTACCGCACCGTCGTGTACAAGGTGAAGGACAACTTCCTGCCGGTGGGCACCATCTCCACCACCAACCTGTCCGACAAGGCCATCCCGCTGTCCCAGGACCTGTCCCGTACCCAGTCCATCTCCGCGTCCGTCAACGGTTCTAAGACCGAGACGATCACGCTCGGTGGCTCTGGCTCCAAGGACGGCCTGCAGGGCAACATCGGCTACTCCCTGGCCAAGTCCCTCGGCTGGGACGTCTCCGGCTCCCTGAGCTGGTCCGTCGGCCAGCAGATCGGCCCGTACGAGGTGCCGGCAGGCAACACCGGCGAGGCCACCTACGGCTTCCGCACCGTCACCATGACCGGTACCCAGCAGCGCTGCCGCCCGAACGGCACCTGGGCCACCCCGACCGCCTGGATCGCCAATATGCCGGTCAAGAACGAGGTGCGTGTCAAGAACTACGCCACCCCGGCCGGCTCCTGGGCACCGAACAAGGGCGCACAGGTGACCACCCCGGTGGACAACCCGAACCCGGCGTACAACGAGGACGTCAAGAAGATCGAGACCGGCGCGAACCTCGATGACGTTGACAAGGTTGAGGACGACAAGGCAGCAGACGTCACCAACAACGACATCACCGACGAGGGCACCAACATCATCGACGAGGTCGAAGAGACCAACACCGGTGAGGTTGAAGAGGTCATCGAAGCAGAAGAGAACGCTGTGCGCGAGCTCGACCTGCAGCCGCACTTCACCACCTCCACCTGGAAGGCTTCCGGCTTCGCAGGCTCCGTCGCGCTGCGCGTGAAGAACGTTGGCGACAAGCGCTACTGGGGCGAGTTCCCGGCCGTCACCTTCCGCGTTGAGGTCGGCACCTTCGCCGGCCCGGAGGGCGTCGACCGTCTCATCACCACCACCCGCTACAACGGCTCCCACGTCCGTGACCTTGGCTACGACTTCGACCGCAACGTCCGCGTCTTCGAGGTCACCCTGTCCAACCCGGTCAACGCTGGCGACGACATGCTGCTCGCCGGCTTCTCCTTCGGCGACGGCAACACCAAGGAAGGCCGTCTCCACAACACCCTGACCGTCACCCAGACCGGCCGCCTCGCAGGCGACACCTCCCTGTACAACGACCAGAAGGTGTCCTCCCTCGACGCAACCACCTCTGACTTCGGTCGCCAGGTCCGCGGTACCTTCTAAACCCTTCTAAAACCGCGAAGCTGAAAAAGACCGTTGAGTCTGCTGACTCAACGGTCTTTATCTTGCGCTAGTTGTTCTGTGCCGCGCGCTTCTTCGCCAGCGACTCACGAACCCTGGTCTCAAGGTCCGCGTCGACCTTGCCCCAGTACTCGTAAACGCGCTCCTCGACGTCCTTGTTCTTAATCGCCATCATCTTGTTGGTGATGTTGTGAACGAAGCGCTCCTTCTCCCCGTCGTCGAACACGTCGCGGTAGAGCGTGCCAGCCTGGCCGAAGTCGTCGTCCTCCGCGTGCTTGACGTACGCAGCACGCACAAGGTCAGTACCCTCCGGATCCGGGTTGACGTAGAGGTTCTCCGCCTGGCCGTAATCGGTGAAGTTGGAGGAGGAATCCTCGCCGTTGTCCAAGTAGCCGGCGCCCTTGTCGGTGCGGTTCGGCGAGTAGTTCGGCTCGTTCTCCTCGTTGAAGAAGTACGCCATGGAACCACGCTCAGCGTAGGTGTTCACCTCGTTGATCGGGCGGTTGACCGGCAGGTCCTTGTAGTTCGTACCGATGCGGTAACGCTGCTGATCCGAGTAGGCAAACACACGCGCCTGCAGCATACGGTCCGGCGACAGACCCACACCCGGCACCAAGTTCGCCGGATCAAGCGCAAGCTGCTCGATCTGCGCGTGGTAGTTCTTCGGGTTGCGGTTCAGCACAAAGTAGCCAACCGGGATCAGCGGGTAATCCTTCTGCGACCAGGTCTTAGTCAGGTCGAAGGGGTTGAAGCGGTAATCCTTCGCCTCCTCGAACGGCATGATCTGCACCTTGACGTCCCAGATCGGGTAGTCGCCCTCTGCAATCGCGTTGAACAGGTCCGCACGCTGGAAATCCGGATCGGTACCGGCCTTCTCCGTGGCCTCCTCGTCGGTGAAGCACTCCCAACCCTGACGAGTCTTGAAGTGGTACTTCACCCACACCGGCGTGCCTTCCTCGTTGATCCACTGGAAGGTGTGGGAGCCGAAACCATCCTGGTGGCGCGACGTCTTCGGGGTGCCGCGGTCGCCCAGGAGGTAGGTCACCTGGTGTGCGGACTCCGGGGTGCGGGTCCAGAAGTCCCACTGCATCTCGTCGTCACGCAAGCCCGAGTTCGGCTGACGCTTCTGCGAGTGAATAAAATCCGGGAACTTCATGCCGTCGCGCAGGAAGAACGTCGGGGTGTTGTTGCCCACGATGTCGTAGTTGCCGTCCTCCGTGTAAAAACGCAGCGCGAAACCGTGCACGTCACGCCAGGTATCCGGCGAGCCAGCCTCACCCGCGACCGTGGAAAAACGCGCCGCCATCGGCGTAACGGTGCCAGGCTGGAACAGCTTCGCCTTCGTGTACTGCGACACATCCTCCGTGATGTGCAGCTCGCCAAACGCGCCGTGGCCCTTCGCGTGCGGGATACGCTCCGGAACGTTTTCCCTGTTGAAGTGGGCTAACTTCTCGATCAGGTGGACGTCGTTAAGCACATTCGCCCCCTGACGACCCTGCGTCACCGAAATGTTCTCCGACGCAACCGGCTGACCACTCAACTCAGTGGTACGGCCCTTGCCCGCAGGACGCTCGCCCTTAGCGACGATCTCCTCCGCCTTACTCTTCTCAGCCATGCTCACTCCTCAGTTCGCTGTTGTTGTCGTGTACCCCGCCCAGCGTAGGTACTTCCGTACGAACGGGTTGGCGAAACATTCGTATGCAGCGTCGACGGTGGCTACCAAGTACGTTTTCTACGCTTCTCCACGTCGCCACCAGAAGGCGGCTCCACGTTGTAGCCGAGGTCTCGAAGCGCCTCCGCTGCCTCCGCAGGATGATCCCGAACCGCAGCGCGGAGCTGCTTGTCCAGCCACCCCTCTCGCGACTGCAGCAATTTGCTCTCCCACCCAGGTTTTCCTCGGAAGCCACATTCGCGGACAACGAAATATAAGAAGTCCTCCAGTGAAGGACGGAACCGTCGCCCTCCTACGGGAAAATGCAGGGCTTGTAGGTCGCCTTTGCGCCTGTCCTTGGCCTTTGTTCCCTCGAAGTTCGCCATAAGGGCAACACTTAACAACCCGGAGATCCCCGAAGAGTGAATATGCGCCGTAGGGGCAGAGGTATATCCGCGTTCATACTCGAACCTGATACCAGGTGAAGTGCGGACGCGGATCTCGAACTTGCTTCGATCGACGGCCAAATACTGTTCGCCTGAACCGATCGCGAGCTCATATTCGATAAAAACCTGATAGATCGCACTGTAATCAGATTTCGAAACCCCCTGGTCAGACTGTCCAGATCCGTAAACAAGTGGCAGTTGAAAACTACCGACAACGCGATCTTCATCCGTATTGGATTCGGCGTTGCACCGAACGTCGCGAATGGACGCGACTGGCAATACATCAAGCGCCAAGTCGAGTGCCTGCTGCAGGAACTCTACAGCCTCTTTCTCCACGCTTAACGCTCCCCGAGAAGTGACTCCACCCTGCGCAACTCGTCGTAGATGTCTCGCTGCTCGTAGGTGAACCCGCCTGACCAGGCAAGCTCCTTCAGCACGTCATCAGATGGCAACGCAACCCCCAAGGATTCAGTCAACTTCGCACGCAAATCGCGTTGGCGTGCTCGCAGCTCTGCATTGGTAAAGCGGCGCACTTTCAGCTTCATGAGAATCACCTTCTTTCTTTTGGCTCTGATCCTAGCCAACAGCAGCGACACTGCTCTCCAGCTATTCGAACACAACTATCCACACCTGTGGATAACTCTGTGCACAACTCCACAGGCACCGTGGATGTGCTGGGGATTATTCGAAAACACCAGGTAATTTCGGCGTGTCGTTTTCGCTGTTCGACGTGTCGTTCGAGAAAACACACGCGTGTAGTTCTCCACATTGTGGATAACGCTTGTGGATAACTCCGGTTAGTACACAGGGATCGTCGACGGCACCGTGAGCAGCCACACCACCGGCACCGCAGCCACCAACGCCGAACACGCCGCCACCCACCGCGTGCGCACATTCGGCGAGGTCAGCCACCACCCCATCACCGCACCCGCGACCAGCCCACCCAGGTGCCCCCACAGCGACACCGTCGGCGACATCAGCGAATACGCCACGTTCACCGCTACCAGGGTGAGCGGGGCGCGCAGGTCGGTTGATCGTCGATAAGCAACTGCGATGAGCACCGCCATCAGCATGTACAACGCCCCCGACGCGCCCGCCGTCGGCGTTGTGAAATTAAACGCAAGCACGCTAATCGACGACCACAGCACCCCCGCGCAATACGCCACCGCAAACGGACCCGACCCCACAAAGCGCTCCACCTCCGCGCCAATGAACACCAACATGAACATGTTCAACGCAAGATGCGTAATGTCCAGGTGCAGAAAGCCCGCGCTCAACGTGCGCAAATAACCCCAGTCGTACACCAACGGGCCGAACAGAATCATCTGCTCCCCCACCGGCGAATCCCAAATCACGTCCATCACACTTCTCGACTGCACCGCCGTCACCACAAACACCAACGTGCACAACGCAGCAATAACGGAGGTGGCCGGAGCATTCTTCAACGTGTTCTTCATGGCATTGGGGAACATGGCCCTCAGCGTACTTTGGGCACGAAAAAGCCCCCGCCAACTGGCGAGGGCTGATCGAGGCGTGTCTTCTTACTTGACCTCGACCGAGTTGATCACAACGTCCTCAACCGGACGGTCCATGCGACCGGTCTGAACGTTCGCGATCTCGTCGACAACCTTCTTCGACGCCTCATCCGTGACCTCGCCGAAAATGGTGTGGCGGTTGTTCAGCCACGGGGTGGCGTCCACGGTGATGAAGAACTGGGAACCGTTCGTACCTGGGCCCGCATTCGCCATAGCCAGCAGATACGGACGATCAAACTGCAGCTCCGGATGGAACTCATCCGCGAACTGGAAACCCGGGCCGCCCGTGCCGGTGCCGGTCGGGTCGCCGCCCTGGATCATGAAACCCGGGATGATGCGGTGGAAAATCGCACCGTCGTAGAACGGGCCCTCGGTCGTACCCTGGGCGTTCTTGGTGGCGTACTCCTGCTCGCCCGTCGCCAGGCCAGTGATTACCTCAACCGTCTTCGGCGCGTGGTTGCCAAACAGGTCAATCACGATATCGCCGTGGTTCGTGTGCAACGTCATCGTTTGTGTCTTCTGAGTCATGCCGACCAGACTACGCGGAATCGTCCGAGGGCGTTCGCCGGGTCGGCGGTTGAGCGTCCTGGGCTGTCCTGGGCTGTCCTGGGCTGTCCTGGGCGGTCCAGGACTTTGATCGCAAACCCAGCGAACCAGTCCCAGCGAATCGTCGAAAATTGCCGATTCGCTGGGACTGGTTCGCTGGAAACTCGATCGGAGGCCTCGGCTAGCACGTTGCTCTTGTGCATCGGCTCCCCAGCGGATACTTTTAATCCAGCATCATAAACCGGGGGGTCATATGGTTGGGGAAAAGTTGACGCAATTGCTCGTCGGCCAGGCGGTCGCCGAGGCGGAAGCATGCGTAAAAGTTGCATCGCGTCGATACGTGCGCCTCGAAGCGTGGAACGCGCTGCGGCCGTACGAGCGCGAGTACTTACGCTGCTACGCAGCAGGTTCATCGGCCCATCGCTCGGTGTTGGTGAGTCGCTCGGCCGCCCGCCTACTGAACATGTGGACCATCCCGGACGGCAAGGAAGTCATCGAGCTCGCACAAACGCACGGTACGCCACCATCCACGAAAGACTGGCCCGACGGTCTGCGTTACCGTCACATGCGGATCCCTGAATCGGACGTCTACTGCATCCACCGGACCGACTGCATCGGTGCGGACCGAAAAATACAGGTGACAAGCCCAGAGCGCACCGCGATCGACATCGCGCGGTTTCACGGCGTGCGTCAGGGCGCGGTCGCGATGGACTGGCTTCTAAGCTTCGGCACCCTCCAAGAAAAGCGGAGACGATGGGAGACCATCCAAGCCAAAATTGCCCGTCTCAAGGGAAAACGAGGGATTGCGAACGCACGGCGGGCACTCGAACTTGCGTCTCCTTGGTCAGAGTCACCGTACGAGACCCTCCTGCGTGTGATCCTCCACGAAAACGGTATTGAGGTGGAGATGCAACTGTGGATCGGACCAGATTTCCGAGTCGACCTGATCTGGGGAAACCTCGTTATTGAGATCGATGGCCTCGATAAGTTCGAGAACAAGCCTCACGATGCCGTCCTCTCTCAACTCAAGCGCGAAACTTGGATTCGTGAGCAGGGATACGAGGTCATCCGATTTTTCACACGGGAGATACTCCGGAATCCGGAGGAATGCGTCCGCCGGATACGGGAGGCGAAAGCACGGGCAGACAAGCGTGGCGAGCCGCAAGTCGCCGCGACCCAGCAACGTCCAAGGCAACGCCAATCCCGATTCCCCTAGAGCGCGCCGCGCCGCACCCCTGAAACGAAAGAAACCAGCGAACTACACCCAGCGAATCGCGGTTTTCGGGCGGTTCGCTACAACTAGTTCGCTGGAAACTCGAAGCGGGGGCGGGGGCACCGGCGCACCGGGGCACCGGCGCACCGGCGCGGCAGAGCACGCCCCGGCGCGACCGGAACCTACAGGCCGGCGACGACCTCGTCGCGGGCGGCGACCAGGTTACGCAGGGACGGGTCGACTTCGGCGTAGCCGCGGGTCTTCAGGCCGCAGTCCGGGTTGACCCAGAGGCGCTCGGTCGGCACGTGTTCGAGCGCGGCACGCAGCAGGCCTGCGATTTCCTCGGTGGACGGCACGCGCGGGGAGTGGATGTCCCACACGCCGGGGCCGATTTCGGAGTGGAAGGTCTCGTCGATGTCTTCCAGCAGTTCCATCTTGGAGCGGGCTGCCTCGATGGAGGTGACGTCGGCGTCGAGGCCGGCGACGGCGTCGATGATCTGGCCGAACTCCGAGTAGCAGAGGTGGGTGTGGATCTGGGTCGACGGCTTCGCGTTCAAGGACACGAGGCGGAAGGCGCGGACGGCCCAGTCGAGGTAGGAGGCGCGGTCGTCGGCACGAAGTGGCAGCAGTTCGCGCAGGGCCGGCTCGTCGATCTGGATGACGTTGATGCCGGCTTCCTCGAGGTCGGCGACTTCGTCGGCAAGGGCGACGCCGATCTGGTCAGCGGAGACGGACAGCGGCACGTCGTCGCGCTTGAAGGACCAGGCCAGGATGGTCACCGGGCCGGTGAGCATGCCCTTGACCGGCTTGTCGGACAGGGACTGGGCGTATGCGGACCAGTCGACGGACAGGGCCTTCGGGCGGGAGACGTCGCCGACGACGATTGGCGGACGGGTGCAGCGGGAGCCGTAGGACTGGACCCAGCCGTTCTCCGTGACGACGAAGCCGTCGAGGAGTTCGGCGAAGTACTGGACCATGTCGTTGCGCTCGGCTTCGCCGTGGACGAGGACGTCGAGACCGATCTCTTCTTGCAGTTCGATGACCTGCTTGATTTCGGCCTTGAGGGCTTCCTTGTAGTCGGCGTCGGAAAGGGAGCCTTCGCGGTGGTCGGCGCGGGCCTTGCGGATTTCCTGGGTCTGCGGGAAGGAGCCGATCGTGGTGATTGGCAGGGTGGGCAGCTTCAGCTCTTCGCGCTGGATCTTGATGCGCTCTTCGAAGGCCGGCTCGCGCTTGACTTCGCCCTCCGGCAGCTTTGCGACGCGGTCCACAACCGCCTGGTTGTGAATCGTCGTCGATTCTGCACGGGTGCGCACAGCGCGGTCGGACTGGGCGAACGCCTCGGCTGCGGCGTCCGGGCCGGCGACAAGTGCCTGGATCTCGGCGAGCTTCTCGTCAGCAAACGACAGCCACGGTGCGACCTCAACCGGCAGGTTGCGCTCGGCCTTGAGGGTGTGCGGCACGTGCTGCAGCGAGGTGGAGGTGGAGACGGATACCGGGCGGCCGAGGGACTCGAGGACCTCGGTGCGTTCGCGCAGGTTAGCGGCCCAGACGTTGCGGCCGTCGATGATGCCGGCGACGAGGTGGGTGGTCTCCGGGATGGTGGTGCGGATGCGCTCCGGGTAGTCGGCGTCGGCGTCGAGGGTCCACGGGGCAAGGTCGACGTGCAGTGCTTCCACGCCGAGTTCGCCGAGGACCGGCAGGGCCTCGCGGGCGGAGCCGTACGGGGTGGTCAGGTAGACGTTCGGGCGACCCTCGCGGCCGAGCAGATCAGACCAGGCCGAACGCAGGTACTTGGCAATCTCGGCGTCCGGGGTGGACAGGTCGGCGACCACGGCCGGCTCGGCAATCTGGATCCACTCCACGCCGGCGTCCTTGAGGGCCTTAAATACCTCGGCGTAGGCGTCGACAAGCGCTGGCAGCAGCGACCACTCGGCAGGCTTGGACAGCGCAATGAGGGTGACCGGGCCGACGAGGAACGGGCGAACCTTGTGGCCGGCCTCGGCGGCTTCCTCGACGATGTGCAGGATGCGCTCCGGCACGGCCTTAATCTCCTGACCAGCCTCGATCTCCGGCACGAGGTAGTGGTAGTTGGTGTCGAACCACTTGGTCATCTCCAGCGGCACGCGGGTGGCGTTGCCGCGGGCGAGCGCGAACTCCTCGTCCAGATCCACCCCGCCCGGCACGAGGCCCACGGTCAGCGCGGTCTCGAGCACCTGGTCGTAGAGGGCGACGTCGGCGGGGATGGCGTAATCCTCGGTGAGGCCGAGGTCGCGCAGATGGTTGTAGTTGTTCACGCGGAGGGCGCGGGCGGTGGAGCGGAACGTGTCGGCGTCGATACGCCCTGCCCAGTAGCTCTCAAGCGCGTGCTTCAGCTCGCGGTTCGCGCCGATGCGCGGGTAACCCTCGATGGTTGCCTTGGGGAAGGTGGTCATGGTTTGTCCTTTATCTATTGGATGCCGATGCGGTCCAAGAAGTCCCGCGTGACGGCCAGGTTGTTGTGGGTGTACACGTGGAGTCCGCCGGTGCCGGCGTCCAAAATCTCCCGCGCAAGCTTGGCGGTGAGTTGCATGCCGGTTTCGTATTCGTCGTCAGCTTCGAGCAATTGCTTCTCGACGACCTCAGGCACCTCCAACCCCGACAACTCACCCATCCGGCGCACACGCTTCAGGGAAGTCATCGGCATAATCCCCGGAATCAACGGAATACGCACACCAGCCAGGCGTGCCACCTCGACAAAGTCCAGGTAATCCTGCGCCTCGAAGAAAAGCTGCGTAATCGCAAAATCGGCACCCAGGCGCTGCTTAGTCAGCAGCACATCCAGGTCATGGTCGAAATTTCGCGACTCCTCATGCCCCTTCGGGTAGCACGCAACCGACAGCGCGAGCTTGCCGGCGGCGAGGCGAAACGCCTCCTCTTCCTGCACCTCCTCAATGAGGTTGAGCAGGTCGGTGGCGTACTGCAGGTGGTGCTCCGGCATGCCCGTTTCGGGCAGGTCGCCGCGGAGTGCGAGGAAGCCGCGCACGCCGGCGTCGATAAGCGTGCGGATCCACTCGGTGAGCTCCTCGCGCGTACCCGCCGTGCAGGCAAGGTGAGCGATCGGACGCAGGTCGGTGGTTTCCGCGATTCGGGAGATCACCGCGGCAGTGCCTTCGAGCCACTCGCTGCGACGCGAGCTGGTCACGGAGACGTAATCCGGGTTGTAGGCGGCCAGGCCCGCAATGAGTTCGTCCATCTTGGCCACGCTGTCGGAGGGGCGCGGCGGAATGATCTCAAAACTCAACGCAGTGCGCTGGCGCTTCGGGCGGGGGCGGCGGATCACCGGAGCGCCCTCGCGGTCGATGGGTGCCGAGGCGGAAAGCCGGGTCGAAGGGGAGGCTTCGAACATGGCGGACCTTTCTCTCGGCTGGCTGTCATCGGGACTTGTTGCACCGTGGTTAAACGGTGACTTGAAACTTATGTTGCCCGTTTCCGCGCCACAATCAAGGTTGTCTATTTTGCTCGTTTACGCAGGTCATGCGGCTGGTTTTCGTGAATGTAAATACCGCACACTGAACCGCTTGGTTCATTTTTGCGTAACGCTTGGTACGGAGCCGTTCTGCGGGGGCTTCGCTACGCTAGACACCGAACCAATCGAACAAAACTTGAACCCGCTAAACAAAGGAGCCCACATGAACCTCAGGACCATCGGCATGGCCTACGCCCTCGCAAACCAAGGCCTGAAGTACTTCCGCGACCAAAACGACAAACGCGAGCGCGACATTTACCAGTCCCTCATCGACACGCTTAAAGACGGCGACCTCTCCGACCTCACCGACAAATTCGACCGCGACCAACTCCAGGAGCTCTACGGCGCCGCCCGCGCCGAAGCCGGTGAAATCACCCGCAAGGCCCACGAGCGCCTCGACCGCCGCCGCGCCGCCTTCGACGCCGACGCTCCCCTGCGCGCCGCCCAACTCGCCTTCCTTAAAGACCACGCCAAGGAGAAGAAGGACGAAGGCCGCAGCGTGCTCGGCACCATCGGCTCCGTGATCAAGTGGTCGACGCTCAGCGCCGTCGCCGCAGGCAGCGCATGGGCTGCGTGGGAGTTCTTCCTCAAGGAAAAAATCGCTGAACTTCGCGACGACTCCCCCGCCGACCTCGACCTCGTCTCGGTCGCCGAGGGCGGCGCTGGTCGTGCTGGCGGTGCTGGCGCTGGTGGGACCTCCACGCTGGTCTACTCCACCACTACCGAGGACGACCGCGAAGCACGTTCGGCCGACGATTCTGACGATTCCGCAGGTCGCCACCGCCTGGAGGACTAGCGCCACGTCCCTTCCGGGCCCAGCCCCGTTCCCGAACGCCTATACGTTCGCGCGCCAGCCGGCCATGAGGTGGCGGACGAGGCGATCGCGCACGTCGGGGAGCAGATCGGCCAGGGGTGAGGCAAGCGGTCGGGTGGCCACGATCAGTTCGGTGGCGAGCTGCAGCGCGGTTTGGCCGGGGGCGACGATGTTGTGGGGCACGGCTTCGTCGATAAGCAATTGCACGTTGTGCATGAAGGTCTCGCGGCGTTCGACGATGATGCGGGGGCCGTCAGCGGAGGGTTCGGCGGCAAGGGCGGTGGCGAGCATGCCGACGCCGGAGTCGACGATGGCCCAGACGAAGCGTTCGAAGCTGCCTTGGGGGTCGCGGTGGAAGTCGGCGAGGGTGTCGTCGAGGAGGGTTTGGAGGTCATCGATGTAGACGATGGCGCAGGCGTCGTAAAGCGATGCGCGCGATGGGAAGTGGCGGTAGAGGGTGGCGATGCCTACTCCGGCGTCGGCGGCGATGCCTTCGAGTGTGATTTCGGAGCTGGGGCGGGTTTGGATCTGTTGGAGTGTGGCCGTGATGATTTGGTCGCGTTTTTTGCGGGCGTCTGCGCGCATGGCACTCCCCACTCTGGGTTTGACAGTGATTGAATTGGGAAGCACCATATCACGGGTTAAGTGATAGTCCACCCTACGGTTAGGGGACCGAATGTCTGCAATCCTGTCGGTACAGGGCCTTGTGCTGCGCAGTGGTGACGAGCCGGAGTCGTTCGACGCCGGCCGCGGTTTGACGCTGCTCAACACGGCGCGCGAGTCTGATTCGACGCTGCTCAGCCTTGCGCTGGCGGGTCGCTTCCGCCCTGCAGAGGGCACCATTCTGCTTGATAGCGAACCCACCACCCACCACGACCGCTTCCGCGATGTCGCCTTGGCGGGCGTACCGGAGATCGACTCGATCGATCGCCTGGTGCGCGTGCGGGATGCGGTGCGGGAGCAGATTGCGTGGTCGCAGAGTTTCTTCAAGCGCACCCCGCGCAGCCCGGAGGCGATTAAGGCGCATCCGTACGTGGAGAAGTGGTTGGAGCCGCTGCAGTTGGAGGAGCTGGATCTGCTGGCCAAGGTCGGCGACATTACTCCGCTGGAGCGCTTCCGTCTGCGCGTGTTGCTTGCGTTGATTTCGCGTCCGGAGGCGAAGTTGCTCATTGTCGACGACATCGATCAGGTCCGTGACATGAAGTTGCGCAAGTTGCTTCTTAGCGACCTCCGCGGCGTCGCGGTCCACCTTCCCGTGATGGTGAATACGGTCAATGAGGAGGGGCTATGAGCGGCCTGCATATCGGAACCGATTTCCGGAAGTTTTTGAACGGCAAGCTCCCACCGCTTGCCCTTGTTGCCATCATGTTGCTGCCGTTGCTGTTCGGCGGTTTGTTTGTGTGGTCGTATTGGGATCCACTGGGCAATTTGTACAAGTTGCCGGTTGCGTTGGTGAACTCGGATGAGGGTGAGAACGGCGACCAGGTGGTTGACGAGCTGTTGGAGCAGCGTCCGTTGGATTTCCAGTTGGTCAGTGCCGAGGAGGCCAAGGAGGGCATTGCTAACGGCACGTATTACCTGGGTATGGAGATTCCGACGAACTTCTCTGAGGCTGTGACCAGCGTGAAGTCAGAGGATCCACATTCGGCGAAGATCAACATCACCTTGAATGAGACGAACGGTTTCATCCCGACGGTGTTGGGTGATAAAGCCGGTGAGGCGGTCGCGGTTGCGGTGTCGAACTCGGTTGGTGAGAAAGTGGTGGACCAGCTGTTCGTCGGCATTAATACGTTGTCGCAGGGCGTGCAGGACGCCGCGGATGGCGCGGGCAAGCTCGACGACGGTGCGAATAAGGCCAAGGACGGCTCGCAGAAACTCAACGACGGCGGCACGAAGCTCAACGACGGTATCCAGCAGCTCAATGACAAGGTGCAGCAGATGCCGGGTGCGGTGGGCAAGCTCGACGGCGGTGTGGCCAAGTTGCAGGACGGTGCGGCGCAGCTTAATGACGGCATCACCACCGCATCCGGCGGCGCCTCCAAGCTCTCTAACGGCCTGGATCAGTTGCAGGCGGGTACCCAGCAGTTGGGTGCCGGTGCGACGAAGATCGCAGGTGGCGTGGATAAGCTCACCGGCTTTGCTGGCACGTTGAACCAGGCGCAGGCGGCGTTGGCTGACGTCAATGCGAACCTGGACCGCGTGATCGCGGATCTGGACCGCTCCCCTATCCCGGGCTCGAACGAGTTGGCCGCGCAAGCTCGTGGCGTGAAGGCACAGTTGAACGCTGGTCCGCTGCAGGCGGTGCCGGGCAACGACCTGGTTGGCCAGTTGATGCAGTTGCAGGCCGGTGCGCACGAGTTGGCCACGCAGTTGTCTGATCCGACCGCGCAGTACCGCGGCGGCGTGGATAGCGCCGTAGCGGGTGCCCGCACTCTTGCGGAGGGTCTGGCCCGCCTGCAGGACGGTTCGGGCACGCTGCTGGCCGGCATTACGACGCTGAAGGACGGTACGTCGAAGTTGGTCGTCGCTGCGAATACGGCGACGGATGCGACCTCGAAGTTGGCGGCCGGCTCGAACCAGTTGGTGGTGGGCCTGAGCGATTTGAACGACGGCCTGGTGAAACTTTCTGACGGCACCGGCGAGCTCTCCATGAAACTTGCGGACGGCGCCAAGGAAGCCCCGAAGTGGGAAGGCGAACGCCTGGACAAGGCGATCCACGCCGCCGCGGATCCGGTGACCCCGCAGCACACGGGCGACAGCGTGACTTACTTTGGCAAGGGCTTAAGCCCGTTCTTCCTGGCCCTGTCGCAATGGTTCGGTGTGCTGATCACCTACATGATCATGAAGCCGTTTAGCCGCCGCGCCATCGACTCGGGCGTGAGCGCGTTCCGCGTGATGCTGTACACGATGATCCCTTCCGTGATCATTGGCTTTGCGCAGTCTGTGGCGCTGTGGGTGGTGCAGGTTGGTGTGCTGAAGGTGGAGCCGCAGCACCCGGTGGCGCTGTTCGGCGTGTTGGTGTTCGTGTCGTGGGTGTTTATCTCGGCGATTATGGCGTTGAACACCACGTTGGGCCCGGCGCCTGGCCGTTTGGCCACGATGGCGTTGATGTCGCTGCAGTTGGTGGCGTCGAACGGCCTGTATCCGCCGGAGGTGCAGCCTGGGTTTATCCAGTGGGTGCACACGTGGGATCCGATGCGCTATTCGGTGGATTTGGTGCGCTACGCCCTGTTCGGTGCGCCGTCGTATGACCCGCGTCTGTGGACTGCGCTTACGGTCCTGTTGTTCGTCGCGGCCCTGTCCATCGCCATTACGTGTTTCGCGCTGCGGAAGCGTCGCACGATGGCGTTCAAGGACCTGCACCCTGAGTTGACGGTGTGAGACGCCCCCTAGCCATCCTGCTGGCCGCCGCGCTTGTGCCGCTCGCGGCGCCGCAGACGCAGGCGTTGCAGTTGCGGTGCCACCCCGTGCATGTGATTCAGGCGGCGGGGTCCGGTTTTTCGCATTCGTGGCATCCGTCCGCGCGCGAGTCGCTTTTCGACGACACCTCCTCCCCCGCCGACGACCTCCAAACCCGCTTCGGCGCCCGGACGGTGTCCACGTTTCAGGTGAAGTACCCGGCCTCGCTGGGCCGCTTCAGCGTGTTCGGTACCTCGGGCAACGTCCCGGAGGGCACCGAGGCGGCCACGTATGGGGAGTCGGTGCGCTACGGCCGGGACGTGGCCACCTTGGAGATGGAGACCGTGGCCCGGCATTGCCCCGGCACCCGGTTCATTTTGATCGGCTACTCCCAGGGCGCCCACCTGGTCGGTGATGCAGCAGCGGAGGTTGCCGCCGGTCGCGTGCGGGGTGTGGGTGCGGATGACATCGCCGCCGTCCTTCTCTTCGCCGACCCCGCCCGCGCGCCGCTGGGTGACCCGGCGCCGCAGCAACCTTCGCGCCTCTACGCCGAACCACCTGCGGGCGTGCGCGGCCGCAACGGGGAGACGGTGCAGACCGGTGGCACGACGCTCAACCCCGCGTTCGAGGGCCTCGCCGGCACCCGCACCACGCCGTTTACCGGCCTGGAGGGCAAGGTGCTCTCCCTGTGCAACGGCGCGGACATGGCGTGCGCGACCGATCCCACGAGCCCGCTGCGCACGCTTGCGGATGTGGCCATGCGCGATGTCACACCCGGCCCCTTCAACGCCATCACCGGCATCCGCGTCGCCCGCTTCCGCGACTTACGCGCGCAGGGGCTGCCGGTGCGCGAGGCGTTTGAGCAATCGGGCCTCTCACTTATCGACGCCACCCTCATCCCCCAAATCATCATCGAAGCCACCACCGCCGCCACCGCCCTCGGGCAGCACGCAGCGCGCACCAGCACCACTCCCCCAGCCGAACAAGCCGCCATCGCGCTGCTCGCCGCACTGCCGGAGTTGGCCAAGGAGGGCGTGACCTGGCCGTGGTTGTTCCAGGCGCTTGAGCCTCTGCGCGATCAGGCGGCGCAATTGCTTGACGACGACACCACCGCCTGGCTCGATCTCACCCTCGAAGTGTTTCGCACCATCCATGCTGTGGAGCAGTTCAGTTGGCAGCTGCATCGCCTCGGCGTGATCCCCCGCACCCCAACCGGCACCGAGGGCCGCCAGGCCTGGGCGCATAGCACCGTGGCGGCGTTGTGCGGGCAGGTGCTGGATGTGACCGGCCTACGCGCCGCTTACGAGGATCCCCAGAACGCAGTGCTGGTGTCGTCGGCGCAGCGTGCTGGCGATTTCGGGCCGCGGCACATGTCGTATTACAAGTTGGGCTTCACTGACATCCCCGGTGGGTTCAAGGTGGGTGGCCAGACGGGGTATGACTATGCGTTGGGGTGGCTTGACCGGGTGGTGCGTGGGGTCGTCGCAAAGTAAATGCGCAAGAGAAAACCCGCCGGGCTTTCGCCTAGCGGGTTAGCTCACTGCAGGTTTACTTGTCCTCAGCGGGCTTGTTCTCTTCGGTGCCCTTGTCCTTGGACTCCGGCATCTTGTCGGAGGAGCCCTTCATCAGGGTCTCGTTGCCGGTCGCCTTGCCCACCATGTAGGAGGAGGTGTACTCACCTGCACCACATGCGCGCATGACGCCGTCGACTGCCAGGAGGCCGAGGGTGATCGCACCCAGAGCGCCGGCTGCGAGGCCGATCATCTGCGGGTTCTCGATAGCGAACGCACCCTGGATGCCAGCCGCACGCTGTGCACGGTTCTCGTCGTGGATGCCCAAACCGCGTTGGATCTGGTCGTTCGCCTGACGGATTGCCGCGTTGACCTGGGCGGAGACCTGCTCTAGGCCCGGGATCTGAACCTGCGACAGGATACCCAGCGGGATAGCCAGCAGCAGCGGCGCGGTCATGCCGACGATGCCGGCGATGCACGTGCCGTCGAGCTCAGAGGAGCCCTTGGTGGTCTGGTTTCCGGTCTCACCGGTCACCTTGACATTGAGCTTCAGGGTACGGACGTAGGACTGGTTGCCATTCTTGTCAACCAGGACGTACTTCAGGCTGTCGCCAGGTGCGCCCTGATCGGTCTCGACAACGACCTTGCCGTCCTTTTCCTTGACGCTCTTGACCTTGCCGCCGTTCTCAACCGGAACGAAGCTCTTCACACCATCCGGCAGGGTGATGGTGATCGTGCCGGTGGTCGGGTTGTTCGTGTATTTGATCTCCGGCAGATCCTTGTTCGTACCAGTGGACTTGCCGTTGGAGACCAGCACACCAGAGTCTGCAGTGTCCACCGGAACAATGTCCAGCAGGATCGTGCGCAGAACGGTGCCTTCGCCGTCACGCTCTTCAACGCGGATGACCTGGCCGACGGTGTCCGGCTTCGCCGTGACTCGGAAGTTGCCTTCCACCGTGCTGGTGGTCACGTACTCGCTGCCCGAGGTGATGAAGAACTTACCGCCATTCTTCATCGGCGGGATGTCGGTGTAGCCGGTAACCGGGATCACCGAACGCTGCTGACGGTTGGTAGAGACGCGGCCCTGTACGACGTTCACCGTGTAGCGGTTCAGCACAGAACCGTTGGAGTCGCGCTCTTCAACGACGCCGGACTTGCCTGCGGCGTCAGCCTTTGGCTTGAGGATCCACTCGCCATCGGTGGTCTTCGGCTCCTGGAAGAACTCGCCGCCCTCAACGAGCAGGAAGCTGTTCTTGCCGTTGACAACGGTCGCACGGAACTCGGAGTTCGTGGAGACGGTGTAGGT
Source organism: Corynebacterium sp. HMSC055D05 (assembly GCF_001810365.1). Taxonomy (NCBI): domain Bacteria; kingdom Bacillati; phylum Actinomycetota; class Actinomycetes; order Mycobacteriales; family Corynebacteriaceae; genus Corynebacterium; species Corynebacterium sp. HMSC055D05. The sequence continues at coordinate 95,960 of NZ_KV801024.1, forward strand.
GGACTCGCCCGACTTCGGAGCGACCATGTTCAGGTGGTACTCGGCCCAAACGCCACGGGCGTCCTTGACCTGGATCTTGACCAGACCAGTCTTGTCCGGCAGACCCGTGATGATGAACTGATCGTTCTTCTCATCACGCTCGATCTTGACAAGGTCCTCGCCCTCGGTGACGACATAATCGTCGTCCTTCGCGCCCGGAATGCGTGCGGTTGCGTTCCAAGCCATCTCGCGCTCAAGCGGCTTGACCTCAGCGTCGCGGCCCGGGGTGACGTTAATGGTGTAGCGCTCGAAGACGAAGCCCTCGTCCGTGAGGTTCTCCAGAACGATCTTGCCGTCGGCGTTGCGGTTGAACTCGATCTTCACCGACTTGGTATCACCGGTCGGCAGCGAGTTCTCGTCAACAACGAGCTTCTTGGCCTCGTCCTTGTTCTCATCGACAACACGAAGGTTCGTGCCTTCCAGCTCGAGCACGTTGTCGGAAGTGACATCGTATTCGAGGTTGCGGACCGGAGCCGGGGTGACGTTGTAGGTGAACTTGGTGATCTTCTCGTACTTGCCGTTGGCGTCGTCCTTGAAGTTGAGCGCGGTCTCGAGAACCTGGACCTGGCCCTTTGCACCCGGCTTGAACACGAGCTTCCAGTCGCCGTCCTCCGCAATCTTCGACTTCTCGAAGTCGATGATGCCGTCGTATTCCTTCTTGTAGTGCTCGAGCATCTTGTCGAAGGAGTCGAACTTCTGGTCAACGTCGAAGGTGAAGCGGTTCGAAACCCGCCCATCGCTGTTTACTTCGTTGTAGCCCAGGGTGAGATCCACAACCGCGCGGTCGACGATGTTGCGGGGTTCATTCTCCTTGAAGTCGAAGCCATCAACATCCTGAGCAGGGTTGACCTGGATGTTCCAGACACCGATCAGGGTTCCGGTCTTCTTGTCGATGATGTGGATGATCGCCTCACCCGTGAAGCCATTGCGCGGCTTAACGGTCCAGATGTCCTGGTCAGCACCTTCTCCACCAAGCTTGCCACGGCCTTCGGTGACCTCGACATCGCCGGAGATGACCTTGATGTCCCACTCGCTGCGACGCTCGATGTTGACCGAGCCGTTGCTCTGAATCTCGTAGTTACGGATGACCGGGCCAGAGTTGACATCCTTCTTGATGTCAATCGTGTACTTGTATTCGACACCGTTCTTGTCGGTGAAGACAACGACGACCTTGCCCTCGCGGTCCTTATCCTTCGGCGTGATGACCCAGGTGTCGTTGTCACCCTCGGTGATGTCCACCAAATCGTTGCCTTCGACGATCTTGAAGGTGCCGCCGCGACGCTCCACGATCGCCGTGGAGGTGCTCAGGATCTCGCGAACAACCTCGAACTTCGAGGTGGTGTTCTCGATGGTGACGATGTTCTCGCGCTCGTTGCCGCTCTCGTCGACCGTGGTGACGACAACCTGGCCGCGCAGGTTGGTGTCGGTGACCTCAACCTTCACGCCCTGCTCGTCCGGATCAACCTTGATGCTGCCTGGCACAACCTTGTGCTCCACGCCGTTTTCATCGATGTAGACGCGATTCTTAATCTTGTCACCCGGGTTCAGCGGGATGATCTTGACGCGGTTCTCGCCGTTCGGGTTGAGGGTGTAGAAGAAGTTGTTGACCGTGACGTTGGTCTGGGTCTTCACCGTGATGGTGTCGGACACCTTCACGCGGTAGATGTACTGGTTGCCGCGCTCATCGGTGATGAGGATCTCGACGTCGCCCTCGCCCTCGAAGCCCGGCTTCGGGGTGATGATCAGCTTGCCGTCCTCGGTGCGCTCCACGATGACAATGTCGCGGCCCTTGGTGACCTCGAAGGTCCAGGAGCCCTTAATGCCACCCGGCAGCTCGATCTCCTTGGACTTGTCCTTCTTGGTAAAGCCAGCGAAGTAGTAGTACTCGTGGATTTCCTTAACGGACTCGTACACCTTCTCGGTGTAGTAGTTCTCCGTGAGAGTGACCGTGTTGGTGGTCGTGACCGGCTTCGGAGTCTCGGTCTTCGTGGTGGTAACCGTCGTACCCGGAACGTCCACAACGGTGGTACGCGTCGGGGTGGACCAGTGGGTTGCGGTAACCGTGGTAGCCGGCTTGGTCACGACGACCGGGGTGTCGCTGATCGTCTCAGTGACAGTGGTCGGCTCGCCCTCAACGGTGGAGGTAACAGTCTTCGGAGCCGGGGTCTCGGTAACCGTCTTCGTGACGGTCTCGCCGCCCACGACCTCGGTCGTCGTCGTGACAACCGGGGTGGCCTTAACAGTTTCGGTTACCGTCTGACGCGGGCGGGTCGTGCGAACCGTCGTGTACGCGGTCGGGAGTTCCTTGCGCTCCGTCACCGTCACCTCAGGGTGGGTGTAGGTGGCGGTTACCGTACGCGGGCTCTCCGTGACCATCGTGGTGGTCTTGTGCGCCGGAAGCGTCTCGGTGGTGGTTACGGTCGACGGATCCTGCGGGATCGTCGTCGTCTCCTCGATGGTTTCCTTCTGCGGTGGCGGCTTCGGGCCCGGCAGGCCCGGCTGCACGATCGTGATGATGCGCTGGAAGGTCCAGTGCTTCTTCGGGTTCAGGTTGAGGTTGTAGTTCTTCGGAACCAGAACGGTGACGTACTCGCCCTCGGTGTAGTTCTCCTTCACCGTCTGGAAGTTCGCGTTCTTCACCAGAACGTAGTTCGGGGTGCCGTCGCCCTGAACGTCCTGACGCTTCCAGATGATGTCGAAGCCGGTCAGGGAGGAGAAGAGGTACTTGTTCAGGCGGTTCTCGTGGAAGTAGCCACGGATCTCATTCAGCGAGCCGAGGTTGTTGGAGAGCAGTGCCTGGAGGATGCGGTTCTTCGTCTGAATCTGGTACACGAGGTTCGAAGACGGGTTCTTCTGGTACTGCTCGTAGTCCTTGATCAAGGACTTGGTGACGTTGATCGCTGCGAGACGCACGTCGTCGTTAATACCCAGGCCATCGCCGAAACGGCCGGAGGCACCGGTGAGCTTACGGACCTCGTAGCCACCGATCTCATTGTTCCAAGGGTTGTCGATACCCCAGTCGATGCACCAACCCGACGCAACCTCGTTCGGCAGAACGAACGTGTTGACGTCGAACGGCTGGTTACGGAGGTCTTTGTAACCATCAGAGTAGAACTGGCGCAGTTCCTGCTCGCTGAGCGACTGGTAAGCACCGACGATCTGCGCGCTGGAACCGGTGTAGGTAAGTGCCAACGCGTCAGGCGCAACACTCACTGCGGTACCGGCAATCAGGGTGCTCGAAATGAGCGCAGCCATGGCGCGCTTCTTCAAATGTGCGTTCTTCAACGGCTTCATTCCTTACAACTCGGAGGAGATATTCGAAGCAGCCTTGAGATCACCTGAACACGGATCTCCAAACTGATAACTACATATTTAAGCGCAATATCGGCTTGGAGAATAGTCCGAAACCCCCTACAGAAAGCCAAAACGCCAGATCAACACCAAAAACTTAGAAACCTGACCCTCTGAACTGGACGTTTAGACAGTACTCAGGAAGAAAACCGCAAGGTGATTTTCACCACAATCCGAGCAATTGTTCAACAAATCCTCAAAGAACGCCGAAAGCCCGAAGCCAAGTCGGCTTCGGGCTTTCAGGGATCAGAACGATTTACTTCTTGGATTCGTCCTTCTTGTCCTTTGCGCCAGCTTCCTCGGACGGCTTTTCAGCCTGGTCCTTGGAGCTCTTGCCGGAGGAACCGTACATCATCCATTCCTGACCGGTGGCCTCACCGATCTTGTAGGACGAGGTCATCTCCTCCTGGCCGCAGGCACGCAGCACACCGTCGATCAGGAACAGACCGAGCGTGATTGCGCCGAGGGAACCAGCGGCGAGGCTCAGCATCTCCGGGTTGGCGACGTTGAACGCACCCTGGAAGCCAGCTGCGCGGCGAGAACGGTCCTCGTTGTAGATACCCAGACCGCGCTGGATCTGGTCATTCGCCTGACGGATGGCGTCGTTCACCTGAGCGGACAGACCCTCCAGACCCGGGATGCGAACCTGGGAGAGGATACCCAGCGGGATGGCCAGCAGCAGCGGCGCAGACAGGCCGACGATGGAGGCAATGCACTTGCCGTCGAGCTCAGAGGAGCCCTTCTCGGTCTTGTTGCCCTGGAGGTCAACGCCAAGGTCGATCTCGACGTAGTCTTCCCGCTTATCGCTGCGGACGCCGTTCTCAATCGGAACGACGACGAGCTTGCTGCCGTCGGGAACCTTGCCCGGATCGACCTCAAGGTGGCTGCCCTTGTCCACAACCTTGTTGTTCGGGACGATGGTGCAGCTGCCGTCGCCGGTGCAGATGTTGATCTCAACGTTGTTCGAGCCACCCTCGAAGTCAACGATGTAGCTGCCGTCCTTGCCCGGGTTGGGCTTGATCGACGGACGTGGCTTCGGAAGCTCGCCTTCCGAGGTGTCCGGGATGACAGCATCGACGACGCGGACGAGGTTGCCTTCCGGATCGCGGATCTCGATCTGTGCCAGACCACGCTTGCCAGGCTGTGCCTCGATGGCGAGCTTGCCCGGCTCCGGTTCGGTGACCGTCACCAGGTCCTTGCCGTGAACAACCTTGTAGGTGTACTTCTCGCCGAAGTCGACGGAGTCCTTGATGTTCTTGTACAGAACAGTGCGGAACTCTTCGAAGTTCAGCTGCTTGCCCTCTGGGAGGACCTCGATGTTGTAGCGGCGGACCACAACATCACCGCGGCGCTCGATGACCTTCACGGTCTTGCCGATGGACTCCGGGCCCTTCGGCACGAGGATCCACTTGCCGTCTTCCTCGACAGGCTGCTCGACCCACTCTGCACCCTCGATGATCTCGATCGGGTTGTTGTTGATGCGGGTGATGGTGAAGCGGCCGTCAACGCTGAGCTTGTAGTCGTCGGAAGACGCGGTGTTGCCACCGTTCTTGCCCGGAACAACCGTGTAGGTGTAGCGCTCAACGACAGTGTCGCCGGACTTGATCTCAACGGTGGCGGTGCCGGTCTTGCCGTCCTTCGGCGTGACCAGCAGGGTGTCGCCCTCGCGCTTGACGTCGATGACGTCCTCGCCCTTGACCTCGTAGGTGAACTCCGAGGAGTTCATGGTGATCGAGGACTCGGACTTCGGCGTGAGCTCGAACTTCTCCTCACGTGCACCCTGCGGGGTCACGACGAAGATGTAGCGCTGGTACGCGATACCGCGGGAGTTAAGGACCTCAACAACCACTTCGCCGTTGGCGCCGTCGACGAACTTCAGGGAGTTGTTCTTGATGTCGCCGCCATCGAGCAGATCCTTGCCCTTGGTGACCTTGAGGTTGTCGCCCGTGATACCGACGGTTGCGCCGGACTTGACGTTCTTGCGCACCTCCTTGATCTCGCTCGGAGTGACGTTGATGGTGTACTCGACGAGCTCGTCATCACCGAACTTCTCGACGATGACGATCTTGCCGTCCGTGCCAACCTTCGGCAGGACCTTCCAGTTGCCGTTCTCGTCGACTTCCTTGTCGAAGAGATCCTTGCCTTCCTTGACCTCGAACTTGTTAACCGGGGTGCCGAGATTCAGGGTGACGGTGTTGCGGTCCAGAACATCCTGGCTGACCTTGGCGGTCGGGTACTTGGTGTCACTCTTCACCTTGGCGACGATGGTGTAGGTACCAATCAGGACGCGACCGTTGTCGGTCTCCTTGTACACGTTGAAGACCAGAGTGCCGTTGGTGACGTTCGTGACCTTCCACGGGTTCTGCTCGTCCCACTCCCAGGTACCGGACTTGGAGACGATCTCCTTGGTCAGATCGGAGGTGTCGTCCTTGTAGTCGATCGTGACAGTGTCGCCCTCGTCCATCAGCTTGGTGACGTTGTCCACGGAAACGTTCGTACCGTGCTCGATCTTCAGGTTGAAGGTGTGGGTCTTGCCGTCCTTGTCAACGGCCTTGATCACTACATCGCCGGTTGCGTCCTTCTTCGGGGTGACAACCCAGGAGTCGCCGCGCTTCTCGATCTTCTCAATCTTGTCAGCGCCCTCAACGATCTCCGGCTTCTCCTCAACACCCTCGATTTCGAGGATGTAGGAGTTGAGGTTGCCGATGACGCGGGTGTAGGTGGAACCATCAGTGGTGGTGTCGATCATGAAGATGTAGTTGTTCTCGGCACCGGTCGGCTTACCGTTGACCTTCTCAAAGACGGTGACCTTGATCTGGCCCTTGGTCACCCCATCGTCAACCTTCAGCTTGTACTGGTTGGAGGAACCCTCAACCTTCACCAGTTCGCCTGGGCCATCAACCTTGTAGTCCCAGCCAGCCGGGACGGTGATGGTCTGGTCGATGTTGGAGACACCCACGTTGAAGAAGTGGTTGTTCACGGTGACGTCGTTGACGGTGACCTTTTCGGTCTTCTCGTTGACGATGTTGACCGTGTACTCGTGGCGATTGCCCTCGCCGTCAGTAATGACGAAACGAACGGTGCCCTTGCCCTCACGCTTCGGCACGATCTCGATGACGTACTTGCCGTCGCGCTCAACCTTGCGGATATCAACGAGACCGTTGGAGTCGTCGATAATCTCGAGCTTCCAGTCACCGAGCTTGTCAACGTCGATGATCTGCGACTTCTCGTTGCCCTCGAAGGCGAAAGCGTAGGTGAAGTGGCGGGTGTAGCGCTCAACAGTGGAGGTGCGCTCAACCGTCTTGTAGTTCTTGTTCACCACGGTGGTCTCAACAACCTTGGTGGACGGCTCAGCGGTCACCGTCTGAGTCTCGGTGCGCGGGGCACCGCTCCGCTTCACGGTCTCGACGACGGTAGTGGCCGGCTTGGTGACGGTCACCGTCTCGGTTGCACCCTCGACGGTGTCAGTTGCGCGGGCCGTGGTGGTCTCGGTGACAGTCACCGGCTCAACCTGCTCAACGGTGACGGTCTTCTGCGGAGCGGTCACCGTCTCGGTTTCGACCTTGGTCGGCAGCGTGGTCTTCGCGGTTGCGGTGACCACATCCGGACGACGGGTGGAGGTAACCGTGAGCTCCTCCGGCGTCTCAGTCACGGTCTTCTCGACGATCGGCTGGATGTACTGCGTCTCCGTCGCGGTACCGCCCACCGTCTTGGTCACGGTTGCGTTACCCGGACGCACAGTCTCCGTCTCGGTGACGGTCGACTGCACCGTCGAGGTCACGGTCTTGGTCTCCTGCGGAGAAACGGTCTTGGTGACCGTCTCGCGGATCACGTCCGGCTGGTAGTTGTCCAGACCCGGCTGCGCGATGATGAGGATGCGCTGCTTCGTCGGGTCGCGGAGAACATCCTGGTAGATGTTGTAGTTCAGCGGAACAAGGACGGTGACGTACTCGCCCGGGTTCACCTTCAGCGCGTTGAACTTCGCGGAGTTCTTCACCAGGTAGAAATCCGACTGACCAACCGTTGCGGTGGCGGTGCGGCGGATGCTGAAGCCGGTCCAGCTCTCAAACTCTGCGGCGGTCAGCTTCGGCGGGTTGTTGGACCAGCCGAAACCATAAGCAGCCCAACGCGGCTTAATGTCGCCAGTAATGTAACCACGGATCTGGTCGAGAACTTCCTGGTTGTTGGACACCAGTGCCTGCATGGCCAGGGCCTTCTTACGGACCTCTTCGTGGCGGCCAGCGTAGTAATCATCCAGCATCAACTTGGTCAGGCTGATCGAAGCCTTCTCAATGTCCGGGTGGATATCAAAGCTGCCGCCCGAAACAAGGTTGAAGCCGTAAAGACCGGAAACACCGTCGAGCTTGCGGACCTCGTACTGGGTATCCAGGCTCGGACCCGGCAGCGCAGCGTCGATGCACCAGCCCGGACCGTACTGGGTCTGGAGCATGTCCATACGGCCCTTGAGCTTGGCACCCTTGTTGTACTGCAGTGCAGCCTTGTTAGCGTCGCTCGGCAGCGCGGAATATTCGCTAGTTACTCGCTCGTCAGCGTCAGCGGTCGGAGCTACGACCGTTACGCCACCAAAAGCCACCGTGGCGGAAACCAGGGTGGCCATGACGCGCTTCTTCAGATGTGCGTTCTTCAACGGCTTCATTCCTTACAACTCGGAGGAGATATTCGAAGCAGCCTTGAGATCACCTGAACACGGATCTCCAAACTGATAACTACATATTTAAGCGCAATATCGGCTTGGAGAATAGTCCGAAACCCCCTACAGAAAGCCAAAACGCCAGATCAACACCAAAAACTTAGAAACCTGACCCTCTGAACTGGACGTTTAGACAGTACTCAGGAAGAAAACCACAAGGTGATTTTCACCACAATCAGAGCAATTGTTCAACAAAGCCCATTTCAGGCACGGAGAGGGCCTGGGCTTTTGTCGCCGCGCAGGCGCTTCAGCACATTTTCAGCGGAAATCAAGCACATCGGCACGCCCACCCCAGGAACGGTCGTGGCTCCGGCGTAGTACAGCGCTCCCAGCTTCTTCGAAGCATTCGCGCCCCGCAGAAACGCCGACTGCTTCAGCGTGTGCGCCGGCCCGATCGCCCCACCCGACCACGCGTGGTAGCGGTCGCGGAAGTCTGCAGGACCGAGCGTTTGCTTAACGACGACCCTCTCGCCCAGGCCCTCAACCCCACACCACTTCTCGATCTGTGCAATGGCGGCGTTGGCAATCAGGTCCACCTGCGGGGAGGCCTCATCGCGGTACATGTTGCCGTGGCCGATCGTCTCCTCGGCGGCGACGGGCACGAGTACGAACAGGTTCTCGTCGCCTTCGGGCGCCACGCCGGGGTCGGTCGCGCTCGGCTTGGACACGTAGATCGACTGCGACGCCCCCAACGGCCGCGCAGCCGGTTTGCCCTCGAAGACGGTGGCGAAGTCATCGTCCCAGTCCTCGCTGAACAACAGGTTATGGTGGGCCAACTCGGGGATCTCACCCTTCACGCCCAGCATGACCAGCACGGTGCCCAGGCCCGGATCGCGGCGGGAGAACCACGACTCGTCGTACGTGCGCAGCTTCGGCGGCAGCAGCCGGGTTTCGGTGTGGTGCAGGTCGGCACACGAGATGGTGAGGTCGGCGGGGATGAGGGTGTCGTCGATAAGCGAAATGCCCGTGGCCCGCCCACCGCTGTACGTGATGGAAGCGACGTCCGCGTTGAAGCGGAACTTCACGCCCTGCTCGAGCGCCAGCTCGTAGAGCGCATCCATCACCGCCGCGAACCCACCCTGCGGATACAGCACGCCCTGGGTGAGGTCCGTGTGGCTCATCAGGTGATACATCGACGGCGTGCGCGCGGGATGCGACGACAAAAACACCGCAGGGTACGTCAGCATCTGGCGCAGGCGCGTGTCCTTGAACTGGCCTGCGACGAAGCGATCCAGCGGCTCCACCAGGTAACGCAGCAACTTGCCGTACTGGCCGCGGATCTTGGCAAAGGGCTTCAGCGTGGAAAAGGTGGTGTAGAGGAAGTAGCGCAGCGCCAGGTCGTAAGTTTCGGCGGCGCGGTCGAGGTAACTGGCCAGTTGGTCGCCGGCGCCGGGCTCGATGGTGTTGAAAAGCCGGATCGCGTTGTCGCGGCCCGACTCCACATCGATCGGGTCGTGGTTCTCGGGGAAGAGCCGGTATGCGGGCGTGAGCGGCTTGAGATCCAGCACGTCCTCGGTGCGCTTGCCAAACAGTGCGAAGAAGTGGTCGAAGGCATCCGGCATGAGGTACCAGCTCGGGCCGGTGTCGAAGCGGAAACCTTGGACGGTTTCGTTGCCGGCGCGGCCGCCATGCGAGCCGAGGCGCTCGACCACCGTGACCTCGTAACCCTCCCGCGCCAGCAGCGCCGAGGTAGCCAAACCGGCCGCACCTGCGCCGATCACCACCGCAGTTGTCATAGCCCAACCCTCGCAATCGCCTTCGCCGTCAGCGCAACCTTGCGACGCTGCGGCACGCTGATGCGCTGCTGCGTCAACTGCGCGGCCGGGGTGCGCTCCGCGATCTCCGTGAGTTCACGAAACAGCGCCTCCGCGGCCGCCACTCCCCCACGCACCCCGCGGGGCAGCAACGGGATCGCCTCCAAGGCCTGATCAAGTTCGGTGTGGATGGTGGTGGTGATGGCGTGCTTGGTGTCGTCGTCAAGCATGCGCCCAAAGTACGCCCGCCCGAGACTGCCCTGATCCTCCCCGAAATCGCGCAGGAAGTTGATGCGCTGGAACGCCGCACCAAGCGCGCGGGCGCCACGCTGAAGTTTCTCGGGATGGGGTGCCTGGCGCTCTGGGAAGAAAATGTCCAAACACATCAAGCCAATCACCTCGGCCGACCCATATATATAGGTCTCCAACTCCGCCGGGGAAAAAGCGTGCGGGTTGAGGTCCGCGCGCATCGACGCGAAAAACGCCTCGAGGTGCTCCGCGTTGAGGCGACAACGCCGATACGTATTCGCCCACGCGTGCAGCACCGGATCCGTGTGAAAGCGCTGGTTAGCGGCCTGGAGGACCTGCTCCTCGTAGGCGTTAAGCAGGGTCTCGGGGTCTGCGTAGGCCTGATGCGCGGCACCGTCGACGATCTCGTCCGCGATACGCACCACCGCGTAGAAATTACGAATATCGCGGCGCACCCCCGGCGCCAACACCTTCGTAGCCAACGAAAAACTCGTCGAATACTGCGCAATCACCTGAGCAGCCGCACGATCCGCCATCGTGTCGTAACGGGAAAGGTAAGAGTTCACGCAGGCGCTTTCTATTTGCAGACTTTTCCGGGAGCTTACCGCGCAGCAACCGCTGCCTGGGCCCCTGGTGACCACCAACGCCAAAGGCCAGGTCCCCGGGAGGACCTGGCCTTTGTGTTCCTGTGGAGCATAGGAGAATCGAACTCCTGACATCCTGCTTGCAAAGCAGGTGCTCTACCAACTGAGCTAATGCCCCGTGCCCTTTCGGGCTGTGGGCCTAGCAAGAATCGAACTTGCGACCTCATCGTTATCAGCGATGCGCTCTAACCGACTGAGCTATAGGCCCTGGGAACGAATAGGAATATTACAGAGCACTGCTATAACCGCCAAATCGCCAGGTTGTTGCGTGTTTTTATGCTTATCGTCTAGCTGCTTGTGCATTGCTACTAGACGACCCGCCTGCACCCTCCACATATCCCCAGGTGATGTTGGCGATGGTTTTCAGTATCAGCGTGATCGTCTGGTTCGCCGGAAAGGGAGCTAGACGATCGGGGCACAACAACCGCACTCCAACGACACCTCAACGACACCCTCGCGGAACGGGGGTAATTTGCGGGGGTAGGAGGCCTGCACAAATTGGTGAACAATCCGCCCAACCTGGCCTTTTCGCCACTCAGCAGCGCCCCAAGACGGCGCCAAAACCTGTTTTTATACGAGCGTGACAGGCAAAACTCCTGGTGAGGGCCAGATCCCAAGTTGTATACCCATCCGTATGCAAATCAATGCATAGTATGCTGCTTCTCCGGATTGTTGAACGAACCGAACCGGAGCGCAAAAGATCGTTCAACAACCCAACGCGACAGCCCTAAAATCAGCTCGGATTGATGAACAATCCGCACGATAAACGGGGTGAAAACGTTGAACAATCCAAAATAAACGTTGAACAATCCGGCCTCGAAAGGGCCGAAAATTCGGCGGGTTTACCAGCGCATACTTGGTGCATAAACTCGAGGGCAGCAAAGGAAATGCGGTGTTTACCGCAAACACCGCAGATAAGTAAGGAGCAGGAAAATGCGCGCAGCACTTCGTACCGGTCTCGCAGCAGCCCTCGCCGCCACCGTCGCCTTCGGTGGAGTTGTTCCGGCTAAGGCTGCAGAGCCTGCTGACGTTGTCGTCGATAATCAAGCGATCTCCGCGGAGCTCATCGACTCCGACGGCGACGGCATCCCCGACCTCTGGGAGCGCAACGGCGTTGTCCTCGAGGACGGCACCGTGCTTAACCTGCCTGCTTACGGTGCGGACCCGAGCCGCCCGGACCTGTTCCTCCAGCTCAACTGGATGGAGTCCGAGTACAAGACCCTCGGCTGCGACGTCGAGCCCTCCGAGGCTTGTGCCAACGCCAACACCAGGGAATACGGCGTGAAGGCCGAGTCCCTGCAGGAGATGGTTGATCTTTTCGACGACCACGGCATCAACCTCCACGTCGACGCCGGCGAAACCTTCAACAACATCCCCGGCTACGAGGCTCGCGGCGGTGAGACCCTGAAGTACGTCAAGAACTACTTCGAGAACGAAAGCCAGGGTTCGAAGCTGCTGAACAACATCGACGAGATGCTCGGCGAGCGCCAGAACATCTTCCGCATCGGTGTTATCGGCGACCAGATCGACGCCTACAACCTGTCGTCCGGCGCCTCGCTGGTCAACGACACCTCGTTCTTCGTGGCTAACCACCGCTTCATGAACTCGGAAGAGATGCTGCGCAACACCATCCTGCACGAGCTAGGCCACACCCTCGGCCTGCGCCACCAGGGTGCGCACGCGGTGGTCAAGGACATCCAGGGCATGCGTCTGGATACCTCGGCCTACAAGTCGGTGATGAACTACGACTACCAGTTCGACTACTTCAACTACTCGGAGAAGCCATACCTGCTCGACACCCCGTTCGGTGTGCGCGAGGTTCCGGCGGACTGGGAAGCACTGGCCATCAACGCTTGGCGCATCGGTGCCCGCGGTGTTGCCTCGGCTCCGTCGCAGGAAGGGGCGGTCAACGACCCGGCTCCGAAGGAGCAGCCTGAGGAGGAGGAGCCGGCAGAGCAGCCAGCACCTGAGGCCGAGAAGCCCGCTGAGAACCAGCCGGAGAAGCCCGCCGAGAAACCGGCCGAGCACGAGCAGCAGGCTGAGCCGAAGGACAAGCCGGCTCCGGTTGTTGAGAAGGACGTCAACGTCGCGGCGATCGTCGCCCCGATCGTGGCAATCCTGGCCTTGATCGGCATCGGCTTCGCGGTGATGAACATGATGCCGGGCCTGGGGTTCTAACCCAGCACAGGCCAGCACAGGCCAGCGCAGCACAGGCCAGCACAGAAAAGACTTAACGCGCCCCGGGAGGTACGACCCGGGGCGCGTTTGGTGTCGTCGATAAGCGCTATTTTGCCCTGTTAGACATGGTGTAGCGCACACCACCGACGAGGTCCGCGACGGCGTTGTACATGATCGCGGTCAGCGGCGCCATGATGGACATGAACACCACACCGGCCAGGCCGAACAGGGCCGCGGCCATCATGGCGAGTTTCATGTCCACCACTTGGTCGCCGCCCACGCCGCCGATGAGCGAGTTGATGGACTCGACCACCCCGGCGCGGTCCAGCGCGAGGTACACCAGCACTGCGGCGAGCATCCAGGCGATGAACCCGAACAAGGCAAGCAGCGTCGCAACCTTAAAGACGGATCCGGCGCTGACGTTCCGGATTGTCACTTTGCGCGCGGCCATGGGCTACTCCTTCGCATCGTCGAGGGTCTTCTGGCCGGTTGCCACGGCAGTGGCTTCCTCTTCGCCCTCGTCTTCGACGTTGCGGTCAATGGCGAGCAGTTCCACGCCGTCGTTGAGGTCCACCAGGCGCACGCCCATGGTCGCGCGTGACGACGGACGGATCTGGTTGACCTCAGTACGGATCACGCCACCCGCGGAGGTGATGGCGAAGATCTGGTCCTCCTCGGTCACGGCCAGGGCGCCGATGAGCTTGCCGCGCTTCGGGGTGTACTTGAAGGTCATCACACCCATGCCGCCGCGGCCCTGGGTGTTGTACTCCTTGATGGCGGTGCGCTTGCCGTAGCCGCCGGAGGTGGCCACGAGCAGGAACTGGCCGTCTTGGACGACGGTCATGGCGAGCAGTTGGTCGTCGCCACGGAAGCGCATGCCCTTCACGCCGGCGGTTGCGCGGCCCATCGGGCGCAGCTGCTCGTCGTCGGCGGAGAAGCGGATCGCCTGGCCCTGTTCGGAGACGAGCAGGATGTCGTCGTCCTCACCAACGAGGGACGCGCCGATGAGGGCGTCGCCTTCGTTGAGGTTCAGGGCGATCAGGCCGGAGGAACGTGCGGATTCGTAGTCGGTCAGGCGCGACTTCTTCACACGACCATCGCGGGTGGCCAGGACCAGGTACGGAGCGTCCTCGTAGGACTGGATCTGGATGACCTGGGCGATCTTCTCTTCCGGCTGGAACTCCAGCAGGTTAGCCACGTGCTGGCCGCGGGCCGTGCGGCCTGCTTCCGGCAGTTCGTAGGCCTTGAGCCGGTAGACGCGGCCGAAGTTGGTGAAGAACAGGATCCAGTCGTGGGTGGAGCAGATGAAGAAGTTCTTCACCACGTCGTCCTGCTTCAGCTCGGCGCCGCGCACGCCCTTGCCGCCGCGCTTCTGGGACTTGTAGGCATCCACCTTGGTGCGCTTGGCGTAGCCCGTGGAGGTGATCGTGACCACGACGTTTTCGCGGGCGATGAGGTCCTCTTCGGTCACATCGCCGGTTGCGGCAACGATCTGGGTGCGGCGCTCGTCGCCATACTTATCGACGATCTCACCCAGCTCCTCGCCAACAATCTGACGCTGACGCTCCGGCTTGGCCAAGATGTCCTTGTAGTCGGCGATTTGTTCCTCGATGGCTGCGAGGTCGTCGACAATCTTCTGGCGCTCCAGCGCTGCCAGGCGGCGCAGCTGCATGGCTAGGATTTCGTTGGCCTGGATCTCGTCGACATCGAGAAGTTTCATCAGGCCCTGGCGGGCGTCGTCGACAGTCGGCGAGTTGCGGATCAGGGCAATGACCTCATCCAACGCATCCAGCGCCTTGACCAAACCACGCAGGATGTGGGCGCGCTTCTCGGCCTCGTCCAGGCGGTACTGGGTGCGGCGGACGATGACTTCGATCTGGTGCTTGACGTAGTAACGCAGCATCTGATCCAGGCGCAGGGTGCGCGGCACACCGTCGACGATGGACAGCATGTTGGCGGAGAAGTTCGTCTCCAGCTGGGAGTGCTTGTACAGGTTGTTCAGCACCACGCGCGGCACAGCGTCGCGCTTGAGGGTGACCACGATGCGCATGCCCACACGGTCGGAGGACTCGTCCTCGATCTTGGAGATGCCCACCATCTTGCCGTTGGTGACCTGCTCGGCGATGTTGTGGATGAAGTTATCCGGGTTGACCTGGTACGGCAGCTCGGTGATCGTGATGACCTGGCGGTTGCCAATCTCCTCGATCTCCGTCACGCCGCGCATGCGGATGGAGCCGCGGCCGGTGGTGTAGGCGTCCTTAATACCCTGATCGCCCACGATGAGGCCGGCGGTTGGGAAGTCCGGGCCCTTCACGTGCTCCATGACGGCGTCGAGCGTGGTCTGCTCGTCCGCGTCGTGGTTGTCCAGGATCCACTGGATCGCGGCCGCCAGCTCGTTGAGGTTGTGCGGCGGGATGTTGGTGGCCATACCCACGGCGATGCCGTTGGAGCCGTTCATCAGAAGGTTCGGCACACGGGACGGCAGCACGGCTGGCTCTTGGGTCTTGCCGTCGTAGTTCGGGTTGAAGTCGACGGCGTTTTCGCGGATGTCGCGCACCATCTCCATGGCCAGCGGAGTCATCTTGCACTCCGTGTAACGCATAGCAGCTGGGCCGTCGTTGCCCGGCGAGCCGAAGTTACCCTGGCCATCCACCAGCGGGTAGCGCATCGCCCACGGCTGCGCCATACGCACGAGGGTGGCGTAGATAGCGATGTCACCGTGCGGGTGGAAGTTACCCATGGTGTCTGCCACCGGCTTTGCACTCTTCACGTAGGAGCGCTCGGGGCGGTAGCCGTTGTCATACATTGCGTAGATGATGCGGCGGTGGACCGGCTTCATGCCGTCGCGCACATCTGGGAGTGCACGACCGACGATCACGCTCATGGCGTAATCGATGTAGCTGGTCTGCATCTCCTCATTGATATCGATTGGTTGAATGCGGTCCAAGCCGCTCGAGGTCTCATCAGCCATAGTCATGCAGTTTAGCGGGCCTCTCGCCGTTTCACCGGCTGCCACCTGGTATCAAAGTGGTATGGCTATGACGTTGCGCCTCACCGACGACGAAGACAAGGCACTCGTTCTCCTGGCCTCCGCCTGGGGATGCTCGAAACAGGAGGCCGCTAGGAGAGCGGTGGTCTCCGCCGCGACGCGTTTGCTTGACGACGCCACCGTCACCGACCTCGCCCGCTCCCTCATCCCCACCTACGCCGGGATGGAGTCGCGCATCCGGCAGGCCCGCTCGTGAGGGCCCTTTCCGCCGAGCAGCTGCTGGCCATCGCCGACGAATACTGCTCCTTCCACGGCTGCCACATCCGTTCCTTTGGGTTCCTGGCCGCCGCTGCCGCCGTCCCCGGCGCGCGTTTGCACGGGGTGCCGGTTTTTGATTCGGTTTCCGCCGCCGCCACTGCCCTTTTTGAGGCCATCGTTGCCTTGGAGCCGCTGTCGGACTCCAACGCCGGATTCGCCGAGGTCGCCGGGGAGGTGTACCGGAGGTGGGCGGGGTGAGTGCCTCTCGGTGGCGCCTCTTCCAGTATTTCTGTGACAGATCGCACCTCCACCCGGCGCATCATTTGTCACTTTCCCTAGGTCGCCGCTTCCGCCGACGCACGATCTGTCACAACATCCGGCAGCTCCGCCAAATTCAAAACATGCGCTTGGACCTCTAAAAATATATAATCCAGGTGCTATCGATTGTTTTCCCGGAGGCCTCACATGAAGTTCAGCCGTGCCGTCGTCGCCATCGCCACCGCCGCAGCGGTGTTCACCGGCGGAGTCACCGTCCCCCAATCGCTCGCCGAAACCCGCACAACCCAAGAGGCCAACCTCCACTGGCCCACCGCGCGCGTCGTCCCTGGCGACACCGTCGAAGTGAAGCCCGAGGGCTCGTTCTCAAGCACCATGCGATTCTCCGGCGAGGAGGACTACCTGGGCTACCGCTTGACGACGAACCCCCTCACCGGCGTCGCCACCATCACCGTTTCCGAGGACGTCATCCCGGGGGAATCGATCCGGTTCAATATCACAACTACCGATGGTGTGCGCGAGCTGGATTACGACCTCGACGTGACTGTGGTTGACTCGCTCGGCACCATGGCACGGGAATCGGAGCTGGATTACCCAGAGGTACTCACTGCGCATGAGGCAGAGGGAGTTTCCCGTCCTTTCGGTGATGTCCCAGAAGGAACGACCTTCGACGTCGTGTCTCCCGAGCACTTTGAGGCGACTATTTCCGACGATGGCACACTTTCGGTCAAGCAGCTTGATGAGCTGCCAACCAGTTCCTCCTCCATTGTCGCAGTAACCGCAACGTTCGCCGACGGTTCGACGAAGACGTTTAGTGTGCCTGTCCTGGTCACGAAGTTCGAAGATGGCGAGCGCTCAGAACTGGCAAACGCGACAATCGAGGAATATTACGACTTCCTCTTTGAAAACCGGTTCAAGCCCGAATGGGAAGTCGCAAACATGGCGGGCGATGAGCCCGGGTATGCAGAATACTCCGGCGGGTTCGCTGAAGGTTCGAAGTTTAAGCTCCGCGATGACCTCGTCCCCAATCTCCGCTACTTCGGTGATGTCTCCGTCGATCCGGACAATGGCACCGTGACCGTGAGCCCGAAGCGACCAATCAAGGGCTTTCGGCGATTCGACGTCCCCGTCGAGGTGGAGGGCCCGGATGGCCGGGTAGGCGTTGGTTCCGCCGAGTTCTTCATTGACGAGCCAGGTCGGTGGCAGTCCGAAAAGGCGGTCGTTGAATACCCCGAGGTAAGCTCCCCGACACCCGGGCCGTTTACGTCGAATCCGTACACAGAGGTCCCCGAGGAGACATGGTTCGAACTTCATGGGAAAGCGCCGGAGGGCACGGATGTGGATGTCAACCGCCAAACCGGGGAGGTCACGGTGCAAACACCGGATCGCACAAGGCCGGGTACCACCTTGATTTTGCCGATCCTCGCCCACTTCCCAGACGGTTCCAGAAAGCACACCGACGCAAAACTTATCCTGACAGAACCGGAAGTGCCAGAGGCGAGCACGACACACGTCACGTACCCGACCCAGACGATTAATCCTGGTGAGACCGTTACCATCCGCCCGGATAATCTGCCGGAGGGTGCAGCGGTTTCCGTCAACGAAACATTCGGCCACGGGAGTTCAGTGTCGGTGGATGAAAAGACTGGTGCTGTGACAATCGCTGCCTCGGAGGATGCGAGGCGTGGATCAGCAGGAGCAAAACTTTGGGTCATATTTAAAGACGGGTCTTATCACGAGGTATGGGCTTATGTGGACATCGAAGAACCCACCCCCACGCCCACCCCGGAACCGTTGCCCGAACCCACCGAGCAGCCCACGCCCGAACCCGAGGAACCGCAGCCCGCGCCCGAACCGGAACCAGAGGCCACCGAAAAACCCACCCCGGACGTCTTCGAACCGGCCGATGTGACCGAGGAAGAACCGGGTTCCGCGGAAGGCTCCAGCACCGGCGGCATCATCGCTATTGTGCTCGGGGTGCTGGCTGCACTCGGTGGCTTGGCGTTCGCAGCCAAACCGCAGTTAGAGAAGATGGGACTCTGGCCGGACTTGCCGTTACCCACCGCCTAACATATCCCCCATGAGGAAGATCGCCACTGCCGCCACGGCCATCGCCGTCGCCGTCGCCACCACCACTGCCCTGCCCGCCCACGCTGAGCCGGCTATCACTCAGCTGTCGACGGCGCTGGGCTCGAGCGGCTCGTCGAAGCCGAATTACGACAACCTGGACTCTGTCGAGGGTTCTCCGGACAAGCGCCTGTTCGAGGGCTCGTACACGGGGTCGGCACCGATTAGCCTGACCATTGCGTTCGTCGCTACGGCGGTGGCCATCCAGGCGATCGTCGACTTCGTGCCTCCGGTGCGCGAGGCCGTGGACAAGTACGCGGAGCAGTTCAATCTGCAGCACGTTCCGGGCTCGTCCGAGGGCAACCGCATCTTCCCTGCCGAGCAGATTAAGGCGCAGGTCAACCAGGCTATTCAGGACTTCCAAGCCCAGTTGTAGCACCACCACCCACCCTGTGTTACGGTTGTGAACCGTTGTGGTTGCAGTGACTTGTGTGGCTAATGTGACTTAAGCCCGAACTGCGGTGGAAGGGCTGCAACCGAAAACGGCCGGTCGTCGATACGCGACACGGCCGTTTTGCCGTCCCAGGGGCAAGTAAGATCGCACCCATGACTGATCTTTCAAACCTGCTTGATTCCGCGAACCGCCCCAAGGTCGTCGAGGAGATCTCCAAACTTATCGACGACACCGTGGCCAACCAGTCCGGCCTCACCGGCATGGCCCTGAAATCGGCAGTCGCGGCCGGCAAGAAGGCCGACGCCGACGCGATTTCCAAGGGCGTGAACAAGTTCCTCCCGCAGATCGTCGACGAGCTCAACCCGTACTGGAACGCCTTCAACGCCAGCGACGAGCAGAACTTCGGCCAGTTCCTCTCTGCACGCGAGGACGAGGTGGTCAAGTCCATGCTCGACGCCGGTGACAGCGCCGTCGACTCCATGCCCAGCGCGCTGAAGAAGGTCTACTCCACGCTGCGCGGCAAGGCCGCCAAGATCGTCGGCCCGGCCCTGCCGGAATTGGGCAATATCGCGGAGCGTCACGCTTAACGACGACCCCGCATTGCAAAGTTGACACGGGCCCGGCATTTCCCCAGGTGGGAGATGCCGGGCCCGCGTTATTTGTCAACTTCTGCACAAAGGAGGGCGTGAACTACACGTCCAGGAAGCGCACGTCCTTCGCGCGGCGGGTGATAAACGAGCGGCGCGCTGCCACGTCGTCGCCCATGAGGATGGAGAAGAGTTCGTCGGCGCGCTGCGCGTCCTCGAGCTCCACACGGCGCAGGATGCGGGTCTCCGGGTCCAGGGTGGTCTCCCACAGCTCCTTGGCGTTCATCTCGCCCAGACCCTTGTAACGCTGGATGCCGTCATCGGTGTTGATCTTGCGGCCGGCCTCCAGGCCCTCCGCCAGCAGCTCGTCGCGCTCGCGGTCGGAGAAGGCGTAGCCCGGCTCGCCCTTGCCCCACTTGAGCTTGTACAACGGCGGGTTAGCCAGGTACACGTGGCCGTTCTCCACCAGTTCCGGCATGAAGCGGAATAGCAAGGTCAGCAGCAGGGTGGCGATGTGCTGGCCGTCCACGTCAGCATCGGCCATGAGCACGATCTTGTGGTAGCGCAGTTTCGCAATGTCGAACTCTTCGTGGATACCCGTGCCCAGGGCGGTGATGATGGCCTGGACCTCGGCGTTCTTGAGCACGCGGTCCATGCGGGCCTTCTCCACGTTCAGGATCTTGCCTCGCAGCGGCAGGATCGCCTGGTACTTGGAGTCGCGGCCGCCCTTTGCGGAACCGCCTGCGGAGTCACCCTCCACGATGAACAGTTCGGACTTTGCAGGGTCCTTGGAACGGCAGTCCGCCAGCTTGCCCGGCAGGCCACCCAGGTCCGTCGCAGACTTACGACGAACCAGGTCACGCGCCTTACGCGCCGCCTGACGAGCCTGCGAGGACGCCACCGCCTTGTTCACGATGACCTTCGCCTCAGCCGGGTTCGCGTCGAACCAATCGGACAGGTTCTCGTTGATGGCGCGCTGGACAAAGCCCTTGACTTCAGTGTTGCCCAGCTTCGTCTTCGTCTGGCCCTCGAACTGCGGGTCAGCCACGCGTACGGAGACGACAGCGGCGAGGCCCTCACGGCAGTCGTCGCCAGTAAGATTCGGCTCCTTGTCCTTGAGCAGCTTGTGCTCGCGGGCGTAGCGGTTCATCAACGTGGTCAGCGCGGCACGGAAACCTTCCTCGTGCGTACCGCCCTCATGCGTGTTGATGGTGTTGGCAAAGGTGTGGACAGACTCCTTAAAGGAGCTGTTCCACTGCATCGCCACCTCAGCCTCAAGGCCGTCGCCCTTCTGGTCGAAACCGACGATGGTCGGGTGGATCGCGGTCTTCGACTTGTTCAGGTAATTGACGTAGTCGATCAGGCCGTCCGGGTAGTGGTAGACAACCTTTTTCTCACGCTTCTTCTTAACGTCCGGCGCAACCTCATCGCCAACCTCAACCGGGTTGCCGTCGCCGTCCTTATCCACCTCAGAAGCGTCGACGGTTTCGGTGTTGTCGTCGAACGAGTCGCCGCCGATAAGCGCCGCAGTGTCGCCCTCTTCCGCAATCGCCTCGAGCTCGAGCTCCTCATCGGTGACGCGCTGGTCCGTCAGCGTAATCGTCAGACCCTTGTTCAGGAACGCCATCTCCTGCAGACGGCGCGCAATGGTGTCGTAATTGAACTCGACCGTCTCAAAAATCTCCGGGTCCGGCCAAAAACGAATCGCCGTACCAGTACCGCGGGCATTACCGCCCTCCTCCAGCTTGTCCGGCACAGCCATCTTGAAGTTCTGCAGCCAGTGCTTGCCGTCGCGCTTAATGTCCGCCTCAACACGAGTCGACAGCGCGTTCACCACGGAAATACCAACACCGTGCAAACCACCAGACACCGCGTAGGAATCCGAGTCGAACTTACCGCCGGCGTGCAGCTGCGTCATGACAACCTGCACCGTCGGTGCACCAGACGGGTGCATCTCCACCGGAATACCGCGACCATTATCGACGACCTGAACGCCGCCGTCTTCCAACAACGTCACATCGACCTGGTCGGCGTAGCCCGCCATCGCCTCGTCGACAGAGTTGTCCACGACCTCCCACACCAAGTGGTGCAGACCGCGCACACCGGTGGAACCGATGTACATACCTGGGCGCTTACGCACCGCCTCAAGGCCCTCGAGAATAGTAATCGACGACGCGTCGTAATGGGGTTGCTGTTCAGCCACTGCGGGACGCTCCTCCATGCGTGAAATATGGGCCCTAAGCCCGTTGAACTCGTTTCATCTTACACGCCGAGGGGGACATAACGGGCACTCGTCCAACCCGCGAGCGGGCGTTTCACGCCCCAATTTCACGTTTTCGGGTTTTAAAGGACAGTCAATCCGTCAAGGAAATCTTGTTGCTGGGCGATCACAGAACGAAAGCGGTTGTTTTGTCGGATAACCTCCGCAACGTCCTCGTCGATATAGCTCGCGATACTAACGAGGTTATCCGCATCACTATTAAAGTTGTGCCGTCCGAGAAGATGTTCATGATGAGCGATCCGGTTCCGTAACTTGGCAAACTGGTTTAATTCGTTCCTCAGCTGGGAACGCTTGCCTTGATAGTTCGGAAAAGCCTCAACCAAACACGGCTCCCATAGCGTCTGTTCGTAGTTGAGATAGCCGCGCCCTGGACCCGAGTCTCCGTTATTCAACAAGCTAAGCCACATTCCTAGAGAAACTTTTCCTACAAAATAGTCCCCCGAAATAGCAGAACTGGGACGCTTCCGTTTAATCTCACTCAGTTTCTGTTCAAATGCACGGTAGTCTTTTCGCGTCAGAAGGATGTACTTGCTCTTGAGCTGATTCCCTTCTTCGGAAGACGATATGGAGTCTTCTCCATTCATCACTAACGTATGCCAACCGTCTTCGTGGTCTATATCGAAGTAGTCGCACAGTTCGTCGTTCATAGCGTTGCGGACGAGAACCTCCACCAGCGCCACTGCGGGCCAAAAAGACCCCGCGATTTGTGAGTCCCAGAAATACAGTCGACTTGCAGCCCGGTTAATTCTTTCAGAAAGTTCTGAGGTGTTGTTCCGCCCTTGGTAAGCGATCAACTGGCGCTTCCTGTCCATTCTTTCCTGGCGTTAAAACATAATCCCGAAACGTTGACATTCTCGGCGAAGAAGCGATGAGATTCATATTCAGATCGCTGAAATTCATTTCCACCCCCAGAAATTTCAAATGCCCCGAGCGTCCTGAAAACTCAGAACCTTCGCCGTTACTGGCTCAATCTGCGGGGCTTACATGGAAAACAATAAGCGACACTTTTCCCCAACGCAAGCTCTAACTGCGTGAGGGTATTGACATTCAAATCAGTAATCCCTACCCATACGTATCCCGCGGGCCGCGGCCTTTGACGTGCAGCGGCCCGTAGCGCCAACTTTTCGTCTTCGGTCCGTAGATGTGCAGTTTGGTCACCACGTCCGGCCCGACTTTCTCGGCGATGGCGCGCAGCACTTCGCGCTGCATGTACTTCATCTGGGTCGCCCACGCGGTGGAATCACAACTCACGTGCACTTCGTCGCCCTTGATCATCTCCACGTGCGTGTGCTGTGCGATCTTCTCCCCGACCAGGTCCTCCCAGTGCCCCATCACCCAGCCATGCGCCATCTTTTCGGTCCAGTCGCGTTTGCGCACTTCTTTGCCCAGCAGGTTGGCAAAAGAGGAGACTTTGTAACTCCTCGGCAGCGCGCGTCCGTCCAGGCCGGTGGGAACCCCCCGAACATCTGCTTGTCGACGACCCCCTTCCGGCAAGTCCAACCCCGGCACCGTGATGGTGCGGTGGTCGTCGATAAGCGTTGGCTTGTTGCGCCTTGGAATCACACTTCTGCCCTGCCGGGAGAGGTCCGGCAGGCGGCCGCCGCGTTTGCGGGCGGTGGCGCGCAGGTTGTCGAAGGTGGTTTTAATGAGATCGCTCAATCGAACTCACCCCATCCTCCATGGTCACGGCGTAGCGGGCGGTGACGGCGTCGTCGAGGTTGCCGGGCAGATCGTCGCCAACCGCGGCGGTGATCAGGACCTGCTCGGTCTCTTCCGCCACGTGAACGAGGCGCTCGCGGCGTTTGGCGTCGAGTTCGGCGAAGACGTCGTCGAGAATCAGCACCGGATCCTTGCCGTCGCTGGACAACAATTGGTATTCGGCCAGGTGCAGTGACAACGCATACGACCAGGTCTCCCCGTGCGAGGCGTAACCTTTCGCAGGGTTGTCGCCGAGCATGAGCGCCAGGTCGTCGCGGTGCGGGCCGACCAGCGTGATGCCCCGGTCGATCTCCTCCTTGCGGCGCCGCCCCAACTCCGTGAGCATCGCCGCCTCAAACACCGCAGGGTCCCGCGAGGGCCCGCCGGCGAGCTCCGTGACAGCTTTGTCCAGCGTAGAGCGGTATTCCACCGACGCCGGCCGCGATTCCGGCGCCACCGAGTGGTACGCCTCCGCGATCAGGGGCCCAAGCGTATCGACGAGCCCATGCCGCCCCGCCACCACCTGCGCCCCAAAATGTGCAAGCTGGCCGTCCCACACGTCGAGGGTGCTCAGGGCGCTCGCGCCGTCGTCGTCACCGTAGCCCCTGCGAAGCGCCATGTTTGAGTGCTTGAGCAGTGCGTTTCGTTGGCGCAGCACCCGCTCATAATCCGCGCGGGCCCCGCCAAGACGCGGCGTGCGCAGCGCCGCCAGGTCGTCCAGGAAGCGACGCCGCTCCGCCGGCTCACCATTGATCAGCCGCAGGTCCTCCGGCGAAAACATCACCGTGCTCAACACGCCCAGGATCTCCCGGGCGGACTTCAACTTCGTGCGGTTGATCTGCGCCTGGTTCGCCCCATGCGGCTTGATCAGCAGGTGGGTTGTGAGTTCGCGGCCGTCGTTGACCGTGGTGACCGAGACGCGCGCGTTCGGTTTGTTGCTGGCTACGAGCGGTGCATCCGTAGATACCCGGTGGCTCGACAACGTGGATGTGTAGTGCACAGCCTCCACAATGTTGGTCTTGCCATGGCCGTTGCGCCCGGCGATCACCGTCACCCCCGGCTCGAGCTTGAGATTCAACTCGGGCCACGAGCGGAAATCACGCAGATCAAGCTCGCGGACGTGCATACAGACCGCCCGCGACTAGCCCGGCAGGCGAACCGGCATCAGCAGGTACGTGAAGTACGTATCCGGGGTGGGGAACGTGCCGTTCTCGTCCGCCTCCGGCAGCTCCTCCGGCTCCGGGATCATGATCGCCGGACGCGACGGCTCCGTGAAGCCGAACACCACGCGGTTCGTGCCAATCACCGACAGGCCCTCGCGCAGGTAGCCGGCGTTGAAGGCGATGAGCAGTTCGTCGGCACCGGTGAAGGCGGCGTCGATGGTCTCCTCAGCCGCACCCGAATCCGCGCCGGAGGAAAACAGCGTGACCTGGCCTTCCTTGAAGTGCAGGCGCAGCTGCGCGTTGCGGTCCGCGACCAGGCTGACACGACGGATCGACTCCATCAGCGGCGCAACCTCAACCGACGCGATCGACGTGTGCTCCTTCGGCAACAACGGCTCCACATTCGGGAACTCCGCATCCAACATGCGAGTTGTGGTTTCGCGGTTGCCGGTGTGCAGGCCAAACAGGCCCTCGCCGCCAATGTTGTCCTCGGAACCGACAGCGATCTCCACCGGCTCGTCGATACTCGTGTCCAGCGTACGAGCGTTATCCAACAGCGTCTTCGCCGGAACCAGCAGATCCGCCTTCACGTTCGCGCTCGCTGGCTCCCACGTCAGGTGACGCTGCGCCAGGCGGAAACGGTCCGTTGCAGTGAGCGTGACATTTTCGCCGTCGATCTCCACATGGATACCCGTGAGCATCGGCAGCGTGTCATCACGACCTGCCGCCGCCGCGACCTGCGTGACCGCACCCGTCAGCGACGCCGGCGAAATGCGACCCGTGACCTGCGGCAAGTGAGGCAACTGCGGGTAATCATCCAAGGACATAATCGGCAGCTCGAAGCGCGCCGCGGCACCCTGCAGCACCAGCTTCTGACCATCCGTGGTCACCTCAACCGGCTTGTTCGGCATGTTCGCCACAATGTCCGCCAGAAGCTTGCCTGCAACAGCGACGCGACCCGGGTTAGACACCTCGGCGCCGATACGCACACGCGTGGACACCTCGTAGTCAAAGCCCGCGAATTCCAAACCATTGTCATCCGCAGTGATCACCACCGCGCGAAGCACCGGCTGCGTGTTCTTCGTCGGCAAACTGCGTGCAACCCACGCCGCGGCGTCAGAAAGGTCGTCCCGTTCGACGCGGAACGACACGTTGTTGTCACCGTTGATGTCAACCATGGCGGCGCAGACTCCTTGCACGTGGGTAGGGGCCGGATGTAATTACGCAACCACTCTAGGCGGGCACCCCGACACACGCCATTTCCGGGTGCCAGTTTTGTCATTCGCTCTTTGCCTCTCGACGCCTATCGACGAAGCCCCGGCGAGTTCTGCACACCGTCTCTTTCTCTTAGAAGAATTACAAGTAAATAGATGGGAACAACAGTAAGTCCTGGGGAATCTGTGGATTACACCTTATCTGCGCCGGTCATCTCGGCGATCCGTCTTGTGATTCAGGGTGTGGATAACTTGTGGATAACTACCTTCGCCTGTGGATAGATTTCTGTGCCTTTTGGAATTACACATTTTGTCCCGAGCTATCCACGGTTTGTCCACATTTCGCTCCCCAGCCGGTCAGCGGCCTTTTGTGACCAAAATCGCCTAATTACAACGGTGTAATTACACAGGTGTGGATAGGTCTGTGGATAGATCTAGGTTGGGTGGGGTTTGGCGTGGTTTCGGTGTGTTGTTGAGGCTCCCTGGCTGACACATTCCGCCAGAATCTGTCAGCCGTCGGCATCGCTGCTGGTCAGAAATGAACCCTGACAAATTTTGTGAAGTTTGTCAGGAAACGCCGTGCGGGAGGCGCGACAACCACAAAAAAGGGAGCCCACCGGAGTGGACTCCCCTATTAACTCGACCGCCTACCGCGCGCGGGCCCGGTTCTTCACCAGTTGCGTGAGCTCCTGGATCTCGTCGTAGGTGCCACGGTTTTCTGTCATTTCCTTGCGGATCTTGCGGTCGGCGTACATGACGGTGGTGTGGTCTTTGCCGCCGAACTCGTCGCCGATCTTGGGCAGTGACAGGTCGGTGAGTTCGCGGCAGAGGTACATGGCGATCTGGCGGGCGTGCGCTACCTGACGGGTTTTACCTGCGCCGACGAGCTGCTCCATGGTGACTTCGAAGTATTCCGCGGCGGCTTCTTTGATGGTGGCGGCGTTGATGTTCACGTCGCCTTCGTCGGGAAGAATGTCGCGCAGTGCTACCTGCGCAACTTCCATGGTGATTGGCTCGTTGATCAGCGAAGAGTAGGCGGAGACGCGGATTAACGCGCCTTCGAGTTCGCGGATCGACGACTCAAACTGCGACGCGATGAGTTCGAGCACGGCGTGGTCGACTTGGGTGCCGTCGGCGGCAGCCTTCTTCATCAGAATGGCGATGCGGGTTTCTAGGTCTGGTGGCTGAACGTCGGTGATCAGGCCGCCTTCGAAGCGCGTACGCAGACGGTCTTCCAGCGTGGTCAGTTGCTTCGGCGGGCGGTCGGACGACAGGATGATCTGCTTGTTTGCCTGGTGCAGCGCGTTGAAGGTGTGGAAGAACTCTTCCTGGGTGCCTTCTTTGCCTTCGAGGAATTGGATGTCGTCGACCATCAGAATGTCGAGGTTGCGGTAGCGCCGCTTGAAGGATTCTTGGCGGTCGTCGCGCACGGAGTTGATGTAGTCGTTGGTGAATTCCTCGGACGAGACATATTTAATACGCAGGCCTGGCTGTAGGACGCGAGCGTAGTTGCCGGCGGCGTGCAGCAGGTGGGTTTTGCCGAGGCCGGAGCCGCCCCAGATGAAGAGGGGGTTGTAGGCCTTGGCGGGGTTTTCGGCGACGGCGACGGCGGCGCCGTTGGCGAAGCGGTTTGAGGAGCCGATGACGAAGTTTTCAAAGGTGTATTTCGGGTTGAGGCTGGCTTCGCGGTCGGGGTCGTGAGCTGGCTTTTCGCGCGGGATGCGGCGGTCCACGGTGGGATGAGCAGCTGCTTCTCGACGACGCCCCTCAACCTGAGCGGCATGCATCCGCGCCAGCTCGTCGAGGCCCATTGGGATTTGTTCGCCGGCGGCGGGTTGTTCTGCTTCGTACTCCCCCGCCACGGTTTGGGATTGGCCCCAGGAGTGCTGCTGGACCGGCGGCGTGGGCGGCTGCACCGGTTCGGGTTCGGGCTGTGGTTCAGGCTCGGGCTCGGGTGCGGCGACGGAAACGGCCAGGTTGTAGGGCAGTCCGGTGTGGGAGGTCAGCAGCGCGGTGATGTGCGGGGAAAGGGAGTCTTCGACCACGTTTTTGGCGGCTTGGTGTGGTGCGGAGAGGAGGGCGTAGCCGTCGACAAGTACGACTGGCTTCATGAGCCGCAGGTAGGCGCGCTGCTGCGGGGTGAGTGTGGGGACCGTGGACGAGGGTTGCTCGGAGAGTCTGAGGAGTTCGTCGACGATGCCACGCCAAAGATCCTCGAGGTGTTGATCCGCCAAGGTCCGCTCCAGTCTGTCAATTTCCTGTAATTCCAAATTCACCGCTTGATCCACAAGCGCTGAGGATGATCGGCTTGGCTCTCACCTGCCGATCCACAATGTTATCCACAGGTGTGGACAGCTTCGCATTCGGGAGTTGTCCACAGGTGCATTTTCCTCTGTGGATAACTGTGTGAATTACAGAAACCTGACCTGCCCTGCGGAAATGACCGTCGAACCGGGAAAGTCTCAACCATTACTTCACAGTTATCCACAGGGCTGTGCATGAACAGCCTGTGTGATTGTGGTGTTGAAACATTGTTACCCCGCCCGACCTCGCAGTGTCTAACGTTTTGTCATTCACCAAACTGTGGACAACTTCTGTTGTCGAACATGTGTCCCCCTATTCACAGTTACCCCGCAGGAAACTTCGGCGATTCGTCGCCCGACCTGCGAAAAAACACAAGCTTGTAATTATGGGGGCACCCGTTCGGGCCAGATGAGAAACCCGGAGTGTTGATTTGGCCGCGGCCGCAAATCTCGCGTAGTCTTATCCCCGTCTTCACGCCAGTTACCCCTGGCGTGCTTCACGAGAGCACCGCCCCCGCCGGGCACCGGGCCGCTTACCAAGGCGAGCCGGCGAAGGCGCTGCACGCGACTGCGCACCGATCCACTGGTGCCGAACCGCAATCTCGACGCACTCGTTTCAACTTTGGAACGGCCACTACCCCGGGAGGCTTTCACGAGCCGTCGGCCGTTCATGACCGCACAAGGAGTCCACCGTGTCTAAGCGGACTTTCCAGCCGAATAACCGTCGCCGCGCACGCAAGCACGGCTTCCGCGCTCGCATGCAGACCCGCGCCGGCCGCGCAATCGTTTCCGCGCGCCGCAAGAAGGGCCGCGCGAACCTTTCCGCGTAGTCTTACGCAACCATCGTGCTACCCCGCCCGCACAAACTCACTTCATCCGCCGACTTCAAAACGGCGATGAAGCAGGGAGTGCGCGCGGGGTCTCGCACATTAATGGTCCATGTGTACCCACGCCCGGACGAGGTCATCACAGGTGGCCCACGTTTCGGGCTTGTGGTGTCTAAGCAGGTCGGCAACGCCGTGACCCGCCATGCGGTGTCGCGGAAGTTGAGGCATGTGGTGGTGCAACGTGGGGTCGTCGATAAGCTGCCGCGCAATTACGACGTCGTCATTCGCGCCCTGCCGAAGTCTGCCACCGCAACCAGCGATGACCTCGCGCGCGACATGGAGCGCGCCATTACCAAAGCGATGAACCGCTAATGGCGTACTACAACTTCGCCGGCGGCGAAATCCCCGCCGCCCGCGGACCGGCCGCCAAAGCGCTGGTCGGGCTGATTCGCGGCTACCAAAAATACCTCTCACCCCTTAAAATGGGCGGGACCTGTCGTTTTCTGCCGGTATGCAGCGCGTATGGGCTCGAAGCTGTGTCTCGGCACGGCGCTCTACGTGGTGGGATGCTGGCGGCGGCCCGGATCTGCAAGTGCGGACCCTGGCACCCGGGGGGCTACGACCCTGTCCCGGGCAGCATCGAATTG
The DNA here is from genome assembly GCF_001810365.1 of Corynebacterium sp. HMSC055D05. Classification (NCBI taxonomy): domain Bacteria; kingdom Bacillati; phylum Actinomycetota; class Actinomycetes; order Mycobacteriales; family Corynebacteriaceae; genus Corynebacterium; species Corynebacterium sp. HMSC055D05. The sequence goes on from NZ_KV801024.1 coordinate 125,650, forward strand.
AGTGAGGAGTAACACCGAAACGTGCTGAATTTCATTTATTGGCCGATTTCCTGGGTGCTGAAGTTCTGGCACGAGGTTCTCGGCTTCATCCTTCCGAAGGATTCAGGTATTTCCTGGATCCTCGCCATCGTGCTGCTGACCTGCACGGTGCGTCTGCTGCTGCTGAAGCCGATGGTGAACCAGATGCGGTCCACCCGCAAGATGCAGGAGATGCAGCCGCGGATGCAGGAAATCCGCGAGAAGTACAAGGGCGACCAGCAAAAAATTGCGGAGGAGACGCAGAAGCTCTACCGCGAGATGGGTACCAACCCGCTGGCATCCTGCATCGTGCCGCTGGTGCAGATGCCGATTTTTATTGGCCTGCTCCACGTGCTGCGTTCCTTCAACCGCACCGGTGACGGCGGCGGCGTTGGTCTTGGTTTCACGGTTGAGCAGAACCGCAACACCGCCAACTACGCCTTCCCGCCGTCGGACGTGCAGTCCTTCCTGGACGCGGACTTCCTCGGTGTGCCGCTGTCGGCGTACATGTCGATGCCGGAGGAGATGTTCGCAGCCTTCGGTAACGCTGACCTGACGCGTGCGAACATCATCGCCGTCTGTGCCCCGCTGGTCGTGCTGTGTGCTGCGTTTACGCACTTCAACGCCCGCATCATGATCAACCGCCAGGCCGCCCGCAAGGCTGCCGGCAAGACCGCGAAGCCGCAGGGCGAGATGGCCGCGATGATGGAATCCCAGATGGGCATGATGAACAAGATGATGCTCTGGTTCTTCCCCATCATGATTCTGGCCACCGGTGTCATCTGGCACATCGGCCTGCTGTTCTACATGCTGACCAACAACGTGTGGACCTTCTTCCAGACCCGTTTCCTGAACAACAAGATGGACGCCGAGGAGGCTGCCGAGGAGGCCCGCAAGGTGGAGATGAAGCGCACCACCGCGCCTGCCCCGGGTGCCCGTAAGGTGGATCGCCGCACGAAGAAGCAGCGCAAGCAAGGCAAGTAAGCATTTGCTTATCGACGACGCCCCGGCTTCACCCGGGGCATTTTTCATGCCCATATATATGGTGTGGGGCCGTGTCGGAGAGCCGACTACAGTGTTCTGCATGTCGGATACCTCCCCTGCAGCCGCAGCCCAAGTTTTCGGAGATCGCCTCGCATTGGCCGAGGCGTACCACCAGTCGCTGGCCACCACTGCCGCCGAGCGTGGTTTTATTGGCCCCAAGGAAGTCGCGCGCCTGTGGGAGCGCCACATCCTGAACTGCGCAGTGATCTCGGAGGCCTTCCAAGAGGGGCTGAAGGTGGCGGACATCGGCTCCGGCGCTGGCCTGCCGGGAATCCCGCTGGCGATCGCTCGGCCGGACCTGAAGATCACGCTCATCGAGCCGCTGCTGAAGCGCTCCACCTACCTGCGCGAGATCACCGAGGAGCTCGGCCTGGACAACGTCACCGTCATCCGCGGCCGCGCCGAGGAGCAGCCGAAGGCATCCTTCGACGCCGTGACCTCCCGCGCGGTGGCGCCCCTGGGCAAACTTGCCGGCTGGTCGCTTCCGCTGCTGCAGGGCGGTGGGGCCATGATCGCCATGAAGGGCGAATCCGTCGCCGAGGAGCTGGAACGCGACGCCAAGCTCATCGCCAAGGCTGGTGGTAAGGATCCGGAGATTCTCACCGTGGGTGCGACTACGCTTGAACAGCCAACCACCCTAATCCGCATCACCCGCAAGAAGAAGGGGGAATAAGTGGATCACTACGATGACACGCCTTTGATGGAGGAGGCGATGCGGGCGGCGAGGGTGTCGTCGAGAAGCGAAACGCTCCCGCGACCCGACCAGCCGCGCGTGATCACCGTTGCCAACCAAAAAGGCGGCGTCGGCAAAACCACCACCAGCGTCAACCTCGCGGCGTCACTGAGCCGCCAAGGCATGAAAGTGCTGGTGATCGACCTGGATCCGCAAGGCAACGCCTCCACCGCGCTCGGCGCCGAGCACACCTCCGGCACCACCTCCAGCTACGAAGTGCTCATCGGTGAGGCCGACGCCGCCGACGCCGTGCAGGCGCACGCCGACAACGAGAACCTGTTCTGCATCCCCGCCACCATCGACCTCGCCGGCGCGGAAATCGAGCTGGTGTCCATGGTGCGCCGCGAATACCGCCTCCACGACGCCATCCGTCGCGGTTTCATGCAAGACCACGGCTTCGACTACGTGTTCATCGACTGCCCACCCTCGCTCGGGCTGCTGACCATCAACGCGATGACCGCCGTCGACGAAGTACTCATCCCCATCCAATGCGAGTACTACGCACTCGAAGGCGTGGGGCAGCTGCTGGGCAACATCGGCATGATCCGCGAACACCTCAACCACAACCTGCACATCTCCGCGATCCTGCTGACCATGTACGACGCCCGCACCCGCCTCGCGGCCGACGTCGCCGACGAGGTCCGCGGCCAATTCGGCCAAGTCGTGCTGAACAACGTCATCCCCCGCTCCGTGAAGGTCTCCGAAGCGCCGGGCTACGGCCAGACCGTCATCGACTACGACCCCGGCTCCCGCGGAGCACTCGCCTACTTCGACGCAGCCAAAGAACTCGCGCTGCGCGGCGACTACCAACCCCACCCCACCACCGGCCCAATTGGCGTGAGCCCGGAAGTCTCCGCCCAACTCGACAGCACTTCCGAGGAGGACTAAACCATGGCAGAACGCAAAGGCGGCCTCGGCCGCGGACTGGCAGCACTGATCCCGTCGGCACCCGCAGACATTGACAAGAACGGCAAAACCCCCGGCATCGGCGGCAACGCCTCCGACGTGATCTTCGGCAAGCAGGACAAGGGCGCTGGTGCAGGTTCTGGTGCTGCGAAGAAGGGTGCGCCGAAGGGAGCGCCTAAGGGGGCGCCGCGGGCTGTGAAGGGCGCGCCGACCGTTACTGCGAAGCAGGACAACGTCATGCAGCCAGTGCCGGTGGGTGCCCGCTACCAGGAAATCCCGATCGGCCAGATCATCCCGAACCCGAAGCAGCCACGCCAGGTCTTCGACGAGGATGAGCTCGCCGAACTGGTCCACTCCATCCGCGAGTTCGGCCTCCTCCAACCCATCGTCGTCCGCGACACCCCCGAGGGCTTTGAACTCATCATGGGCGAGCGCCGTTGGCGCGCCTCCTCCAAGGCAGGCCTCAAGCACATCCCGGCGATCGTGCGCGAAACCTCCGACGAGGACATGCTCCGCGACGCACTGCTTGAAAACATCCACCGCGTGCAGTTGAATCCCCTCGAAGAAGCTGCCGCCTACCAGCAACTTCTCGACGAGTTCGGCGTCACCCAAGAACAACTCGCCGACCGCCTCGGCCGCTCCCGCCCCGTGATCACCAACGCGATCCGCCTGCTCAACCTGCCGGTTCCGGTGCAGCGCCGCGTCGCCGCCGGTGTGCTCTCCGCCGGCCACGCCCGCGCCATCCTGGGCATCAAACTTGGCGACGACACCACCGACGCCCAGGCCCAACTCGCCGACCGCATCGTCGCCGAAGGCCTGTCCGTGCGCGCCACCGAAGAGGCCGTATCCATGATCAACGCAGGCGGCAAGGTGCCCGACAAGCCGAAGCGCCAACCTCTCCCCCAGCCGGAGTACCTCAGCCAGGCCGCCGACTCGCTTGCCGACATCTGGGACACCAAAGTCTCCGTCACCATGGGCAAGCGCAAGGGCAAGATCGTCGTCGAGTTCGGCGACAAGGACGACTTCGAGCGCATCATGGGGCTCATCCAAGGCACCGACTAGGGGTTTTAGGCGGCTGGTTTGGGCGGTTGGTTTGGGTCGCCTGTGCGCCCGCGGTGTCCGCATGCCCGCTGCCGGCCTGCCACGCTGCCTAGCGGTGTCCGCTCCTGACACATTTTGCCGAATTTGTCAGTGCTCCCTTCTGACCTGCGACGATGCCGGCGGCTGACAGATTCTGCCGGACTTTGTCAGGGTCGTGTCTGACCTGCACGATTACCTGCGGCTGACAGATTCTGCCGCAATGTGTCAGTGACTGGGTGCCGGCCGACGGGCGACGGGCGACTGCTGCCGCGATAGAGGTCGCGATCGAGGCCGTTGCCGCTCCCCTCACCAAAAAAGTTCCACGGAAATCGGCAGATCGCGTTAGGCCCGGGAATTATCTTTGGTTCGCGACGGTGCGACCTGGTCGAAGTGAACTATTTGGGCCCGGAAAGCCGAAATAGTTCCCAGGACGGGAACTATTTGGGTAAAAGAGGCCTGGGAGGGCGCGAGAGCCGGGAGGGCGTTTAGGCCTGCTCTTCGCGCAGGAGCTCCTTGAAGGAGTAGGTGCCTGTCGGGCGGGTGTCGTGGTCCAGCAGGTAGAGGCGCTTCACGGCGACGACGACGGCTTCGGCGATGGCGTCGCGCTGGGCGGGGTCGGTAAGTACGGCCAGGTCGCCCGGGTTGGTGAGGTAGCCGGCCACGAGCTCCACCGACGGCATGCGGGTCATCCGCAGCATTTCCCAGGTGCGGGCGTGGTTGCGGCAATTCTGCAGGTCAGTGCGGGCGGCGATCTCGCGCTGGATGTAACCGGACAGGGTTTCGCCGGTCATCGAGGAGCTGCCGTGCTCGGAGCCGAAGTAGAAGGTGGCAACGCCGTTGGCCTTCTCGTTGGGGTAGGAATCCAGACGCAGTGAGATCAGCAGGTCGGCGTTGAACCCGTTGGCCAGGTCGGCGCGGTGCTTGTTGGACGGGTTGTCGCCGCGCGGGCGGGACAGGATGGTTTCCATGCCGGTGGCGACCATGCGGCCCTCGATGCGCTGGGCGAGGTCCCAGAGGATCTCCTCCTCCGTGATGGGACCATACGGGCCCTCCACAACCAGGCCCTTGTCGGAACCACCGAGGTCAGGGTCGATGACTACGCGCTTACCGGCGAGGTTCGGGCCGGCCTGGCGGACGGTTTCGCGCTCACGGATCGCCTGGGCGGAACCTCCGGTGATGCGGCGGCCAAGCAGGGACAATGCATGCAACGTGTCGGGGCCGCAGACACCGTCGTCCTCCAAACCGGAGTTCAACTGGTAGTTCATCAACGCCTCGTAGGTGGCGGGGCCGAAGCGGCCGTCGATGCGGTTGGAGTAAAAGCCGAGCTCGTGAAGCTGCGTCTGCAACTGACCCACATCGTCGCCGACCATTTCCTGGCCCGGCTGGTAGCTCAGCACGCGCGCGCCCAACGTGTAGGAGGCTTCGCGCAGCTCGCGGAGCGTCAGGTCGTCGATGGAGCCAGACGGCAAAATGCCGCGAGATTGTTGGAAGGCTTTGAGGGCTTCGGCGAGGGTGTCGTCGAAAAGCATCTCGCTTTCGGTGAAGCGACGCGTGCTATCGATTTCGCCTTCGTATCCGTCGAGGAGACCGAGGCGGGCCAGCGACAACCGAACCTCGGCAACCCGCGAGCTGGAGTCGCCAACGTGCAGCAAGTCTTGCACTAAGCACCTAACTTTCCCGGTCGAAAAAACAAAACCAACTACAACAGCTTACGCGTCGAGCTGCGCCTGGATCTTAGCGACGATCTCCGACTTCGGACGCAGACCCACAAACTCATCGACGCGCTTGCCGTCCTTGAACAGCAGCACGGTCGGAATGGACATGACCTGGAACATTGCGCCCAGGGTGCGCTCGTTGTCCACGTTGACCTTGGCTACCTTAACCTGGCCTGCCATCTCCGACGCGATCTCATCGAGCAACGGGGAGAGTTTGCGGCACGGGCCGCACCACTCTGCCCAGAAGTCCACGAGAACCGGGGTGTCGGACTCGATGACCTCGCTCTTGAAGGTGGCCTGGGTGACATCTACTGGAGCACTCATGGCCGTTAGTTTACAGCTCCGCGAGATAGTGCTGTGCGTCCAACGCGGCACGGCAGCCCGAACCAGCCGCCGTGATGGCCTGACGGTATGTCTTGTCCACCAGGTCACCGCAGGCGAACACGCCGGCGACGCTGGTGCGTGTCGACGGATCCTCCACCGAAACGTAACCGCCCTCGTCTACAGCAACCTGGCCCTCGAGGAACCCGGAGCGCGGGTCGTGGCCGATAGCAACGAACAACGCGGTGGCATCCAGGACGGACTCTTCGCCGGTTTCCACGTTGCGTACGTTCAGTCCGCCGACCTTGCCGTCTGCCTCAACGACGGACTCGACGACGGTGTTGGTGACAAACTCGATCTTCTCGTTCTGCTTTGCGCGCTCCAGCATGATGGCGGAGGCACGGAAGTTCTCCGAACGGTGGATCAGCGAAACCTTGTAGCCAAACTTGGTCAGGAAGGTTGCTTCCTCCATTGCGGAGTCGCCACCACCGACGACGGCGATGTGCTGATCCTTGAAGAAGAAACCGTCGCAGGTCGCGCAGGTGGACACGCCACGGCCGGTCAGTTCCGCCTCGCCCGGGATGCCCAGGTGGCGTGGGGCTGCACCGGTGGCAAGGATGACGGCGCGGGCGTGGAACTCCTCGTCGTCCACGAACACCTTCTTAATCTCGCCGGAGAAGTCCACGCGGTCTACCAGTTCAGGGCGCAGGTCTGCACCAAACTTTTCGGCCTGCTCGCGCATGTTGCCCATCAGATCCGGGCCGAGCACGCCCTCGGGGAAGCCGGGGAAGTTCTCCACGTCGGTGGTGTTCATGAGTTCGCCGCCGAACTCGTAACCCTCGAATACGAGGGGTTTGAGCTCGGCGCGAGCGGCGTAGAGCGCGGCGGTGTAGCCGGCCGGTCCGGAGCCGATGATGATCACATCGTGGATGGTGTCTACATCGGTGCGGGCGGTGGCGGGTTCCGTTGCGGAATCGCCGCTTTCGTCGGTCTGCGGGGTAACGAAATTGAATCCGGAGAAGTTCATATCGGTGAGTCTAGCTGCTTGTTAACCTCTCCCCGATTGCTGCAGCTACTGCCTCCCGGGCACGGTATCTCCGGGACTTCACGGTGCCCGGTTTCACGCCTAATTCGTGGGCGGCGTGCTCGACGGACATGCCTGCGACATCGATCAGCCACAGTGCCTTACGCTGCCCCGACGGCAACACGTTGAGCGCCTGGCGCATCGCGATGGTGCGTTCCATGGCCTCCATGGGGTTGTAGGCGAGGTATTTGTTCATGTCGCTGCTGACGGCCACGGCGTCGTCGTCAAGACTCGCCTGTGCGCCCGCGCGCGTGAACTTGCGTTGGTGGTCGATGGCGGCGTTGATGGTCATGCGGTGCAGCCACGTGGATAGCTTCGCTTCCCCGCGGTAGGTGTGCAGGCTGCGTGCCGCCTTGAAAAACGCGTCCTGGACGATGTCCTGCGCGTCTTGGTCGTTGCGCGTGTAGTTGCGGGCCACGTAGTACATGGCTTTGTGGTGGCGTTTGACGATCTGCCTGAACGCTCGTCGGTCCCCGTCGAGGTATTGGGCGACTAGAGCCCGGTCATTGCGGTAATCCATGATTCCCCCCCAGAAAAGTGTTGACCCCCAGTGTGCACGACCCCCGCCCCGAAGGGAAGGGGTCAATTGCACAATCTATTGGACATCCACATGCCCTGCCAACGAAACTTCCGAAATTTCGAGCGGTTTCTGTTCCGCCGGGGTGAAGGAGATGATGACCTCGGTCAGCGCGCCGGTGTAGTCCACATCGGCACTGATCTGGCCGGTGCGCACCGTGCCCTCCGACAGCACTACAGGCGCTTGACCACCCGCGGGTACGCCGGAGATGGTGAAGGTTGCGCCGGTTGCGCCGGAGGCGTCGATAAGCACTTGCTCGAGGTCGAACGGCTGACCGTTGCTTTGCTTGACGACGAGATCCCCTCCGACCTCCCACTTCGTGGCCCGATCACCGTCAACGGCGGCGTGAGCATCAGAGCCGGAAGAGCCAGCAGAGTCAGCAGCAGTGGCCTCCAGCGGTGCGATGAGCACGGGCACGCGTGGGGCGGGCGCCACGGAGGATGTCGCGACGGCTTCCTCTTCTTCCTCCCCGGAGACGATGTCCACCAGGTAGGTCGTCAGCACACCGATCGCCACTGCGGCAGCCACGGCCACCAGGGTGACCAGCGCGATTGTCAACGGCTTGGTGCGGCCGCTGCCGAAGCCACCGTGGATCACGTCCGGGTCCTCCACGTGCTCGGGCACGGGCTCGACGGACTCGGGCACCTCGACGACGGGGATGGTGTCGGTCGGGGTGTCGTCTTCCTCGCTGTGGCGGCGCGAGCCCGGCAGGTTGGCTGCTTCCTTCAGGGCGGTGGCGATTTCGCGGAAGGCGGCTTGGTCGACGGCGTCGGCGTCGACAAGCGCTCGCGTGCGGGCGGTGATCTCGGCAAGGTCGTCGGAGGTGACGTTGGAGGTCAGCAACTCCAGGGCGGCGGCGAACGCCTCGGCGTCGGTCGGCTTTGTCGCATCCGGCAGGACGGCCGGGAATGCGAGGCGCACGATGCCGTCTGTATCAATACGCAACTGCTGGCGGTTGTCCAGACCCAGCGGCACGCCGGCCTCGTGCGCGGTGGCCAGCGCAGCAGCTAGTGGCACGAGTGCATTGGCGACGGCCTCCGTGTGCAGCGTCTGACCCGACTCCGCAACAGCCTTCACCGAGGAGCCCTCGATCCAGTCGGACACCACAACGGCGCCGGAGCGGAACGACAGGATCTCCACGTGGTCCGGCAGCGCTGGCAGGTGCATGTTGACGAGCTGGCGGGTACGGCGCGCGATACCGGCGGCTTGCAGGGCGGCCTCGCGCGGGGTGGCGGGCGCCATCGGGGCGGCACCGGTGGTGTCCACGAACGTCAGCGCGACGTTGCGGCCGGTTGCAATCTCGCGCGCCTGCCAGAAGCGGGCGCTGGAGGTGGCGCCGTGGTCGCGGATGAGACGGAAGCGGCCGTCGGACACGGACGCGCCCGGCACAAGGCGCGGGCCACGGACGACACCGGCGGACATCGGCGGCGGTACCGGGGAGGCGTTGAAGGTGTCGGCGGCGAGGAACTGGTTGGACATCTCGCGCGGGTCCACCTGGCCCACTTCGAGGCCGCGGTCGGCATCCGCGGTGATGAACCGGCCCAGGCCCGGGATGCGGCCCACGGCGGAGCCCAGGTTCTGCACCTCAGGCAAGCCGGAGCGCGACAGCACGACGCCGGTGACGATGAGGAACAGCACGCCGAGCAATGCGATCTCGATGAGCGAGCCCAGCGACGGCGCACCGATCATGCGTCCAAGGGCTTCCGGGAGGTGGAGGCCGGCGACGTCGCGAACCAACCAGCGCACGCCGAACACCGCGGCAACACCGACGGCGGACGCACCGATGGCCCACAGGGACGTGCGTAGCACCTCACGGAACTGCAGGGTGCCAAGCTTGCGGCGCAGTAGCAGCGCACCGATGATCGCGCCGGCGACAAAGCCGAAGCCGTTTGCGGCACCGAGCAGGATGACCACGTGGCCTGGCTCGCTCGCGATGGTCGGTGCCAGCATGGACAGTGCAATTTTGGTGCCGGTGATGCCAGCGATGATGAAGGTTGGCGTCCAGGCTTCCTCGCGCGCGTAGAACACACGCAGGTGCAGCATGACCAGTGCGTACGGGATGAGTGTGAACGCGGCGGCGCTGATGGTCAGGCCGAGGGTGTAGGCGGCTTCGTCGCTAAATGAGCCGTAGGCGAACAGGGCGCTGGCGATGTCAGGGCCGAGCGCCGTCATGAACACGATGATCGGCAGCAGGGCGATAAACGTCAGTTTGGTGCCCATGGTCAGGTCGTGCACAACGGCCTTGTCGTCGCCATCGGCGGCGTTGCGCGACAGGCGCGGCATGATCGCGGTCAGCAGGGTCACGCCGATGATGCCGTATGGCATCTGCAGCAGCATCCAGTGCTGTTGGTAAATGAACTGTGCGGCGGGGTCGGCCGCGAACGCGATGCGGGTGGTGATCACGTAGCCGAACTGGCTGATCGCCACATAGGTGATGATGGCCAGGGCCATGCCGCCGAACTGCTTGAGGCGCTCGTCGATACCCCACAGCGGTCGCAGGTCGATGCCCAGTTTCCGCAGTGCGGGCAGCATGATCAGGCACTGCACCACTACGCCTGCGGTGGTGCCCAGGCCAAGCAGCAGGACGTGCGGATTGCTTATCGACGACGGTGCTGCCGGATTCAACGTCCCCGGCAACGCCATATACGCCACCAGCACGGCGATGGAGACGACGTTGTTCGCCACCGGCGCCCACGCGCCTGGCCGGAAGTGTTCCTTCGTGTTCAGGATTGCCATGAACAGGGAGAACATGCCGTAGAAGAAGATCTGCGGCAGCAGCAGGTAGGCAAAGGATGTGGTTTGGACGAGGTTGCCTGTGGAGTCCTCGTCCAGCATCATCTCCGTCAGCCACGGCGCGCCGACGACGGCGAGCAGCGTGACCACCGTCATCAGTGTCAGCGTGAGCGTGAACAGGCGACGGATGAAGGCGGCGCCGTGGTCGGCGTCCTCTTTCTCCGCGCGGACGAGCACCGGCACGACGAGTGCGGTGAGCACGGAGCCGAGCACGATCTCTGTGATCAGGTTCGGCAGCGTGTTGGCGGTGTTGAACGCGGAGGCGACAACCTCGCCGAGCGCTGCACCGATGAGCACGGTGCGGATGAAGCCGGTGATGCGCGAGATCAGCGTGGCAATCGCCATCGAGCCGGTGGCGCGGACAACCTTTTCGCCCTCGCTCGGTTTGGTGTCCTCGGCAGGCTCAGCGGGCTCGGCGACCGCAACGCTTGTCGCGGCTGTGGCGACAGCGGCGGCGTCGTCAGCCGTCGGCGGCGGGGCGATGGTCTCGCCCTTGGGGCTGGTGGTCAGCAGGGACTTGTCCGGCAGGCCGGTTGCCGCCGGGGTGGGCGGCTTCGGCTCGCGCGGGGCCGGTACTGGCGCCGGTGGTGCCGGGGCGACGATGCGGCGGCGCAGGCCAGCCTCGGGCTGGCTGTTGTCCTGTGCTGTCACGGCTGTCTCCGTTCACGTGGGTTGCTGGGCGGTGGGCGTTTGGTCGGGCGCCTGTTCGGCGGTGCTTTCCTGCGGGTGATGAGCAGGAGCGCTAGCATCGCGGCGATCAGCGCGCCGGCGAGCGCCCACCCGCCGAGTTGGAGCCCGGCGGTGCGCACGGAGATGTCCACCGGGCGCGAGATCGGTTGGGCCGAGGCACCCGCGAGGTAAAGCTGCAGGTCGGTGCCGCGGTTGTTGTCGGGCAGGTCGGCGGTCATCTGGACGGTGACGGAGCCGCGTGCGGGGATTTTCAGCGTCCCCGGCACGTTCAGTTTCGCGCCGTCGGGCCCCCAGTAGCGGATCTGGGTGTGCACCGGCAGCGGCATTCCGTTTTGGGCGACGATGAGCAGTGGGCTTGACGACGACGCCCTGGTGTACACGTTCCCCGGCGGGATTAACGTCACGGAATCGCGCAGATCGTTCAGCGTTGCCCGGCTGGCGGCGAGGCGGTCGCCGGTGGCGCGCACGGCGTCGTCGTAAAGCGAAAGTGCCCTGCGTCTGTTGGTGCTGAGCGCGACGAGCATGTCGCGGCGCAGCGGCAGGGTGAAGCCGTAGCGGGTCAGCGCGATGGCGGGGTCGTTTGCCATGAGCGCGGTGATGTCGTTGATGAAGCTGTTTTGCTGCGTGACCTGCAAGATTTCTGCGTCGGTGAAGGCGGCGGGGTCCGAGAATGTGGCCGTGGTGTCGGCGGGTGGGACCTCCGGCGGGGCGGCGAGGTAGTCGCCGAACGAGATCGGGCGGGAGGTTCCGTCGGCGATCAGGCCCGCGACCGTGCCCAGGAGCACCGCGGCGGTTTTCGCGTCCCACGTTGCCGGTGGGTTGATCATCACGGGTTGGGTCGGTGCGTCGCCCTCACCCGTGGTGGCGCTCTGGGCGGCAAGCCGCATCGCTGCGGCGGCGTTGACATCGCGCGCGGTATTGGAATCCCGGGTGTAGTCGAAACGCAGGCCCGGGTTGGAATACCCCGGCGTGTCCGGGTGCTCCCCCGTCGCCGCTAGCACCGCGGCCAGCGAATCCTGGTACCCGACCTCCATCACGCCGGCAGTGTTCCACGTGAAACGTTGCGCATCCGCAGGCTTTGCGACGAGCACCTGCACCGGCACCTCCGGCACCGGCGCCGCCGCGCCCGAGAAGTCTGCGAGCTCCGCGCGTTCGAGCGCGCTCTGGTGGGAGTTGGCTTCGGCGTCGGGCGCGCTGTCAGCTTGGGCCGCCTCCCACGCGGCGTGCATCCCGCCGTCGAACACCGTGGAGCGGGTGTGGTCCGCCCAGCCAAGCGCCGGCCCGGCGCCTGCCTCGATGTAGCCGGTGCCAGCGACCACCGTATTGATTGTGCCCGCCGTGCCTAGCACCCGCTGCAGCACAAACGGGCCGCGCTCGACGGCTTCGCGCATCAGCCACGGATCACCCGTACGCGCCACCGCGTTGAGGTCCGCGTTCGCCCACGGCAGCGCCACGGTGCAGCCGGTCGCGGCGATCTCGCGCACTTTGTCCAGCCACGCCTTCGCGTCCTCGGCCCCGGAACCTGGGGTGCGGTGCGTGTCGTCGTTCGAACCCCAGCTGTCGCGCAGACGCTTCGGTTCCTCCACCACGGCGGGGCGCGAATCACTGACGGTGTAGCCGCCGGTCATGCGGTCCACCGTGTCCACCAGCGCCGGGTCGAGCGCCATGCAGGTGGCGTAGCCAACCTCAGGGGTTTCCACTGCCTTGCGGTACTGCTCCACCAGGGTGTCCAAGCGCCCGCCGGGCGCGAGTTGTTCCGCCAGTGCGTCGCTCTGCAGCACCAGCGGCGGGTCCTCGGGGGCCTCGCCGGTCTCGCCCGGCACGATATTCACCGGAGCGGAGACCGGGTACAGGGCGGTCAGCCCGCCCGGTTCGACGTCGTCGGCCGACCCGCGCACGGCCAAGTGGAAGCGGTCGGTGTCCAGGGTGGCGCTGGTGTCGTCGATAAGTTGCAGCATCATCGGGTACACGCCGATGCCGCCGGGCGCGGTCATCTGCAGCGACAGCTCGGCGCTTTCGCCGGGGCGCAGCCGGGTATCCACGACCACCTCGTCGCCCACAACGCTGTACTCCCCCACCCCGGCGACGGCGGCCACGCGCTGCTCGGAGACGGAGCCCACCGGCGCGGCGCGACGCGTGAGCACTTTGAGGCCCTCGAGGGTTGTGTCGGTCTGATTGGTCACGCGAAGTTTCACGTGAAACGGATCGTGCGCGGAGACGACCGCGGGGGCGTCGATAAGCGACACGCGCGCGAGCTGGCCCTCACCCGGGCGCACCGCCGGGTTGACCCACTGCTCCGCAACCTCAGGGTTCTTCGGGCTCACCGGCACCGCGGGCACCGCGCGAGCCGGGGTCGCTGACGGGACCGCCAGCGCTACCGCAACCGCGGCCGCAGCTAGACGGGAAATCGGCCGAATCATCGCGGGGTAGACCTTCCGGCGGCGACTTCCTTCCGAGCCAGCTCAGGCATCCGGTCAAACGCGATACGCGCCAGTTTGCGCTCGTCGGCGTACGCGAGGTGCTCCATCAACTCGCTCATGGGCACCCAGGCCACTTCGGTGACCTCCGGGTCTTCGTCGTTAAACACGCCGTCCACAAACCGCAGCAGGTTGTGGTGCACCGTCTTGTGGATCCGCACTCCGTCGGACACAAACCAGTAATCAATGGTGCCCAGGGTGTCGAAGGCCTCGCCGGTAATACCGGTCTCCTCCCAGACCTCACGCTCTGCGGTGCGCCACTGGTGCTCGCCATCCTCGACGTGGCCCTTCGGCATCGACCACAACAACCGCCCACGGCGATCCAGCCGGCCAATCAGCGCGACGTAGATGCGGCTCATGTCCACCTTGCCGTCCGGGCCGACAGCCTCCGCCATACCGGAGACCACCAGACCACCGGCCGAGGTCTCGTCGCGCACCTCCATCGAAGAGTCGTGCTGGCGGTTGTACTGCGAATGACGGCGATGCTGGTTGCGGTTTCGGTTCCGCTGATTCCCGCGCCCGCCCCTCCGGCGGTTGTTCGGGTTGCGGCGACGGTGTTGCTTCTTCTTCGGCTTGTCGCCGCCTTCTGGTTGGTTCTTGTCTTGGCCCTGCTGGTTTTTATTCTGGCCGCCGCGGCGCTTCCGCGGACGACGCCGCCCGCCGGATCCCCCCTTACCGCTGGGGGGACCCGGTACAGGCCGCGTGTTGTCACTCATTCGTGCCATGCTATCCGGCTTCAGGCCGGTTGTGGTACTCCACGCGCGGGGGTGGCGGGTATCGTGTCCAAGGTGACAAAGCTTTTCGACATGCCCGATCCGAACGACCCACTTGCCCCCGCCGCGTTGATGGCCCGAGCGCAGGGGGTCGTCGAGAAGCAATCTGCCCTGCTGGAGCCGCTTGCCCGACTCTTCGCCGAGCGCGGCGAGTCCTTATATATTGTCGGCGGTTCCGTCCGCGACGCCATGCTGGGCCGCGGGGTGCACGATTTGGACTTCACTACCTCCGCCCGACCTGCGGTTATCCAGGAAATTCTCGCGGAGTGGGGCGAGAAAGTGTGGGACACCGGCATCGAGTTCGGCACCGTCTCCGCGATCCGGCACGGCGAAACCGTGGAAATTACGACGTTCCGCTCCGATCTTTACGACGGCATCACCCGCAACCCCGAAGTCACCTTCGGCGACACCCTCGAAGGCGACCTCGTGCGCCGCGACTTCGCCTGCAACGCGATGGCCATCGAGCTCTCGCTTGACGACGACCACCTCGCCCCCACCTTCCACGACCCCGTCAACGGCCTGTCTGACCTGGTCGTGGGCGTGCTGGACACCCCGCAGGAGCCGGAGGTGTCGTTCCGCGACGACCCGCTGCGCATGCTGCGCGCCGCCCGCTTCGTCTCCCAACTGGGCTTCAAGGTGGCCGACCGCGTCTTCGATGCGATGCGCGACATGGCCGGTGAGATCCAGCGCATCACCGTCGAGCGCGTCCAGGCCGAACTGGACAAACTCATGTGCGGCTCGCGCCCCTGGGAGGGCATCGACCTGCTCGTGGCCACCGGCATCGCCGAGTACATCCTGCCCGAGATCCCGGCCCTGCAACTCGAGACCGACGAGCACATGCAGCACAAGGACGTCTACCGCCACTCCCTGACCGTGCTGCGCCAGGCCACCGAACTTGAAGACTCGGACGAAGGCCCTGACCTGAAGCTGCGCTGGGCGGCGCTCATGCACGACATCGGCAAACCCGCCACTCGCGCGCCGAAGGAAGGCGGCGGCGTGACCTTCTACCACCACGAAGTGGTCGGCGCGAAGATGACCCGCAAGCGCCTCAAGGCCCTGAAGTACCCGAAGCACGTCATTTCCGACGTGGGCCAGCTCGTGTTCTTGCACATGCGCTTCCACGGCTTCGGCGAGGGGCAGTGGACCGATTCTGCCGTGCGCCGTTACGTCACCGACGCCGGCGAATTGCTGCCTAAGCTGCACAAACTCGTTCGTGCGGATTGCACCACCCGCAACCCCAGGAAGGCCGCGCGCCTCCAGCGCACCTACGACCACCTGGAGGAGCGCATCGCCGACATCGCCGCCAAGGAGGACCTCGCTCGCGTGCGCCCGGACCTCGACGGCAACGAGATCATGGAGATCCTCGGCCTCAAACCGGGCCCGGAGGTTGGCAAGGCGTGGAAGTATCTGAAGGAACTGCGCCTCGAGCGTGGCGAGCTCGACCACGACGAGGCCGTCGCCGAACTCAAAACCTGGTGGGAGAACGAGAATGCCTGAGTACTTCTACGCCGATCGCCTCTTCAACGCCCTGGAGCGCACTGACCCTGAACCCGGCATGCTGCTCGTCGCCGCACCCGGCATGTACTCCCCCGAGTTCGCCCGCACCGTCGTGCTCATCATCGAGCAGAGCGCGGAGCGCACCCTCGGCGTCGTGTTAAACCGCCGCAGCGAGACCGCCCTGGCAAACGTGATCCCCGCGTGGGCCGACCTCGCCGCGAAGCCGCAGGCCGTGCACATCGGCGGGCCCGTCCGCCCCGAGGCTGCCGTGTGCCTCGGCGTGACCTCCCCCGGCGTGGACATCGACGCTAACCCGTACTTCCAGCGCATGGCCAACCGCCTCGTGCTGCTCAACCTCAACGTTGAACCGGAGCTTGTCTCCGCCGACATCGACGGCGTCCGCATCTTCGCCGGCTACGCCGAGTGGGAGCCGGGCCAACTCGACGACGAGATCCTCCGCGGCGACTGGTTCGTTGCCCCCGCACTGCCCTCCGACGTGATCGCTCCGGCGGGTGCGGATTTGTGGGGGGACGTGATGCGTCGCCAAGCAATGCCCTTGCCTCTGTTTGCCACCTTCCCGGCGAATCTGGAGGACAACTAATTGGGTGTTTCACGTGAAACAAAGCGGCAGATCCGCCTCGGCCTGAAGGATTCATGGCTCGTCTGCCTCGGTTTGGTGCCGCTCGGGCTGGCGTTCGGGTTGCTGGTTACGCAAGCCGGTTTCACATGGTGGTGGGCTCCGATCTTCTCCTTCATTATCTATTCCGGCTCGATGGAATTCCTTGCCATCGGCATGGTGACCAGCGGGTTCGGAGTGTTCTCCTCCGCCCTGACCGCGTTCATGGTGAACTTCCGCCATATCTTCTACGGCCTCACCTTCCCCCGCGACGTCGCGCGCCCGGGCCTGCCGCGCCTGTACCTCACCTACGGCGTGACCGATGAGCTCTACGCGCTGACGTCCACGCTCGTCGCTAATGGCGCGCGCCTGACTCATGCCCGCTTGATGACCAGCGCGATGCTGATCAACGCGTCGTGGATCCTGCCGGGCATCATCGGCGCACTCGTGGGCAACCTCATCCCAGAGGACATCGAAGGCTTCGAATTCGCACTCACCGCCCTGTTCGCCGTCCTCGCCTACGAGGCATTCCAAAGCAGCAAGGACCTCTCCGCCCCACTCATCGCTGGCGCGCTGGCCGTGGTCGCGGCGTTCATCTTCCCCGACCAGATGATCATCATCGGCCTGCTCGCCTACTTCGGCGTGCTGTTGCTGCGGTTCTGGGCACCGCGTATCGACGACCTCCTCACCTGGCAGGTGAAATAAATGAGCACCCTCGGACTCCCCGACGGCGTCACCCTCGGCATGGCCGCCGCCGTGATCATCCCGGCCGGCATCGTGACGTTCCTGCTGCGCGCCCTGCCGTTCACGCTCACGCGGTACCTCAAGGGCAGTCCGTTCATCGACTTCCTTGCCGTCCTCATGCCCGTCGGCGTGATGACCGTCCTGGTCGTGTACACCATCGCGGGCGAAGCTGGAAGCCCCGGCCGCTTCTGGTCCGCCCTCGCGGCTTTGGTGATTACGTTCGTGCTCCACGCCTGGCGACGCCGCGCCGACCTCTCCATCTTCGCCGGCACCGCCGTGTACATGCTGCTGGTGAACCTGGTGGTGTGAGGGGTTCGCCCGTTTTGTTGTTAACGGGTGTCATGCTTAACTGACTAGGCTCAGATATCTGACAGCTCATATTCAGTTTCAGGTAAGGAGACCCCAATGAAGCGCCGTATTGTTGCAGCCTCCGTGGCAGCCACCACCGCCCTGTCGCTCGCTGTTGTTCCAACACAGTTCGCCCACGCGCAAACATCCTCCATCGCGTACTTTAATTGCGTCGCCACACTCAACGACCTTGATGAGAAGCGTGCTGAGGCGCCGACAGATGATGTAGACAAGTTTGCAAAAGATTTCTACGAGAGCATTGTTGATAATTTTGTCGAAGAGCTTGATGTCAAAGGCTCGTCTAACGAAGGCACGTGCATGAATGTGCTGCTGCACCCAAAGAATGCATATCGCCCTGGAACCATCGCGTTTTTGGTTCTGGCTCCGATTGCGATCCTTGCTCTGCTGTACACCGCAGCAGGCAAGATCCCGGGTGTTGAGCTTCCCTCGCTTTCTAGCCTTCCCCTCTAGATCAAATGAGTCTCTGGCTGTGCGGCTGAGGATTCACTTTGCCCAGGTCACGCTACTATTGAGATGATCCGAGGGCTGTTGTGGTCGCCCTTCTCCAATTTGACTTCTGCAACGAATGTGAAGTTCTGTTTTAATGCGTGTGTCAAGTTAATTGACAGAAGTAATCCGCCTCACAGTAGGAGTGTCCTATGAAGCGCACTACAGTAGCAGTTTTGGCAGCGACTACCGCACTGTCGCTCGCCACCGCCCCGGCACACGGTATTACCGTCGACGAAGCCCGCGCCCAGGACGAAGCGCGTAATGCAAAAGAAGTCGAGAAGCTAATCAAGAAGTGGGACGAAAATGGCTACGGAGCCATGCCTAACACCTATGAGGCTGGCTACATGGCTGGTGGCTCGGTGAAGGCTGGGTCTTCGGGTGAGCAGGCATACGGAGCTACTCAGGCCGGCTGGGTTGCCACCTGGATTGCAGTATCTGCCGCGGGTTTGGGCTTGATCGCATTCGCTGCGAAGCAGGCGGGTGTCCTGCCACCACAGATCGCGGGACAGCTCCCGTTCTAAACCGCATCGGTTCTTGCACGTGACTCCTCTCCCTTGCGGAGGGGAGTTTTTCTCTGCCCGAGCCATGCTTAGTCGTCGAACCCTCCCCCGCTTTCTGCCCAGGTCTGCGCGTTGTCGCGGCGCCGTGGCAGGGAATAGTTGTCCGAGACGTAGCGCGTGCCGTCTTGGTAGATGAAGTGCACGTCGCTGCCGTCCTTGACGGTTTCGAGGTAGCCATCGGTAACCAAGGAGTGGCAGGCGGAACAGAGTGGCAGCAGGTTTTCTAGATCGGTCATGCCGCCCTCGGACCACTCTTTGATGTGGTGGATCTCGATGAACCGCGAGTGCGTGCAGCCGGGCGCGGCACATTGCCCACCCCACATGGTGAGCAGAGCATTGACCTGTCCCGGCGTGGCGAAGCGGGAAGAGCGGCCGGTGTTGATGATCAGGCCGTCGTCGTCGACAGTAGAAACGCGCAGGTCAGCATTCGCGATCAATCCAACCAGTGCCTCGGAGCGTGCGCCGACGTTGTTGGGCATGTAGGCGCGGCCGTCCTTAGTCACCAGTACGTTGACATGTGCGCCTGGCGTTGTCAGTGTGCTCTTGGGCTGGCTGCGGGTCATGTGCACCATGCCCATGAAGGCCTGCAGCAGCATCCGACCGATCGGCATGCCGTAGCCGGACGCGGTCTTACGTGCCTTCTTTGCGGGTTCGACGGCGTCGGCTTTCTGCAGCATGTCCCTAATAGAGAGCTCGGCGACCCGACCGTCTTCGTGGCGCAATGCATCCTCGAGCATTTCCTCCATCTCGTAGTAGGCGATCTCCCCGAGTTTCAGCGCGGCGATGAACGCGGCGCCATCCGAGGCGTTGAGCACCCCGTGGAGGGCAATCTCGCCGTTATCGCGGGTGTGTACGCGCAGGTAGTGGTCCGGCTTCTCGCTATCACCATTCCCTGGTTTGTCGTATCCACTGAGTGCGATTTCGAGTTCGTGGTAGCCGAGTTCCAGGGCCATGTCGACAAGTTGGCGCTCTACCGCCGGGGTTAGGTAGCGCAGCAGTAAGCGAACCACGGAGTAGCTGATCTTGCCTGCAGAGAACTGCTGCTGAAGGTACAGGAACTCGCCGAGGCGGCAGCCGACGTGAACATATTCGTGCGCTGTGGAGATCGAGATCCCCAGGCGACGCGTCAGAAACTGCGCCGTGGTCCGTGCCCCCATCTGCGGTGCGAAACCGCCCTCCTCAAACGCGCGTATCGACGTCAACAGCTCCGCCTTACAACGCGTCATGCTTCTGTGCGACTGCTCGATTGCATCCGTAAGCAACTCCGCAAACGCACTAGGTTCAGTGCACTTCTCCTCCACTGCCGTTGTCATTGTGGTCCCCCTTAAGGCCGTATGTATGTTCGATAAAGCAAAGCATACAACCCGCCACGACACGGCTGTGACCTGCAAAAACAACGTTTTCTATGTGCGCTATAAAACGCACTAAAACCGAACGAAAAAACTCCGCATTGCGGACAATTCCGACCACCCCAATCGTTGGGTCGGGCCAACTAATTCGGGCGCGTGGGGTCGTCGTCAAGCATCCGCAACTCCGCATTGCGGACAAGTGGGGACGCACCAACTAATTCCGAAAATGAGGAGAACCTTCATTGGTAGTCGGCTTAACTCTGATGAGCCGGAGAAAATGGGCAGTCTTATCGTTGCTGCAAGCTGCAGCGTTACGCAAATTTGTAAAGAATATAAATCATCCCTACAGTCAATAGTGATCTAAAATACTTTTGTCCAGTCCGCTGGCAGAATCACACAAATATCTACTGAGGAGTCCCCATGAAGCGTCGCTTGACGGCAGCCGCTCTTGCCGCTGCAACCACTGTTTCTCTTGCCATGGTCCCTGCAGAGGCCGCAACCAAGCCAAACAATGAGGCAGAAGAGGTGCGTCAGGCCGTTGAAGCTGTCAAGTTGCTCGGCATCATTGCGGATAAGGGAACAGGCGCTGCTCCAAACACCGAACCTGTCGGCAATATGATGGCTGGGTCCATTAAGGCTGGTTCTTCGGGTGAAGAGGCTTACCGCGCAACTCAAGCTGGTTGGGCTCTCACCTGGATCGCTATTTCTGTTGCAGGTCTCGGTCTGATCGGCTACGGCGCTAAGGCTGCTGGCATTCTGCCGCCGCAGGTCGCCGCTGCTCTCCCGTTCTAAGCAAGAGCTGAAGCGCCACTCTCCCGTCGGAGTGGCGTTTTTTCATGCCCGCAACTCCGCATTGCGGACAAGTGGGGACGCACCAACTAATTCACCACGCGGTACCAGAGGCGCTTGCCTTCCTTCTTCGGCGGGACGAGTTTCACGCGGACCGGCTGCGGCAGGGTGAAGTCGTAGCCGCCACTCTGGATCTGGCGGCGGATCTCGCGGGCTTTGAGCGTGTCGCCGACGTCGATCCGATGCGAGCGCTGGCGTAGGGGGCGCTTGAAAATCTGCCGACGAACCGCGCTGGGGAGGGCACCGGGACTGGCGGGGATGTCCTTGTACTTCACTACCCCATTGGGCGTGGTGGCCTCGATCGTCGCAACGGACATGTATCTGACGGTCGAGTCCACACCCGGGATGTGCGGGGTGATGTGGATGGTGCGGATGACGCCGCCGATAAGGTCGCGGCGAAATCCGATGGGTGCGCGGCCTGGGAAGATCATCCGGGCGATGAAAAACAGCACCAGGATCGGGAGGAAAATCTGGCCGTAGAACCCGATGATTTCAAGCGGGCCAGGCAGGAAGGGGCCTATGGTGTCGAAAAAGCTACCCATAGGCGAAGAATAAAGCTAGTGCGGGAACTTCGCTCGGGCTTCGCTCCAGAGGCCTTCGAATTCGTCGGCGGTGAGGTGTCGGGCGGTGATGCCTTCCATCGCGTCGTAGGTGCGCGGGTGTGGCACGGTGCCCATGGGTTGGTTGGCCTGCCCGATGACGCGACCGTCGACGTAGATGCCGGTGATGGTCTCGGCGGGGTCGAGTTCGATCATGCGGAGCATGGTGCAGCTTTGCGACGACACCTCCTCCAGCTCAGCGATATTCAGCAGCTCTCCGCCGAGTTCGGGGACGTTGTAATGGATGCGGACGTAATGTTTCACGTGAAACTCTTTCTGGAGACATATGCGGAACAGATCATCAACTGTGCCATGTGATAGATCATTAGCGGAATAATAAGCACGCCGAGTTGGGCACCGCCGAAGATGACGGTAGCCATCGGCAAGCCGGTCGCAAGAGATTTCTGCGTGCCACACATCTGCACGGCCACGACGTCCTCGCGCGGGAATCGCAGCGCCTGTGGCACGACGCGGGTCAGCCACAGCATGGCGAAGACCAGCACCACGGAGAACACAATCAGCAGCACGATCTCAAGCGCGGTCACGTTCGACCACACGCCGGAGACGACACCCTTGGAAAAGGCGGAATAGACGACCATCCAGATGGAGCCGCGGTCGACAATCTTGGTGGCCTTGGATTTAGCCAACTCCCCCAGCCGTTTGTGTGCCAGCTGGCCGAGCATGAACGGCAGGAGGAGTTGGAGGGCGATGTCGGTGAACACGGTGGTGTCGATGTGCACGCCGTCGCCTGCGCCCATCAGCCACATCACGAGCAATGGCGTAGCGACGACACCCACCAACGACGACACCGACGCCGCCACAACAGCACCGGACACGTTGCCGCGTGCGATGCCGGTCAGCGCCACGGAGGACTGGACGGTGGACGGAACGAGGGTCATGAAGAGTAGGCCCTGGTAGAGGTCCTCGGAGATGAGCCCGGTGGTAGGTCGCGCGAGCAGACCGATCAGCGGGTATGCCACGAAGGTAAACGCGAGGATGAGGGCATGGAGGCGCCAGTTGGTGAGGCCCCGGAGGGCTTCTTGCGTCGATAGGCGTGCGCCGTAGAGGAAAAAGAGCAGCGCGATCGCGAGTTTGACGGCCACCCCAAAGCCGTCCGCGAACGCGCCGCGCGCCGGCACGACGAAGGCGAGGATCGCAGCAACAACGATGCCGACGAGGAGAGGATCGAGCTTCTTCATGTGGCCGAGTCTACGGCCAGCAGGTTAGCTCGCCGGGTTTTGAGCTTCGACCTTGTCGCCGGCTTCGATGACCTCAACTTCGCGCAGGCCGGTCACGGCCGGGCCGGAGACACGCGCGCCGGTGGCGATGTTGAAAACGGAACCGTGGGCGACACACTTGACGGTTTCGCCCTCCACCTTGGTGATCTTCTTCTGCTGGTGCGGGCACACCGCCGAGTATGCGACGAACTGGCCGGCGGACGGCTGGGCGATGATGAACTTGTCCAGGATCACCGCGGAGCCGACCGGCACGTCGGTCTTCGCAATTTCTTCGGGGGCCTCTTCCCCGCAGGCGGCCAGGAAGGCACCGGCGAAGGTAGTGGCGGTGCCGAGCAGGAACATGCGACGTGAACAGGTCATGATGCGATCGTAGCTTGCTTCATGGCGCCCACGTAGTCGGAAAGTTCCCGCTTCAGCCCGTCCATGTTTTCCACGCGATTATCGACGACATACTTATCAATAATGTTCGTAATCGCCGACCCGGTGATCGCGCCAGCGGCCCCAGCGGCGATCGCGTCGCGCACGTGCTCGGGACGGGAGATGCCGAAGCCGAGCAGTACCGGTGCGCCGCCGAAGGACTGCACATTATCGACGACCTCACGCAGGCCCTCCACCGTCGCCTCATTCTCCGCGCCGGTGACGCCGTCGCGAGAAATGGCGTAAATGTAGCCGCGGGAGTTAGCGGCCACGCCCTCGAGGACCTCGCGGGAGGCCTTGGCCGGGGCGATGAAGATCGGGTCGATGCCGGCGCGCTCGGCGGCGGCGGTGAAGGGGTCAGACTCGCGCACGGGGACGTCGGGAAGCAATACGCTATCGGCGCCGGCCTCCTTGAACTCGGTGTAGAAGCGGTCGAGGCCGCGAGTGTGGGCGACGTTGGCGTAGATCAGCATGCCGATCGGCAGGTCCGGGTAGCGCTCGCGGATGGTGCGCACCTGGTCGAGGGACTGCTGCACGGTTGCTCCCCCACGGAGAGCGCGGACGTGGGCGCCCTGGATGGCGGGGCCGTCGGCGACCGGGTCGGAGAACGGCACGCCGAGCTCGAGTGCGTCGGCGCCTGCTTCGACGATGGCGGAGATGATCTCCACCGCGTCGTCCGGGTTCGGGTCGGACAGCATGATGAAGGGGACGAACGCGCCCTCCCCCTTGGCAAAGAGTTGCTCGTAGCGCGACATTTACTTGTTCTCCTTCTGCTCGAGGGTTGCGCGGACGTGTGCGATGTCCTTGTCGCCGCGGCCGGACAGGGCGACGAGAATGTTCAGCGGCTCGGCGTCGGCCGGGTGCTCGGCGGCGCGCTTGAGCGCGTAGGCCAGGGCGTGCGAGGACTCGAGCGCCGGGATGATGCCTTCGTGGCGGGATAGGGCCTGGAAGGCGTCGAGGGCCTCGTCGTCGGTGACGGGCACGTACTTCGCACGGCCGGACTGGGCGAGGTAGGCGTGCTCCGGGCCGACGGCCGGGTAGTCCAGGCCGGCGGAGATGGAGTAGGACTCTTCAACCTGGCCGTCGTCGTCACGCATGAGGTACGAGCGGGTGCCGTGCAGGATGCCGATGGTGCCCTGGGCGATGGCGGCGCCGTGCTTGCCTTGGCCGAAGCCTTCGCCGCCGGGTTCGGCGCCGACCAGTTCGACGGTGTCGTCGTCAATGAAGTCGGCGAACATGCCGATGGCGTTGGAGCCGCCGCCGACGCAGGCGACGACCACGTCCGGCAGGGCGCCGGTGCGCTCAAGGATCTGGGCGCGGGCCTCGGTGGAGATGACACGGTGGAATTCCTTGACGATCTTCGGGAACGGGTGCGGGCCGGCAGCCGTGCCAAGGAGGTAGTGGGATTCGTGGAAGGTTGCGGTCCAGTCACGAAGCGCCTCGTTCACGGCGTCCTTGAGGGTGCCCGCGCCGGATTCCACGCCGACGACTTTCGCGCCCATCAGGCGCATACGGTAGACGTTCGGCGCCTGGCGCTGCATGTCGGTCTTGCCCATGTAGATCACGCAGTCCAGGCCAAGCAGCGCACAGGCAAGCGCGGTTGCAGTGCCGTGTTGGCCGGCGCCGGTCTCCGCGATGATGCGGGTTTTGCCCATCTTCTTCGCTAGCAGCGCCTGACCGATTACCTGGTTGGTTTTGTGGGCGCCGCCGTGTACGAGGTCCTCGCGTTTGAGGAAGATGCGCGCGTTGCCGTCGATCGGCAGGTTGCGGCATTCGGTCAGCGGAGTCGGGCGGCCGAGGTAATCGCGCAGGAGGGCGCGGTATTCAGCCATGAAGGTGTCGTCGTTAAACGCGTCGACGAAGGCTTGCTCGAGTTGGTCGAGCGCTGGCAGGAGGGATTCGGGGACGAACTGTCCGCCGAATTCGCCGTAGTACGCAGGGAGGAGAGTCATGGGGTGTCCTTTAGTCGTGGTAGTTGCCGATTGTGTCGAAGCCGCGTCGCAGCGCGCCCGCGTCTTTGTGGCCGTTGGGGTCTTCGAAGCCGGAGTTCAGGTCCAGGCCGGCGCAGCCGACGCGCAGCGCATCGGTGAGGTTGTCGGGGTTGAGGCCGCCCGCGAGGAACGCTTTCTGCTTCACGGCGTCCGGCACGCGCGTCCAGTCGAAGCGCTCCCCCGACCCGCCGTCGTGGGCGTCGAGCACTAGCTTGTCGACGACCCCAGCAACCGACTCGGCCACCTTTTCGCCATCCGGCTGCGTCATGGAGACGGCACGCCAGACCTCAACGTCGACCTCTTTGCGCACGGATTCGATCAGCGCCAGTTCCTTTTCAACGGACCCCTGGTACGGCGCGTGGATCTGGACGGCGGCGATGCCGGGCTGGATGAGCTCGTCGTAACCCGAGGTGCGGCGGGACACCGCGACGTAGTCCAGGCCTGGCTCGGCGGCGATGATGTCGGTGGCTGTTTCACGTGAAACATTGCGCGGGGAGGCGTCGTCGAAAATGAGCCCGCCGTAGACCGCGCCGCACGCCTTGGCAGCCTGGGCGGCGGAGCCGGTGCGCAGGCCGCAGACCTTGTTCGGGCCATAGACGAGCTCGCGGCAGGCGCGGTCGATGTCCGGCTGGGAGGTCAGTTGGCTGCCAACCAGGAACGCATCGGAGTGACCGCCGAGGCGACGCACGGTTGCGGAGTCGCGGATGCCGGACTCGGAGACCACCACTGCCCCATCGGGAGCGAGCTCGGCGAGGCGTGCGGAGCGGTCGAGGTCGATGGAGAGATCGTGAAGATTGCGGTGGTTCACGCCGAAGATCTTCGCGCCGAGTTTGATGGCGCGGTGAGCTTCGTCCTCGTTGATCACCTCGGTGAGCACGTCCATGTGGAGCGACTCGGCGACGGAAGCCAGGTGCGCGTACTCCTCGTCGGAAAGGACGGAGAGCATGAGCAGGATCGCATCGGCGTCGAAGTAGCGCGCGGCGTAGATCTGGACCTCGTCGATGATGAAGTCCTTGCACAGTACCGGCAAATGGGTCGTTGCGGCGACGGTGGCCAGGTGGTCGTAGTCGCCGTTGAAGTAGTCCGGCTCGCACAACACGGAGATGCCCGCGGCGTAGCGTGAGTACACGGATGCGATCTCGCCGGGC
This sequence comes from Corynebacterium sp. HMSC055D05, assembly GCF_001810365.1. NCBI lineage: Bacteria > Bacillati > Actinomycetota > Actinomycetes > Mycobacteriales > Corynebacteriaceae > Corynebacterium > Corynebacterium sp. HMSC055D05. The sequence continues at coordinate 151,727 of NZ_KV801024.1, forward strand.
TTGTAGTCGTCGCGAATTGGCCCGAGCGAGGGGGACGCGGACTTGCACTCCATAATGAATGCGGTGCCGGGGCGCGCGAGGGAGTCGTACAGAGAGCGCTCCGAATTGCGTAACGTGGCGAAATCTACGTGTGCAACGCGTGCGCGAATATCGTCAAGGTGACGTTTTCGGTTCTCGACGATATTGGTCAAAATCTTAGCCACTGTAATCGGCCTCCTCGTGGGTGGCGAGCCAATCGGCCACCGTGCCGTTTGCAAGCAACTGCTTTGCGTGCTCGGTACCCGCGGCAAGCGAATCCGCAATGCCGTAGAGGTAGAACATCGCACCCGCAGTCACGGCGACGGCGTCGCGGTGCGCGGCCGGACCCTCCCCTGCGAACGTGGCGCGCATGAAGGCTGCGTTCTCGGCACCGTTGCCGCCACGCAGGTCCTCCAGGCTGTGGCGCTCCACCCCGAGCTCCTCGGGCGTGACCGTGTAGTGGGTAATCTCGCCGTCCTTGAGCTCCCAGACCTCGGTATCGCCGTGGACCGCGATCTCGTCAGTGCCCGCGCCATGGACGACGAGCGCACGGTTCCGGCCCAGCTCACGCATCGTTTCCGCAATCACCTGGCCCAGCGCCGGGTTAGCGATGCCCATGATCTGGAACTCCGGGCGTGCCGGGCTGAGCAGCGGACCCATCGTGTTAAACAGCGTGGACACGCCAAGTGCCTTGCGGACCTGCTGCACGAACGCGATCGCCGGGTTGTACGCCGGGGCGAACAGGAACGTGAAGTTGGAGGACTCGAACTGGCGCACAGCACGATCCGGGTCGAGGTCCAGCGGGATGTTCAGCGCCTCGAGCACGTCCGCCGAACCGGACTTGGAGGACACGGAGCGGTTGCCGCACTTGATCATCTTCACGCCACCGGCAGCTGCGGTAAGCGAAGCGGCGGTGGTGATGTTGATGGTGTTCGCGCCGTCGCCACCCGTACCGGCGGTGTCCATGATCCCCTCCCCCGTCACCGGGAACGGACGCCCGGCGGCAAGGAACGCGCGGGCCGCACCGGCGATGTCGGCGAAGGTTTCGCCGCGCGTGCGGATCATGGCCAACAGTGCGGCGATGTGCACGTCGTCGTAATCGCCGACGGTCAGCGGGGTAAATGCCTCGATGGCCTCCTCGAGGGTGGGCTCGGGGTTGTCCATGAAGCGGCGGAAGATCTCGAGTTGGCTAGTCATTGTCGTGGCCTTTCTGTAGTAATTTCGTCACACAGTGGTCCAGGATTTGCGGGCCAGAGGGGGTGAGGATGGATTCGGGGTGGAACTGCAGTCCGATGGACATGCCGTCGTCGGTTTCGGCGGCCATGATCACGTCGCCGATCTCCGTGCCGGTCCACGCCAGCGGCGTGATGCCGGGTGGCGCGGTGGTGGCGCCGAGGGAGTGGTAGCGGGCGACGGGGACGCGGCGGCCGTCTGTAAGCACCATGCTTTGCGACGACCCATGCACCGGCCCGCACGGCTCAACCCGCCCACCAAAGTGCTCCACCAGAGCCTGAAAGCCCAGGCAGATGCCCAGAATCGGGACCCGTCCCTGGGCGCGTTCGATGACCTCCATCATGCAGCCGGCGTCGGCCGGGTAGCCCGGGCCGGGCGAAAGCACGATGAGGTCCGGGTTGGCGTTCAGCACCGTGTCGGCGGTAACGGTATTGCGGTAGACCACGGTGTCGTAGTCCGCGAATGCGTCCACCAGGTTGTAAACGAAGGAGTCTTGGTTATCCAGCAGGACGATCATTTCTTCACCTCCAGGTCGCGGCCACCGGCGAGTGCGTGCAGGACTGCGTAGGCCTTGTGCAGAGTTTCGTCAGCCTCGGACTGGGGCACGGAGTCGCGCACAACACCCGCGCCGGCCTGCACGATGGCCTTGCCGTTGGCCACGAATGCGGAGCGGATGACGATGCAGGTGTCGAATTCGCCGTCGCCACGCAAGTAGCCCACCGCCCCGCCGTAGGAGCCGCGGCGCTTGCCTTCCACGGACCGCAGCAGTTCTGTCGCGCGCAGCTTCGGTGCGCCGGTGAGCGTGCCCATGTTCATGCACGCGCGGTAGGCGTCAAGCGCGTCCAGGTCCGCGGCCAGCGTGGCGGTGACCCGGCTGACCAGGTGCATCACGCGCGAGTAGCGATCCACCTGCAGCAGGTCTTGCACCTTGCGGGTGCGCGGCTCGGCCACGCGCGCCATGTCGTTGCGGGCCAGGTCCACCAGCATGGTGTGCTCCGCGACCTCTTTGGCGTCGGTGCGCAACTGCAGTTCCATGCGCGTGTCCAGTTCGTGATTGACCGTGCCGTCCGGGTTCAGCCCGCGCGGGCGCGTGCCGGCAATGGGATACAGCTGCACCTGGCGGGTGGTCGGCGAGAACTTCAGGTTCGACTCCGGCGAGGCGCCGAACAGTTCGTACCCCTCGCCGCGGATGTAGAACATGTACGGCGAGGGGTTCGCGGCACGCAGGCGGCGGTACGCACCGAAGGCGTCGTCGCAGTCGGCGGTGAAGCTGCGCGCCGGCACGACTTGGTAGATGTCGCCGTTGTAAATGTTGCCCTGCAGCTGCTCCACTACCCCACGGAACTCCTCGTCCGGCATATCCGCCTCGGCGACGAGGGTGCCGGTGAGGGTGGTTGGGTCGGTGGGTGCGGGGGCGTCGTCGATAAGTGCTGCGATCTCGGTGAGATCAATGCCGTCACCTGCAGCATCAACCCCGGCGAGGTACGCCGTGCCGGTTTGGTGGTTCACGCGCAGCACCACCTCGGCGAGCACGAACTCGTAATCCGGGTAGGTGTTGTCGCCGTCGGCGACCTCGGGCAGACGCTCGAACGTCTCCAGGTAATCAAACGCGAAACCGCCCGCGAGCAGCGGAAAGTCCTCATTGCCCTCGGTGGAGGTCAACTTGCGCAGGACATCCATCGTCGACGCCGCGGTCAGGCGCTCGCGCTCGTCCTCCACATCAGCGCGCGGAAACTCGTGCTCGAGCCCGATCTCGTTCGCAATAATCTCGCCCGACGGCGTCAGCGGTGTCAGCGTCACGCGGTTGCCGGAGCAAGTAATGCGTATCGACGACCGCAGCACCGCCAACGACTGCAACCCCGAACGTGTCGTGATGTCAGCGGACTCGAGCAACACCGTGTCGGTTGCGTCGAGGCCGCCGATGTGGGCGAAGAGGCTTGCCACATCCTCGTGGTAGCGCACCTCTTGGCGGGTGAATTTCATGTGATCCTCGGTTCTGTTCTTGCTTGCACCGAGGGATAAAAAGGGCCCGCGGCGCTTGTGGACAAGCTGGCGGGCCGTGACTTCGCTAGGTGGCGCGCCAGTTAGGCGAGCCACCACCATGTTTGAGAAGTCATGTACGTCACAAAAAGGAAGTGTAGCCGAGGATCCGGCTTCGCGGGCTCATTTTATTCGTTGTTGTCGGCGTGGTCGGCGGCTCGTCGCAAAGCATCAAGGTTCACCGCGGGCTTCTCCTCTTCTTGCGCAGGCGCCTGCTCACGCGCGTGCTCCACCAACGTTGCGGCGCGCGCACCGAAGTTGCCGCCCACGGACGCCGAAATCACCGCCGCCACCGCCGCGATCGCCGGCATGACCCACATCCAGCCGGAAGCGATGAACGAAAATGCCGCGCCGAACGCGAGCGCCAACGCGGCCAGCACCCAGAACGGACCCGCTACCTTATGCGCCTGGTTCCAAATGCCTTCGTCCTTGCGTACGGCCGGCACGTGGAGGCCGATCCACTTGTTGCCGGGCAGCTTGCCCGCAGAGGCGAGCGCGCCGGGGATGAACAGCGCAAGCGTTAGCAACGAGAAGATAATGCCGAGGACAACGTTAAGGGAGCTCATGTTCGCGAACGGACTCATAGCCACTAAGCATACGACCGCACACTCACCTGCAAAAAAATATGATCAAAATGCAGTAGATTGCATAAATACGGGCTACGCTAGGCCCATGCAAAAGAAAATCCTCCACTCATTGCTGTTCTGGGTGGTTGTAGCGATTGCCTTGGGCTTCGCCTGCAGCTTCTTCTTCCCGGACTGGCTTGCCCGCGTCTTTGTCACGTTCAACGGGCTGTTCTCTAACTTCCTCGGCTTCTTCGTCCCGGTCCTTATCTTCGCCCTCATCGCACCCGCCATCGCGGGTCTGGGTCAGGGCGCAGGCAAGTGGCTCGGCGTCACCGCCGGTGTCGCATACGGCTCCACGTTCATCTCCGGCCTGATCGCGTGGTTCACCGCGTCCACGCTGTACCCGAGGCTTCTGGACGGCAAGACCCTCATCACCGATGTCGCCGACCCCGATGCCGGCGGCCTCTCCCCTTACTTCAGCGTTGAAATGCCGCCACCACTGGAAGTCATGTCCGCGCTGCTCCTCGCCTTCGTCGTCGGCCTGTCCATGACGGCAGTGAAGTCCGACAACCTGTTCAAGGTGCTCGGCGAGCTCAACGACATCGTGCTCAAGGTCGTGGTCACCTTCGTCATCCCGCTGCTGCCGCTGTTCATCTTCGGCACCTTCCTCAACCTGGGCATGAACGAGAACTTCGGCGACACCATGGCGGCCATGGGCGTGGTCCTCCTGCTCTCCGTCGTGATGACTGTTGTGATCGTCCTGCTGCAGTACCTGGTCGCAGGCACCGTCGCTGGCGTGAACCCGTTCAAGGCGCTGAAGAACATGCTGCCGGCATACTTCACCGCACTGGGCACCTCGTCCTCCGCCGCGACCATCCCGGTCACCTACAAGTCCACCCTGAAGAACAAGGTTGACGAGGACGTCGCCGGCTTCGTGGTCCCGCTCTGCGCGACGATTCACCTGTCCGGCTCGATGATGAAGATCACCCTCTACGCGCTCTCCATCGTGTTTATGGCCAACCTGGATATTTCCGCCGGCCAGGTCATCGGATTCATCCTCCTGCTGGGCATCATGATGATCGCCGCGCCGGGCGTGCCGGGTGGCGCCATCATGGCCGCTGTCGGTCTGCTGCAGTCCAACCTCGGTTTCGACGAGTCCATGGTCTCGCTCATGATCGCGTCCTACATCGTCGTTGATTCCTTCGGCACGGCCGCCAACGTCACCGGCGACGGCGCGATCGCCCTGATCGTGAACAAGTTCGCTGCGGGCAAGATCAAGAACGATTCGCTTGACGACGACACCGTCACCACCCCGGAGGAAGCCACCCGCTAGTCCCCTTCTGTTGAGACGACCGCCCTTCGGGGCGGTTTTCTTTTGCCTTGTCCCTCGCGCCGTTTCACGTGAAACATTCCTCACTGTATCGAGATGGCTCCTCACTGTATGAAGTGACGCCCTCACTGTAAAAAGAGAGGTGAAAATGGGTCCTCACTGTATTGAGTGATACCCTCACTGTAAAAAGTGAGTACAGTGAGAGCATGAGTGAGCGGATGGATGACATCATGGCCAGGCTGCGGCGCCAGCGGAATGATGATCACTGGATTGAGGCGAAATCCGGTACGGGGAAGTTGGATACCGCCTTTTGGAAAGCCGTGAGTGCCTTCGCCAATACGAAGGGTGGCCTGATCGTCCTTGGCATTGAGGAAGATCAGTCGACCGGTACGTTCCAGCCAGCCACTGATTTTGACTCTCGTGCGATGAATGATCGACTCATCAGTGCTTTGAGGGTCGACCAACAGAAGCCTCCGGTGACGCCGATACCCGAGACTGTCGTCGAACTCGATGAATACCAGGGTTCGCCGGTGATCTTGGTTGAGGTGCGGCCGATGCGTACCGATGAGCGCCTCGGAAAGCAGATGCCGTGTTACGTGACCTCGCAAGGACTCCGGGATGGCGCGTACAAGCGAGTACTGGATGGCGATCAGAGGCTTTCCAGCTACGAGATCTTCCAGCTCATGAATCTCTACACGCCAGATTCCTCGGAGTTGCTGCCTGTTCCTGGGGCGAACCTCGATGACCTGGATGGCCAGACGTGGAACGGGCTGATCCAATCTTTGGAGAAGAGGGGATCCCGGATCCGGGTGGGAACAAGAACCGATGCAGAGGGCGTGCCAACCCTTGCGGGCGCGTTGGCATTGGGCAGCTATCCGCAGCAGTTCTTCCCGCAGCTCTTCATCGATGTCGCAGTGCACCCGACGACGGAGAAGTCGACGTCTGAGACACGCTTCCTTGATCGGGCTCACTGCGACGGTCCGCTTCCACTGGCGGTCGAGGATGCGATTAAAGCTGTCGTGCGCAATCTCCGGGTTCGTACTGTGGAAGTTGGGTCGAATATGGTCGACGAACCTGAGATTCCAGAGATTGCTCTGCGTGAAGCGATTGTGAATGCCGCGATGCACCGTGACTACAGTCCGCAGGTTCAGGGGCGGCAAGTGCAGGTTGATGTGTACCCGGACCGGGTCGAGGTAAACAGTCCCGGCGGACTGTGGGGAGATCGCACCGAAGACAATATCGACGAGAACAGGTCGGTAAGCAGGAACCCTTCGCTCGCGAACTTGCTGAGCAACCTTCCAACGCCTTCAGGCTCGATGCGCGTGGCTGAAAACCAGGGAAGCGGCATTCAACGAATGAAGCAAGGGATGGAAGGCTATGGCCTGCCCCAGCCGGTGTTCGATGCCCGGATTGGTGAGTTCACCGTCATCCTCTACAGGTTCGGGATCCTCGATCCTGAAATGTCGGCATGGTTGGAGTCGGTTGCTCCTAATAGCTCTCGAGAGGAACAGATCGCGCTGGCGATTGCCAAGGGTTTGGGTGCTGTGTCCGTGAAGGAGCTCCGTAAGCACATTGGGCTTGATAGTGACGATGCACGGAGTCTGTTGAGTGATCTCGTCACACGCGGGCTGCTCGGTCCGGGCCACACGCGGGATTCGTTTGTTCTTTCAAGCAGCGGCATCGAACTCGATGAAACGGACAACAAACTCATCGCCTACCTGGCCCAAGTTGGAGAGGCAGCAGCACGCGATATCGCGGACCACCTTGAAGTAAGCGTGAATACCTTGCGTCCAAGACTCCGCAGCATGGTGGATGTGGGCGAAATTGTGCCCACTGCCCCACCGACAAGCCGCAAGCGAAAGTATCGCCTCCCCAACTAAGCGCCGTTTCACGTGAAACATCTGCCCGCTCCCCCAATGGCGTAGTGTCATTCGCATGTCCTTCGAGATCGTCACCACTCATTTCGTGGCGCACGAGCCGGACCTCGACGGCGCGTACGAGCTCTACCTGAACCGCATCCGGGCCAGCGGCGTCGAGATTGCGGCGGTGTCGCCGCACCCCCACCCCATCGAGGACGAGTATGTGCTTTGGGATCTCCGCTGCCAGGCCGCGTACGACAACCTCGCCGCGCCGGAGGACCTCCAGCTCTACGAGCTCAACGCCCTCGTGGACTTCACCACGACCAACCGCGACGAGGCCCTTGACTACTTCTTCTTCGAGGATATGGGCGGCCCCACACGCTTCGCGGCGGCACTCGGCGGACTCTCGGACCTCACGCTTCGCGACGAGCCCGCCGGCCCCCTCTCCCTTACCACCATCGTTTATCTCGGTGCCTCGCAACACATGGCGGTGGCGCAGCAGCTTTTCGACGACACCCTTGCCGCCCTCAACGCCGTCGCCTACCAACCCTTCGTCGCCCCACTCGAGGGCACCGAACATGCTGATCTCGTCGGCCCGCTCTGGCTTCGCGACGCCACCTTGAACATCATCGGCAAAGGCGACGGCATCTTCTCCCCCGGCAAGGACGCCTGGGCGGGTTGGGTGCTCACCTCAGACAGCAACAACACCGCCGAGCTTCAACTGCGTGAGCGCATCGAGCCTGACGCAGTGGTGATTAGCCGGGCGGTGTCTGAACCGTTCTAGCGGGACTTACCCGCTGCCGGTGTTGGCTTAGTTGGTCGGTGCGGTGGCTGCACCGTCAGCCGGAATGGAGTTGGTCACGACTCCATCGGAGATAACCGCATCATCGGTCGGCGCCAGCGGATCCTCGGAGACTACAGCCGTATCGGAGACGACCGCATCACCAGTGGCGTCAGCGCCGCCAGTGGTGCCACCGGTGCCGTCTGCGGTGGCGCCATCAGTGGTGACGGCGTCACTGACCTCAGAGACCACGCCATCGGTCGGGGTGGTCACGGTGTCGGTGGAAGCGTCGTCGGAGTCGTTGCAGGCGACAAGGCCGGTTGCGCCGAGAACAAGAGCGGTAGCGGCAGCTGCAATACGAGTGTTGGTCATGATTACTCCTTCGCTAGTTGGTTCGCACTAGTTCATTCACTCGGGCGTTGTGCCCGTCGCCATTCACTTGTACGGACCGAATCTGTGTTGTGGGTTGGAGAAATCACACAGGTTTCGTGCTCTTCACTGACGTTTGCGTCCTCACACCGTTACTCTGAGATGAAAACGGCTGCTTTCGGGATCTTTCTTCCCCCACCGCACCCTAATAATACATTCTCCCCCGCTTAACACGGAGCAAGACCGAAAAAGTTCCACATGGCAAAACAAAACCCGACCCCCTCACTAGGGACCGGGTTGAGTTGGTGGTGTCTAAGCGCGCTGACTTAGAACGGCAGTGCCGGGAGCTGCACGCCCGGGATAGCGCCGGAGAAGGCAGCAGCTGCGCCGAGCAGTGCGACGAGAGCGACCGGGACGCCGATCAGGAGGCCGAGGATGCCGGACTTGTAGTCGTCGTCAGCAATGAGTTGCTTGATGCAAACGCCGGACCGGGTCGAGCTGTTGGATTTGCCCAGCCTCTCTTCTTTGTCCATAGCGATCCCACGCTTTTGTACGGACTTTTCCTCGTCGGTCTTGGCCTCTTTCAAGATCTCGTCGTATCGGGCGAACAACTCGTCTACTTCAAGCCTGCACTCGTTGTAGGCGTAGGAAGAGCTTGGCTTCTCCTCCGCAGCGAACGCCGGGGTTGCGACTGCGGTCAGGGACACAGTTGCCGCGACGGCGGCGGTAGCGATGCGCTTCATCGTTTCTCCTTGAGATTTGGTGTGTAGAAAGTATTAAACGGGTGTCAAGCGCCTTCCGCAGGAAAATCGACAAAATTACCTCAGAATCACAGAAAGACCCACCCCCAACTGGGGGAACTGGGTCTTAATTGCTGTGTCTAAGTGTGACTTAGAACGGCAGTGCCGGGAGCTGAACGCCCGGGATAGCGCCGGAGAAGGCAGCCGCTGCGCCGAGCAGTGCGACGAGAGCGACCGGGGCGCCGATCAGGAGGCCGAGGATGCCGGCCTTGTAGTTGTCGTCCTTGATGAGCTCCTGGATGCAGTCGCCGGTGGACTTCATTTCCTTGGCCTTGGTTTCCTCGTTCTTAGCTTTGCCGTCCTTGGCCTCGACGGGCTTCGGTTCCTTCTTGCACTGCTTGAAGCGCTCGGAGGAGCCAACCTTGGTCTCGCCGGCCTTGTCGCCTTCCTGCTTGGAGATGGAGGAACCGTCCTTGCCCGGAGTGGTGGTGCCGTTGGTTTCCGCAAATGCCGGGCCGGCGACGAGGGACAGGGACAGGGTTGCAGCGGCAGCTGCGGTAGCGATGCGCTTCATAGCGTTCTCCTCAATGTGATGGGTTCAACATGCCAGGGGTCTGACATGTGTAAAACTAACATCGCTTGCACTGCGGCGTGTGTTACTTCGTCGCTAAAATTTTTTCGTATGGCGAATTTGAGCGAGATCGCAGCGGTTGTTGGCGTCACGGCGTTGGTGGGGCTTGGCGGTGCGGCTGTCGGCTACAACATGGTGGATGTGCCGGAGATTTCGCAGGTCACGATGCAAACGCATGGCGCGCCGAATGCGATTATCGACGACCCGCAGCAGGTCCTCTCCCCCGACGACCGCGCGCGTCTCGAGCGTGACACTGCGCGTATTGATGCGCCTGAGGTGGTCACGGATTTCCACTACATGGTATTCAAAACGAACCACGACAACGTCCTCGACGACGTTGAGGAACTCCTGCGCACCCAGTACCCGGACCTTGTCGATCAGTCGAAGCGCGAGAACGGCCACCTTGCGGACGGCGCGCTCATCGTCGGCGTAGGCCTCGACCCGCGGCGGGCATTTGTGTACGGCGGCGAGGATGTGACTCGCGAGCTCATGCTTGACGACAAATCCCACCTCGCCGATCTCCTCGACGCCATGAAACCCGGCGTGAAGGACGGCAACATCCCGGCCGGGCTGTTCCGCACCGCGAACCAGGCCATGAACGCCGAGGCACTCGCCCAGAAGCAGGTCGATGACGCGACTGATGATCAGATCGGCGCGACCATTGGCCTTGGTGTCGGTGGTGCCGGTGTGGCGGGCGCTGGTGGGGCTGGGTTGTTGGCGGTGCGGGGGCGTCGTCGAAAAGCAGTCGCCCAGGCGCGCAAGGACTACGACACCGTGACCAGCGAATACACCCGCCTCGCAGGGCGACTGGACGAGGTGGACGTGCGGGCGAACTCGCTGACGTCCGCGTTTGCCGACGAAACCCTGCGCCGCCAGTGGGCGGAAGTCCGCGACCGCTTCCTGAGCATGAACGAGTTGGTCCACGGCGCGGCGGGGCTAAACGCGATCAACATGAACGACGACAAGGACGTGTACGAGCACCGCAGGCAGTTGGCGGACGCGGCCGAATCCGTCAAGCACGTGTCTAAGGCGGAGGAAAACATCGACAGGCTTTTCGCCGTCGAGCATGGCGACGCCGCAGCGCGCCGGGCTGACCTGACCAAGATCCGCGAGGACGTGCTGCGGGCGCGCAGTGAGGTGAAGGGCAAGGAGCTGAAGCGGGAACTCGACCTGCTGATGGGGCGGATCGAGGCGCTTGACGCAAACCCGAACTCCCCCACCTTCCTCGATGACTTCGTGCGCGTGCTCGGCGATTACCGCGTGATCTTGGACCAGGTGAAGAAGAAGCAGTTCAGCGACGTGAAGGAGAAGCAAAAGCTGCGGGCACCGGCGGTGTACGAGACTGGGTTCTGGTACGGCGGGTACGTCCCATACGTGCACATGCACTCGTGGCACGCGGCGAACGTGCAGGCGGCAAAGGCGGCGTCGTCCTCCTCGAGTGGCTTTAGTGGCGGCGTGTCCTCGTCGGGCTTTTCCGCTGGTGGCGGTAGTTCGTCATTCTAAGAAATTTTGAGGTGACAGTCGTCACAAAACACAGTTAGGGCTTTTCCTTTATTAGGTCCGTGTTTATGCTTAGGCGCGGAGAAATTCGAAGCGCAAACCCGCCACTGAGAACACGCAGTGGCGGGTTTCCTTATGCCACGACCTAGTAGGTAGGTAGGCGTACCGTGAAGGTATGTCTGTCGAAATTGGCAAGGTCAAGAAGATTTTGGGTGGCCTCGCGTCAACCCAAACCGAACGCGAAGCGCTGTACAAGCACTTCCACCAACACCCCGAGCTGTCCATGCAGGAGCATGCGACCGCGGAGCGGATCGTAAAGGAACTGGAATCCTCAGGTATCCGGGTAACCCGGGTGGGGGAAACTGGGGTGGTGGCGGTCGTCGATAATGGCGAGGGCCCAGTCGTGGCCATGCGCGCAGACATTGATGCGCTGCCGGTCAAGGAAGCCTCTGGCAAGGACTATGCCTCCACGGCCACGCAGGTTGACGCCAAGACCGGCGCGGAGGTCCCCGTCGCCCACTCATGTGGTCACGATTTCCACCTGATGTCGCTGCTCACCGCGCTGCAGGCGTTCAACGCTCACAAGGACCAGTGGTCCGGCACCTTTATCGGCGTCTTCCAGCCCGCTGAGGAGACCGCTGAAGGTGCCCGTGCGATGCTCGAGGCCGGAGTGGAACAGGCAATGCCACGGCCCGACGTGTACCTCGGCCAGCACGTGCTGGCCAGCCTGCCCGGCGGGCACGTGGGCACGCGACGCGGACCGGTGCTGTCCTCCGCATTCTCGGTGAAGGTCACGGTGCATGGCAAAGGCTCCCACGGGTCGATGCCGGAATTGGGCGTGGACCCGGTGGTGCTTGCCTCCACCATCGTGATGCGCCTGCAAACCATCGTCTCGCGCGAAGTGGCGGCCAAGGAAACCGCGGTGGTGACCGTCGGTGCGATCCACGCGGGCACGAAGTCCAACATCATCACGGACTCCGCCGAACTGCTCATCAACACCCGCGCATACAGCAGCGAGGTCAGCGAGCACCTCAAGGAAGCCATCGAGCGCATCGTGCGCGCCGAATGCGTCGCCGCCCGCAGCCCAAAGGAACCCGAGTTCACCTACTACGACCGCTACCCACTCACCGACAACGACGGTGACGCCACCGACACCGTCCGCGAAGCCTTCGACGCATACTTTGGTGACGAATCCTGCTACCTCGACCCCGTCCCCGCCTCCGAGGACTTCTCCATCATCCCCGACGCACTCGGTGTCCCCTACACCTACTGGGGCCTGGGAGGCTTCGCGGACATGAGCAAGGCTGTGGGCAACCACAACCCGGCGTTCGCACCTGATCTCCAGCCCACACTCGACCGTGGCGCCGAAGCAGTCGTCGTTGCTGCTTCCGCCTGGTTGACCGTGCCGGTCTCGGCGGATTAGTGGAGTTTAAAAATTTATGCAGCGGCCAATGGGGGGCATGGGCCGCTGCAAAGGACCCGAAGGCCCTGGGTGGGGACTATGTCCCCCAAAGGGAGCCCGCGCCTCTCGCACTCTAAATGGGGGGGGGGTGGGTGAGGGCTCAGCCGGTTCTCGGGGGGTGTAACCGTGGGCGGGGCTCCGGCTCAAATATAGATCATGTGTAAATGGCTTGTCTAGTCTTAGTGCAAAATACTGCTAAACATGCAGGTAAAAGGCGTGGTGTTGCGGTGGTGGGGTGCGGTTACGGCAGTTCCACGCCACACTGCTTGAGGATCGTTTTGGGCAGGCGGAAGCGAGCGGTCATGCGAACAGGTGTGCTAATTTTGTGCTGAAGATTCTCGGCACCTATTAAACTGTCGGTTAATAAAACTGCTGGTTACGAAAGAAGCAGACGGAGGCGAGAAAGTTGCCATTGGAAATCACTGTCACCAATAGTGAAGAGCTTCTTGAAAGGAAGCGAGAGTGTTTGGCATCTCTAAGGGCCACCACTCGCCTTCCCCATGCTGAATTTCAAGACCTCAAGGTGCTGGCGAATGCCGGCATGTTGAGCGAGGATGAGCGGACCGTGTACGACGAGCTGCAGACAGTTCTCTTACTGCTCGGTGAGGGTCGTTTTGGGAGTGCATGATGCGGCAGGGCGGTTTCTCGGCGACGTAAGAGACACGTTACTTGAGGCGTTGCCGCTGGCATGCAGAGCGGATTTACAGGCGAAAGCCAAGCTAAACATCGACAAGAATATCGTGGTGGGTGATTTCAAGGCTCCTCTCGTTCACGGTGCTGGACAACCTGAGGGCTCAGTGCGCAGGGAAGACTACAGTCAACTCTTTCACGTGATTATCAATTACGAACTGTCATCCGATTCGTCGGAGAAGTTCCTAGCCGTAAAGAGCAGCAAATTCGAACTGCGGGTTGCTACGTCGCCGGGCATACGTTTCGAGTTTGAGCGTGACTACACCAGCGCGCCCTGTGCGCATATCCACTACTCAGGGGTCGCAGGGTTGCTCAGTCCAGCGTTAATGCAGAACTTTCAGGACAAATCAGGCAACCCGAGGAAGAAGGGCCGCCTAGATGAATTGCACTTACCTGTGGGAGGAAAGCGTTTTCGTCCGTCGCTTGAGGACTTCCTCTATTTTGTGATCAGCGAATGTGGATTCCGCGGGAGGCCAGGATGGGAACCTGCACTACAGGAACGACGCCGAGTATGGCTTTCTAAACAGGCTTCTGCGGCAACCCGAGATCATCCCGAAGCTGCTGCAGAGGCGCTCAGGGACCTCGGGTTTACCGTCACTCCCCCGAAGGGGTTCACTACGCCTAAAGCAGATGCGCAATGGTGAATTGCCCGTTAGCTACGGCAGTTCCACACCGCACTGCTTGAGGATCGTTTTGGGCAAGCGGAAGCGAGCAGTCATGCGGGGGTCGACGATCTGGCTGATCTGGGTGTCGCCAACCAGGGATAGCAGCATGAGGGCGTCGGTGGCGTCGAGCGCGGATACGCTCACGAGCCAATCGCGCATCATGCGGGTGGACTCCTTGACGGCGTCCATCAGTTCGATCTCGGAGGAGATGGCGTAGACCGCGTCGCCGGAATCCAAGAAGGGCAGCGGCAGCGGGCGGCCTTCGAGCACCGTCACGCGGATCTTCACCTCGGCCTCGATCTCGGCGCCGCAGACTGTGACTTCGCCGTCGCCCATGACGGCGTGGACGTCGCCAAGGCTGAGGTTCGCGCCGTCGACCTCCACTGGCAGGTACAGGGTGGAGCCGGCGACGATCTCCTTCGTGTCCATGTTGCCGCCGTGCTGGCGCGGCTCACCGGTGGGCACCGACTCGGATGCCGGTGCGGTGCCGATGACGCCGATCATTGGGCGGATGGGGATGGTGATGTCGTCAGAAAACTGCGCCTTGCCATCGCGGATCGGGACGATGCGGGTGCGCTCCTCCACCGTGTCGGGCAGCGCGCCGAAATCAGGGTGGGTGGTCATGGTGGCCTGCTCGCCGACCTCGATGCTGAGGATCTCCACCTTCAGTGTGTCGCCAGGGCGTGCTCCCTTGACCGCGATTGGGCCGGTGGCTGGGTTGACCTTGTCCCAGCCGACGGTGCTGAACAGCTGGGACTCGTCGGTAATCGTGTTGGAGAAGCAGTCAAGGGTTCGAACCGTAACCTCGTCGCCGCTTTCCACATGAAGGCGCCGCTCTTGGTCCGGAGACAGGGCCAATACACACGCGTTGGAATCGATGGAGTGCATCCTTTTACCTCTCTTCGAAGGAACAACCAGCGGATACCTCTGACCATAGTTGGAAACAGAAATTCGCAGGTGAAGGTTGTGAGAAGGGTGGGTGCGTTCAGGCCGTTAGGGGCCTTCAGGGGCCTGGAGCAGTCATTATCGACGAAGCCCGCGAACCCTTGGCACGTGGACACTGCGGCCGGTGGCTTCGAATGTTTAATGTGAAACCCTGCTGTTGTAGGGGCGCTGGCGGCAGTGGCGGTGGCGATAACGAAGTCGCGACTTGACCCCCCGAGTTTCCCGGTACCAAATACGCGGAACACGGGAGCATTGGCTTTGCGAAACACTGAGACCAAAAACCCGCACTGGTACTTCGGGCATTTGGTGTCGATTCAATGGTTGCTCAGTAGATCATGTATGTTTGGGTTTACGCACACCACGTCCTCTCCGGTTCGCCGTGACGGCGTGGTTTTCTCAATTCTTAGGGGGTAATGGATGGGTTAAGGGTCAAAAGGGGACGCGGACATTTTGACCCTTAACCCTAGGCGCCTAAAAGCGCTTGAGAATAGCGGAATCCCCTCCGCCTACTCGCACTCTAAATGGGGGTCGGTGAGTGCTCAACCGGTCTCGGGGGGATGGACCGTGGGCGGAGGGGCCCAAAAGCGGATATAGACGATCGCCCTCAGTGTGTCTACACCTAGAGCAAAAAAGTTTTTCGGTGCAGGGGGGAGGGTGCTATGGGATGATAGCCGGCATGACCATTCAGGCCCGGGCGCTGACATATAAGCGTGAAAAGGAGCAGTCGGGCGCGATCCGTTTGTTGCACGCGGACAACGCCCCGGTGCTACTCGCGGTCGTGGCGGAGCACTTCCCGCGAGGCGCAGAGGTCCGACCTGCGGAGCAGCTCTATCAGCTCATGGCTGAGGACTTCGCAGTGTTGCGCGGTATCTTCGAGCTCCCGAAAACACCCCAGGCGTACTGCAACGACTGGGTGAAAGCCGGGTGGCTGGTGCGCAAGTCCGGCACCAAGGAAACGGGCGAGACGCTTGAACCAAGCGAGCAAACGCTCACCGCGCTGCAGGTGATGGACCGTGTCAGTGCACCGCGATCGGCGGTGACGGCGAGCCGGGTGGCGTCGATAAGCAATGCCCTGCAGGCGCTCGCGCGGGACACGGACCCGAACATCGACTCCCGCCTGAGGCACCTCGAGGCCGAACGCGCCCGCATCGAGGCAGAGATCGAGCAGGTCGAGCGCGGGGAATTCGAGCTGCCCTCCCCCGCCACCGTGCACGAACGGGTGGGCGACATTCTGGAGCAGGCGAATGCGATCCCTGGCGATTTCGCGCGCGTGCGGCACGAGCTGGAAACGCTCAATACGCAGCTGCGCCGCCAACTGCTGGATCCGGAGGGCTCGCGCGGCGACGTGCTGGACGAGATCTTCGCCGGCGTGGACTTGATCGGGGAATCCGATGCTGGCAGAAGCTTCAACGCGTTCTACTCGTTGGTGGTCGACCCGGAACGCGGCGCGTGGTTGGACACGTGGATTGGGCAGGTGCTCGAGCGCGCCGACAACACCGCGATGACACACGAAGAGCGGGCGAAATTCCGCAGGCTGTTCCGCGACATGGAAGACGCCGGCTACGAGGTTAACCGTATGATGACGCGCCTGGCCCGCAACCTACGCAACTACGTGGCCAGCGAACAGTTTGCCGAGGACCGCCGAATGATCGAGCTTTTACGCGACACTCGCAAGCTCGCCGCCGACGCCGCGGAGCGCGAGGAGCTTGCAGCCACCCACAAGATGGACACGCCCTTGCAGCGCATCGGGATGCAGATCACCTCGGTGGCGCAGATCAAGCTGGCGGACCCGGGTGCGGAGGTCATCACCACTGCGGTGGAGGCGTTTGAACCCGGCGAGGGCGACGCGGAGGCGCTCTACCAGGCGGTACGTGAAAGCGAGATCGACTTGGAAGAGCTTATCGCGGCAGTTGGGGAGACGGTTGGGATGGCCGGAGGGGCGTCGATAGGCAAGGTGCTCGAGCGCCATCCCGCCTCCCAGGGGCTGGGGTCGGTGGTGGGCCTTGTGTACCTGGCCCTGAAGCATGGGGTGCGGCAGGACGGCAGCGAAGAGGTGCGCTTCGAGGAAGACGATGGGAGCATTCGCTTGGCGACGGTCCCGCGGTGGCATTTCGACGCCGCAGCAGTAAAGGAGATGCAATGACGGAACCGCTGTGGACGGGCGACACGGGCACCCTGTCCGAGGAAACCCGGCGCGCACTGGTGGACCTGCTCAAAGGTCCGCTCATCACCGCCGACCGGAAGAAGGAAACCTGGCACGCCATCACCACCGACACGGAGACGCTGCGCTCTCGGCTGCACGATGTGTTTTTGGAGCTGGTTGTGGACGAGGACGCCGGCATCGCGTTCACTCGCCACGTCCGCCCGGACGACGAGGACGTGAAAGTGCCGCCGGTGTTGCGCACGGAGGCGCTGACGCACTTGCAAACCGCGATCCTGCTGCAGCTGCGCCACGAGCTGGGCATGTCTACCCCAGGCGAGCGCGTCGTGGTGGGAGAAGATGAGTTGTATGGCGCCATCAGCTACGTCCGTGCGGTGGACAACCGTGACGAGTCCGGGTTTAAGAAGCGCTTCACCGCGGCGGTGAACACCATCCGCAAGTACAGCCTGCTCACCGACACGGAGACCGAGGGGCGCTGGGAGGTCTCCCCTGTGCTGCGCCACATCTTCGACGCTGACACGGTCCACGCGCTGCGCGAGGAGTATCTGCGCCTGGCACAGGAAGGGGAAGAACAGTGACAGAGCAGTTCCGTCTTGCGCGCGTGCAGCTGGTCAACTGGGGCACGTTCGACGGCTACTACGACATCCCCGTCGGCGAGCGTGGGTTTTTGATCACCGGCGCGTCCGGCTCGGGCAAGTCCACGCTTATCGACGCCTTCTCCGCCGTACTAGTCCCGCCTGGCAAACTGCGGTTCAACGCCGCCGCCCAGCAGGAAACCGGCCGTGACAAGGGGCGCAGCCGCGTGTCCTATATCCGCGGTGCGTGGCGCCGCAGCGAGGACCCGGCCACCGGCGAGATCCGCAGCCAGTACCTGCGCTCCGGAGCGACAGCCAGCATTGTCGCGCTGACCTACCGCGCCGGGAAGGAGGCGTTCACGCTCGCCGCAATCTACCGCCTCAATGCGGGACAGCAGCAGGAAGCGCAGGTGAAAACGCTCTACGGCATCTTTCCCAGCGAGGTGGACGTGGACGGGTTCGTGCCGTTGCTGCAGAACTCCCTGGATAAGCGCAAGTTGGAGGCGAAATACAAAACTGCCGGCGTGACGTTCACGGACCAGTACTCCGTGTTTGCCAACCGCTTCCGCTCCAAGCTGGGTATCGGCAGCGAGGAAGCGCAGATGCTGCTGCACCGCACGCAGTCCGCGAAGTCCCTGTCCAGCATGGACGAGCTGTTCCGCAACTACATGCTGGACGTACCGGACACGTTCCAGGTCGCGGAGGACGCCGTGGCCACGCACGAGGACCTGCGCCAGGC
The DNA here is from genome assembly GCF_001810365.1 of Corynebacterium sp. HMSC055D05. Classification (NCBI taxonomy): domain Bacteria; kingdom Bacillati; phylum Actinomycetota; class Actinomycetes; order Mycobacteriales; family Corynebacteriaceae; genus Corynebacterium; species Corynebacterium sp. HMSC055D05. Next base: position 170,031 of record NZ_KV801024.1, read on the forward strand.
GTACGAGCGGCTCGAAGACGTGCACCAGCAGATTGAGACGCTCGCTCCCCTGCCGGGGCTGGACACCAAGCTCAAGGATGCGCAGGCGACGCAGGAGAACAATGCCGCGTTGTCTGCCGCCCTGCCCAACGTGCGACGTGCGATTGAGGCGAAGCAGCTGCGCGAGCGTATGGACGTCAGCTCCGCCCAACTCGCCGCCCTCGAAGTGCAGGCGCAATCCCTCGAGGCCCGCAAGGAAGCGCAGCAGGAGGCGGTGCAACGCGCCGTGGTGCAGAGAGAGCAGGTTGCCGGGCAGAGCCTGGGCGAGATCGAGCGCAACATCGCCCGCGAGGAGCACGAGCTTGTTGCGCGCAAGGCGAAAGTGCGCGACCTGGCGGCTCTGGTGCAGATGGACGGAGCGCTGGATACCGAGCGCTTCGCAGAGCTGAAGGCCCAGGCTGCTGCGGAGCTGGCGGCTGCGCCAGAGCAAGTAGAGCACCTACGCGAAAAGTGGTTTCAGGCCCGAAGCGAGCACGAGAGGCTTGCCGGCGCGGAGGCGTCGGTGGAGACGGAGTTGGCGTCGTTAGGCAACCGCACCTCCAACCTTGACCGGCGGTACGTGGAGAAGCGCGCGCAGCTGTGTGCGGATACCGGGCTGACGGTGCGTGAGCTGCCGTACGTGGGTGAGCTCATCGACGTGCTACCGGAGCAAGCCGAGTGGGAACCGGTGATCCAGCGCCTGCTCGGCGGTTTTGCCGCGACTCTTTTGGTGCCAGCGGAGCGCGAGCGCGAGGTGAGCAGCTGGGTCAATGGCCGCCACTTGGGGATGCGGCTTGAGTACCGCACCGTGCCCGAGGGCGTGGACATGCCGCGCGGACCGAAGAACCCGCTCAGCCTGTTTCATAAGGTGCGCGTGGTGGAGCACCCGATGCGCCCCTGGCTGATGCGCATGCTGGCCACCACCTTCGACTACGCCTTAGTGCGCACCGTGGACGAGCTGGAACGGCAAGACAAGCGCGCGGCCACCATCGACGGCTTGGAGCGCAACCCGGCCGATAGGACTGGCTCCGCCCGGTACGTGAAAAACGACAGGCAGCGCCTGGGCGAACGGCGCAACTACCGCCTCGGCTCCTCCAACCATGCCAAGGTGGAGGTGCTGCGCGCGGAGCTGGCGGAGGCGAAACGCGCGACAACGGCGGCGGGCAACCGCCTAACAGAGGTTGAGCGTAAGCAAAAGGCGCTGGCCAGCGACGTGGAGAAGGCTCGGGCTATCGACGCTATGGAGTGGGCCAGCGTGGACGTCATCAGCGTCGAGGAGCAGTTGGCGAGCCTGCGCGCCGAGCTTGAACGGCTGACCTCCTCGCCTGAAGCGAAGGAGTTGGAGCGGGCGTGGCGCGAGGCCGTCGATACGTTGAAGGCCACCGAGCAGGAGTTGCGCAGCGTGCACGACGAGCTCGCCGTGGCCACGCGGGCACTGCAGGACGATCAGGCGCGGCTGAAGCGGATCGAGTCGGAGCACGTGGAGGTGGACCCGGCGCTGGCGGAGCAGCTGGATGCGATGCTCGCGGCCACCACGCGCCGTCTGACCCCGGAGAACTTAAGCGACAGCGCCTTCAAGGTCACCGCGCAGCTGGACGCGCAGGCGAAGCAGGCGGCGAAGACGATCACGGAATCCAGCAACGCCATCGTGAACATTCTGTCCAACTACAAGTCCCGGTGGTCCGCAGAGTCTGCGGAGCTGCAGGCCGCGGCCGAGTTTGCGGGCGAGGCTATTGCGAGGTTGGAGATGCTGCGCTCGGACCGCCTGCCGGAGTTCCGCGGCCGCTTCCTGGACCTGCTCAACGGCCAGTCCGTGATGCACCTGAACACGATTTACAAGGAGCTGCAGCGCGCGAAGGGCGACATTGAGACCAACCTGGGCCCCATCAACGCGTCGCTGCGCCGCTCCCCGTACACCGAGGGGCGCTACCTGCAGATTGAAGTCCGTGACAACCGAGACCGCGTCGTGCGTGACTTCCTGCAGGACCTGCGCGAAGCGACCGCCGGCAGCTTGAGCGAGGCGGACGAGAAGACCGCCATCGAGCGCTACCACCGCCTGGCCAAGATCATGGATCGCCTCGGCTCCTCCGAGCGTGCCGACCGCAGTTGGCGCAACGTCGTGCTGGACACCCGCAGGCATGTGAAGTTCGTGGGCAACGAGGTGGACGCTGAGGGCACGGTGCACAACACCCACGTGGATTCCGCGTCGTTGTCCGGCGGCCAGGCGCAGAAGCTGGTGTTTTTCTGCCTCGCCGCGGCGTTGCGTTATCGCCTTGCGGGGGTGGATGCGGACGTGCCCCGCTACGCCACCGTGGTGCTGGATGAGGCCTTTGACCGCGCAGACCCTGTGTTCACCCGCACTGCGATGGACGTGTTTGAAAGCTTTGGCTTCCATATGGTGCTTGCCACCCCACTGAAGCTGATCAAGACCCTCTCCCCGTACGTCGACGGCACCATCGTGGTCCACTACACCGAGGATCCCGTCGCACGTTCCACCTTCGAGCTCATTGAAACCTATGCGCCTGCCTGACCAGTTACCTCTCAAGCTCAATATGGAGCAGTTGCTCCTCGACGAACCCGTCGAGGTGTCCATTCCTCTGAAACCCCCAACTCGTGCGCAGGTGCTTGACGACGAAACCCGCGCCCGCGAATTCGTCCGCACCTGGCAAGCATGGGAACCCGCAGGTGAGGTGGAGTGGGCTACGCGTTCCTGGGCGGGCTTGGGCAAACAGGACGTGCCTGTGCGCGTGACCTTGTCCGGGTGGGACCGCGTGGCCGAGGTGGCGGGGCGCGCCGGGGAGGTGGCGCTGGCCCGCGAGCGGTTCGCGGTGTTGGTTGGGTTGTTCCCGGATTGGCCGGAGTTTCGGGAGCGGGCGGCGCACTTGTGGTCGTCGTGGCTTGGGCTGTCGGACGATGACTTCACCCGCCTATGCCTGGCTCTGCGATGGTTTCACGTGAAACCTTCGTCGGGTTTACGCGCCCGGGCCGTGCCGATCGAAGGTCTGGACACCAAGTGGATCGCCGCCCACCGCGGCCTGCTGCAGCGCCTGCTCGGGGTGTCTGACCTGGGATTGGCCGAGGGTGACCGGCTGATGCGGGTGCGGTTTCTGGATGGTGGGCTGGCGCCCGCGCCCGGGTTGCTCGATGTGGCCGTGCCGTTCGGGTCGTTGGACTTGCCGGACGGTTTGCTTGTGATCGTCGTGGAGAACAAGGAGACGTTCCTTGCGTTGCCCCAGGCCCCCGTTGGTTCGGGCGCGGTCCTGGTGTGGGGCTCCGGCTACACCGCTGGCGCGCTGCCGGAGCTGCCGTGGGTGCGCGCGGCGCGCCGGGTGCTGTACTGGGGCGACGCGGATGCGGACGGCTACGCCATCCTGAACGCCCTGCGCACCCGCTTGGACGCCGACGGCGCCCCCGTCCCCGTTGACAGCGTGGCCATGGACGTGGAAACGGTGCAGCGCTTCCTGCACCTTGCCGTCGCCGACCCCGGCGACACAACTCGGGTGCTCCCCCACCTCACCGACGACGAGGAGCGCGCCCGCCGGTTCCTGGTCGCCTCCGGTGCGAAGCGCCTGGAGCAGGAGCGCGTGTCGTTGGAGTGGGCGCTGGCGATGCCGGAGTTTGCGGCGGTGTGGGGTGGTACCGTGGGCGGTACCATTACCGGCGCAGGAGTAGACGATGACTGAACGCTTGTCGGATAAGTACACCTACCAAACCTTCTGGTCTGAGGAGGACGGTGAGTACGTGTCCACCGTTGCTGAGTTCCCGTCCTTGAGCTGGCTCGATGAGGACGCCCAGCGGTCAAGTGCTGGACTACGGAAGCTTGTCGCCGAGGTAATCGCGAACATGCAGCAAACCGGTGAACCTATCCCCCAGCCGTTCGGTCAGCGCGACTTTTCCGGACGGTTCAATGTGCGAGTCAGCAGTTCCCTCCACCGCCGTCTTGCAATGGACGCCGCGCGGGAGGGCGTGTCCTTGAACGCGTGGGTGACGCAGAAGCTCGCGAGCGCGTAAACGGGAACTTCGGTCGGGGTGAGTGCTGTCCGGGTCAATATCCAGCCCCACATGCTTGTGTGGGCACTGGATAGCACTGGCCTGCCGGAAGCAGAGTTGGAGAAGCGGTTCCCCAAACTTTCACAGTGGCACTCGGGTGAGGCTCGCCCAACGCTGAAGCAGGCGAGGGAGCTCGCGAAGCTCGCCCGCATTCCTTTCGGCCGATTGCTGTTGGATGAGCCGTCGGGTGAGCGAGTGGGTGTGACGGACTTTCGGACCGTCGGGAACAAGGCGATGGGTACCGTGAGTGCCGATTTGCGGGAGACTATCCGCTCGAGTCAGAACAGGCTCGCTTGGTACGCTGATTTCGCTGCTGGGGAGGATATCGCACCGCCGACGATGTATGCCTCGGCCACGATCGAGCAGGATCCGGCTGAAACGGCAGAGCGAACTAGGGAGCATCTTGGTGTCGAGAGAGGCAAGCCACTCTCGGGAAGCGACAAAGTAGCCGAGCTCGCTGCTGCCATGGAGGAAAACGGAATCCTGGTAGCGAGAAACTCGATCGTCGGGAACGCCACTTCGAGGAGGCTCAGCGTCGGCGAGTTCCGAGGCTTCACGATCGAAGACGACGGCTACGTCTTGGTGTTTGTTAACACCGCGGATGCCAAAACTGCCCGGTTGTTCAGCTTGGCCCACGAATTGGGCCACGTTGTTCTTGGGCGCACTGGTATCTCTGATCACTCTGAGCATGCAGACGTCGAGCGTTGGTGCAACCGGTTCGCTGCTGCGGTGATCGCTCCGGCGGAGACGGTGGAGCCGGATCGCAACACACGCGATAAAGCTACAAACGCGGCCGGGTTACACGAAGCACATCCATCCGACAAGCGTGAAAGCGGGGGCGCTCTCCCATTTCGCACAATGGTGCGCTCGCGCGTAGGCAGCCGCTTCTTCGACTCGATCACTCGTGCATGGAACCGTGGGCAAATTGCGGATAGCGAAGTGTCCCGCCACCTCGGCGTCAGTACTTACGCTGCTCTCTCCAAGCTCGCGAGTGCGTAAGGCAAAGTACCCTGCGCCACCACTTACCCTGCAGCACCCGTGTTTGCCTTTTACCGTCACCGGCATGACCATTTTGATTTCTTTCATTGAGGCGATCGCGGCCGTCGCCGCAGCAGTACTAGCCGCCATGGCCCTGCAGACATCGAAGCAGGCCAACAAGCTTGCGGAGAAGACCCGCGACGATAGCCAAAAGTTCAAGGATGAGGAGCGCGAAAAGGACGAGGAGCAACGGCGCAACGCGGTTGCGATGAGCGTCTATGCCTACTGGGCGAAGCGGGACGACAACCAGTGGGGAGTGGTGATCAGTAACAAGGGCCCGCGTGCGACGGTGGTGAAGGATTTCCGGGTGGAGGTCAAGTGCAAGGACAAGGAGCGGACCTGCCACGAGTCGCACCAGATGGTCGCACTGCCCGTGGGCGAGTTCTTTATCGAGCACAAAACGACGAAGTATGGCTGGGGCAACCTCGTCTCCATCAACGAAAACGAGCGGTTCAAGCCCGTGGTGTACGCCAACACGTGGCGCGTGGACAAGATCAGCTTCATCGACCACCTCAACGAGCAGTGGACTTACACACCTGAGGCTGGCTACACCCACCAGCCGGCAAGCTAGCTCTGGGAACCATCGCCGCCGTTTCACGTGAAACATCCCTCCGCCATCCCCCACTCAAACACCCGTCCGATATAAACCTCCCCCGCATCGGGCGCGCCGGATAACCTGCCTAGTATGTCTTCTCCCACGCAGGAAGCAGCGCAGGAAGCGCGCACCGGAAACGCGGCGAACTCCACCGCCTACGCGCCGGGCCTCATGGTCAAGGTCCGCGATGAGTTGTGGCTGATCACCAGCGTCACCCAGTCCGTGGACGGGTACCTGCTCAAGGTCCGCGGCCTGTCGGATTACGTCCGCGACACCACGGCGAGCTTCTACACCGCCATCGATGACGTGGAGGTCTTCGACCCCGCCAAGGTGGAGGTTGTCCCGGACCGCTCCCCCGGCTACCGCACCACGCGCCTGTGGCTGGAGACCACCCTGCGCCAGACCCCGGTGCCCCTCTACCAGGAGGAGCTCTCGGTGGCGGACCAGATGCTCATGGATCCGCTGGATTACCAGCTCACCGCAGTACGCAAGGCGCTTAGCGACGACAACCTCCGCCCCCGTGTCCTCATCGCGGATGCCGTCGGCCTGGGCAAGACCCTCGAGATCGGCATGATCCTCTCCGAGCTGATCCGCCGCGGACGCGGTGAGCGCATTCTCGTGGTCACGCCGAAGCACATCATGGAGCAGTTCCAGCAGGAACTGTGGTCCCGCTTCGCCATCCCGCTGGTGCGCTTGGACTCCACCGGTATCCAGCGCGTGCGTCAGATGCTGCCGGCCAGCCGCAACCCGTTCACGTACTTCCCGCGCGTGATCGTGTCCATGGACACGCTGAAGAGTCCGAAGTACCGCGCGCAGCTGGAGAAGGTGCGCTGGGACGCGGTGGTGATCGATGAGATCCACAACGCCACCAACGTGGGCACCCAGAACAACGAGCTGGCCCGCACCCTCGCCCCCACAACCGAGGCGCTGCTGCTGGCGTCAGCCACCCCGCACAACGGTGACCCGGAGAGCTTCAAGGAGATCCTGCGCCTGCTGGATCCAACGGCGGTGATGCCTAACGGGGAGATCGATAAGGACGCAGTGTCTCGCCTGCTCATCCGCCGCCACCGCCACAGCGACGAGGTGGCCAGCGTCGTCGGCGAAAAGTGGGCGGAGCGCAAGGACCCCATCAACATCCCGGTCGTGGCATCCGCGGAGGAAAACGCAGTCGCGGGCGAGCTGGAGCAGACCTGGATCCACCCGGAAGACGCTAAGACCAACCCGGCCCAGGACCGCCTGTTCCCGTGGACGCTGGTCAAGGCGTTCCTCTCCTCCCCCGCCGCGCTGGGCGAGACCATCGAGAACCGCCTCAAGCGCGTCCCCCAAGCGGACATCAACCAGCGCGAGGCTCTGGAGCGTCTCCAAGCATTGAATGCGAAGGTCACCCGCCAGAACTCCAACAAGTACGCCGCGTTGGTGAACTACCTGCACGACATCGGCGTGGGCAAGGGCAAGAAAACCCGCGCGGTGGTGTTCTCGGAGCGCGTGGCAACGCTGCATTGGCTCAAGGAGCACCTGACCAAGGACCTGAAGATGCCTGCCGGCGCTGTCGCGGTCATGCACGGCGGGCTCTCGGACGAAGAGCAGATGCGTCTGGTGGACGAGTTCAAGCGAGAGGACTCCAAGCTGCGCATCCTCATCACTGGCGACGTGGCGTCGGAAGGCGTGAACCTGCACACCCTGTGCCACAACCTGATCCACTACGACATCCCGTGGTCACTCATCCGCATTCAGCAGCGCAATGGCCGCGTGGACCGCTACGGGCAGATGGAGCCCCCGCAGATCGCCGCGCTCCTGCTGGACACGAAGCAGGGCGGCTACGTGGGCGAGCTGCACGTGCTGGCCAAGCTGATCAACCGCGAGAACGAGGCGCACGCGTTGCTTGGAGACGTCGGCTCGCTCATCGGCAAGCACACCATCAACGGCGAGGAAGAGGAGATCCGCAAGGTCATCCAAAACCAGGCCGGCTTCGACGAGGTGGTGAAGACGCCAGAGCAGATCGCCACCACCGACGCGGAGTCGGAGGAGGACCTCATCGATTTCTGGTTGTCGGGCTTTGGGCTTAGCGACGACCCTTCGGACACCCCCGCCCCAGGCCAAACCGCCACCCCAGCGCACACCACCAGTCTGTATGCCTCGGAGATCAGCTACCTCGAAGATGCCCTGAAAGAGGCCTTCTACGGTGCCCCGGAGAAACCCCTCGGCGCCAACGGCGTCGCCTACGAGCTGGGCAACAACGGCGTGGCTGAGCTCGCCCCGCCGGAGGACCTGCGCCGCCGCCTGGACATCCTGCCGCAGGACTACCTGGCAGACCGCAAGGTGCGCGAGAAGTTCCTCCTGGCCACCAACACCGCGGTGGGCAACACGATTCTGCGCAATGCCCGCACGGGCCAGGACGGCTCCACATGGCCCAAGGCCCACTTCTTAGGCCCCCTGCACCCGGTGACGGACTGGGCCGCCGACCGCGCCCTGGCGTCCCTGTCCGCCGGTCAGATCACCGCTATCGCAGGCGAGGTGGACATGCCCACCGTGCTGCTCATGGCAACCCTGACTAACAAGCGCGGCCAGGTGGTCTCCCGCGCCTTCGTCACCGTCGCAGGCGGCATGCTGCCCAAGACCATCGAGGACCCGGTGGCCTGGCTACGCAGCGTCGGACTCACCGAGAACGCCATCAACCCGGAGACGCTCACCCTGCCCGACAACGCGCAGGAACTCGTCGCCTCCTCCGTGGAGGTGGCGGGCAACCAGCTGCAGCCGATGATGGCCGCGGCCCGCAACCACGCAACCAGCCGCATTGAGTACTGGATCGACCGCGCGGACCAGTGGCAGCACGCCAAAGACGACAGCCAGACAGTGCTTCGCGCAGGCCGCTCCGCGAACCTCATCGCCGAGGAGCGCGCGCTGATCGCCTCGCTTGAACCAGACCGTGAACTTATCCGCCCGCTCGTCCTCGTCCTGCCGAAGGAGCAGTAGATCAATGGCTACCTACGACTCAATCATCAACGTCGATGAGTGGATCAGCGACCACTACTTCACCACCGACGAGACCAAGGGCGAATCCTTCACCAAACGCGTGAAAAACCGCACCAAGGAGTGGGCACAGTTGGAGGAGGAATCCAACACCCCCTCCCCCATCAAACGCTTCCAAGCCGCGCGCGGCGACCTCCAGCAAGCATTTGCGACGCAATCGCCTACCGACGCCCTGGTGCGCACCGCATTCAGCTACGGCTCCCCCACCACGCAGCGCTACACCCGCGCCGGGGACACGTTTACCTACCAGGGCTGGGTGGGCAACGCTGGGACTCTGGTGGTGATCAGCGCTGAGGTCAACGAGGACACCACGGAGGAGGACCTGACCACACTCCCCGTCACCGGCGGCATCGCCGCAGAGGGCAAGGAACCGGAGCAGGCCAAAGTATCCAAGCTGGTCGGCGACCTCTTCCTCGCCGCCGAACCTCCGGAGTTCATCGTGGTGCTCGCAGGTGCCTGGGCTGTACTCGCCGAGCGCGAGTCCTGGCCGCTGGGCCGCTACCTCGCCGTGAACCTGCAGCTGGCGGTGGAGCGCAACGACACCAAAAAGGCCGGCGAGCTCGAACGCGTCGCAGTCATCCTTGCCCGCGAGAACCTGGAGCGCGCCGCTGACGGCACCACCTGGTGGGCCGAGACCCGCGACGAATCCCAGCAGCACGCCGTGAAGGTCTCCGGCGACCTGCGCGACGCGGTGCGCGAGTCCATCGAGATCATCGGCAACGACGTTCTTAACCGCCGCCGGGAGCAAAACCTGCCCATCGACGGCGTCGACGGCAACGAGCTGGCGCACCAATCCCTGCGCTACCTCTACCGCATCCTCTTCCTACTGTTCGCCGAAGCCTCCCCCGAGCTGGCCATCCTGCCCACCGGCGCACCGGAGTACGTGGAGGGCTACGGCCTGGACCGCCTCCGCGACCAGATCCTCAACCCGCCCGTGACCGACAAGGCGCGCCGGGGCACCCACCTCTACGCCTCGCTGCAGCTGCTGTTCATCCAGGTCAACGACGGCCACGACCCACTCGAGACCGCAGGCGCCGACGAGGACGCGCAGAACGAGGGCCTGACCTTCCGCAACCTGGAGGCGGACCTGTTCAAGCGCGAAGCCACCTCGCTCATCGACGAAGTGAAGCTCTCCAACGACGCGCTCACCCGCGTCCTGCAGAACCTGCTGCTGTCGAAGGTCTCGGCCGGCAAGGACCGCGGCTTCATCTCCTACGCCACCCTGGGTGTCACCGAGCTCGGCCAGGTCTACGAGGGCCTGATGTCCTACCACGGCTTCATCGCCCAGGAAGACCTCTACGAGGTCGCGCCGAAGGGCGACGCCTCCAAGGGCTCCTGGGTGCTGCCCACCCACGCCGCGGACACCGTGCCGCAGGACAGCTTTGTCATGGAGACCAAGCAGATGGAGGAAGGCGGCACCTCCAAGGTGCGCCGCGAGCACCCGGCCGGCTCCTTCGTGTTCCGCCAGTCCAGCCGCGACCGCGAGCGCTCCGCATCTTTCTACACCCCGCAGGTGCTGACCGAGTTCACAGTCGGCCAGGCCATCGAGGTGCTTCAGGAAGAAGGGCGCATCGAAACATCTGACGACGTACTCAGCCTCACCATCTGCGAGCCCGCCATGGGTTCCGGCGCCTTCGCCGTGGAAGCCGTGCGCCAGCTCGCAGAGCTGTACCTGAGTCTGCGCGAAGACGAGCTGGACACGCAGGTCGACCCCGAAACCCGCGCCGTTGAGCTGCAGAAGGTCAAGGCCCACATCGCCCTGCACCAGGTCTACGGCGTGGACTTGAACCCCACCGCGGTGGAGCTCGCCGAGATCTCCCTTTGGCTGGACACCATGACCAGCCAGCTCAAGGCGCCGTGGTTCGGCCTGCACCTGCGGCGAGGCAACTCGCTCATCGGTGCGCTGCGCTCCACCTACTCCACCGCACAGCTGAAGAAGCGCGAGTGGCTCACCGCCGTGCCGCGCCGGGAACCGGTACAAAACCTGGCCGAGGCTATCGACGCCGGCGAGCCCAAGGACATCTACACTGCCGGCTGCATCCACCAGTTCCTCCTCCCCTCCTCCACCTGGGGATCTGCGGCGGACGCGAAGGACCTGAAGAAGTTGGCCGCCGAAGAGATCAAGGCCATGAAGGCGTGGAGACGGTCTGTCACCGGAAAGGCCCCCACCAAGGAGCAGGCGAAGAAACTGACCAACCTCGCTGCACGCGTGGAATCCCTATGGGCCATCACGTTGTCGAAGATGCGCATCGCGGAAGAACAGATCCGCCGCGACATCGACCTCTGGGGCCGCGAGACCGAGTACACCGCCAAGAACGTCCGACGCGAGCAGATCGAGCGGGAGCTACTTCACGACGCCGAAGGTGCCTACCTGCGCCTGCGCCTGGTCATGGACGCCTGGAATGCCTTGACCTTCTGGCCACTCACCGCCACCGATGAGCTACCGGACCTGGACGAGTGGCTGGCGACCTTTATTGACATCCTGGGTACCGAGATCACCGCCCGTGATGCGGCGCAGGGACAGCTTGGCCGCGCTGACAGCTGGGATGAACTGGTACAGCTCGAGCGCACCGAGATCGAACTCTCCGGCGCACGCAAGATCGAGACCGTGTTGGAGAGGCACCCTTGGCTGAACACGGTCCGCACGGTGGCAGCCGAGCAGGGCTTCTTCCACTGGGATCTCGATTTCGCCGCCGTTTTCGCTCGCGGTGGCTTCGACCTCCAGGTGGGTAACCCGCCGTGGGTGCGTCCGGATGTCAAGATGGACGATCTCTATGCGGAGCTCGATCCGTGGTTTGCGCTTGCTCATAAGCCAACGCAGGCTGTAAAGAACGAACGGCGGGAACGCTTGATTACCAATTCACGGATTCGTGAACTTGTGTACTCCGGAGTAGCTGAATCAGTTGCCACGGCGGCGGTGTTGGGAAGTATTTCAGACTACCCACACCTTAAGGATCAGCGCCCGGATCTCTACCGTGGCTTCATCGAACGCGCTTGGCTCCACCGCGAAAAAACAGGCGTAGTTTCCTTAATCCACCCGAAGTCGCATTTGACTGAGAAAAAGGCAACTATCCTGCGACGAGCGGTCTATCGACGACTGCGTCGCAACTGGCATTTCACCAACAAATTGGGTCTTTTCGACATTAATACGGATGAAAAGAACTTCGATGTTGCGGTCTACGGGGCGCCAAAAGAAACTGTCAGATTCTTACATTGTGGCGGGGCGCATCATCCTCAGACGATAGAGGCCTCTTTTCGCCATGATGGATCAGGCCCGGTCCCGTCATTCAAAACCTCAGACGGAAAGTGGGATCTCACGCCGCATCGAGATCGAATTCAAGTAGTGGATCGCAGAACCTTAGCTACGTGGCATTCCATCCTTGAAACCCCGGGCACCAATGTGGAAGAAGCAAGGATGATCTATTCGGTTAACAGCGAGGCTGCGAAAGTCCTAAATAAACTGGCAAGTGCCCACCGATTTAGAGAACTGAACATGCGGTTCTCGGGAGGCTGGAACGAGACAACTGCAAAGCAGCAAGGATACTTCGAGGCAGGCTGGGCTCATCCCGCTAGTTATTCGGATGTCATTCTGCAAGGCACCCATTTCGGCGTTTCAAACCCCTTAAACAAGCAGCCCGATGAGGGCCTGAAGAAAGATAATTGGCAGGTTATCGATCTCGAAGCGATCACTGAAGATTTCATTCCTGCCACGGGCTATCAGCCGAATCGTCTTGGCAAGCCGAGCTATGACTCCGATTTCGATCAACGGGAGTCACAGAGCGGTAACAAATCTCCCAGGAGTCACTACCGGCTTGGCTGGCGGCAGATGTCAGCTCCGAGCGGTTTCCGAACTCTCTATCCAGCCGTCATTCCTCCGATGGCTACCCATGTCAACGGCGTAGTCTCGGCTTGGCCTTCTAGTGGAGAAGTAGCAACCCTTGTTCACGGAGGTGCGGGTTTGTCGTCATTGCTAGTTGACTTTTATGTAAGAAGCGTCGGGTCGCATCTTTGGCCGGAGTTAATTCAGCAAACACCATGCGAAACCGGCACAGTTTGGGATTCCAATTTGGCGGAGCGCTTCCTCCGCCTCAACTGCCTCACCGAGGCCTATGCCCCGTTGTGGGAGGAGGTTGTGGGGGAACCTTGGGGCGTCGATACGCCTTTGCGCAAGGATGAGGAGCGGCGTGCTGCGCAGGTGGAGATTGATGCGATTGTGGCATTGTCGTTGGGTGTGACGGCGGATGAGTTGTGCATGATTTATCGGACGCAGTTTCCGGTGATGCGGCGTTATGACCAGGAGGATCGGTTTGATGCGAATGGTCGGAAGGTGCCGAAGGAGATCGTGAAGGCTGACGCGAAGTTGAAGGACGGCGCGGAGTTGTCGGTGGCGGATCGGACGTGGACGCATCCGCAGTCGGGTGTGGAGTACGTGTATGAGTATCCGTTTAGGCAGCTGGACCGAGAGGCGGATATGCGGGAGGCGTACGCGCGGTTTGAGGGGGTTATTAACGAGTCGTGATCATCAATTTAGGAGTCTTAGAAGAGTCAGACCTTCGTAGCAAGATTTTTAGTGTCGAAAAGGTTTTTGGAGAGCTCCAACGAACTGAACTGCAAATCCACCGGAACGCATTTAGTAGTGGCGGGCAAGCTCATGCTGAAGAGCTACATGGGTATCAACAGCGACTGCTCGGCAATTTGAGGACCGAAGTATTCGATATTTTCGACTGGGTTACGGCTCGCGGTCACACTAGATCTATAGAGACTGCTCTTCTCCCGCCAAACCTCCGTGACTACAGCGACCACGTAAGTTCTTTGGATGTATTTGATTTCGTCGAACAAAGTGGGATTCCAATCTACGGAGTACCGAGGGGAGGAATCGCTTTGCAACTTATCGAGGCGGACACAACTCAGAAGCGGCGGTTTCTCCTAAACAGGTATTCTTCCCAGATTCTTGATGATTGTGAGGCTGCAATTGCTGCTTCGAAAGCGAACTCAGTCGAGAAGCTTCGCCCCTTTGTGGAGGAGGCGTTAGAAGCTACTCGCGCTGGTTTCACCAAAGCTGCGCAAGCCCTATTCACCACAGTGCTGGACACACTCCTAATGAACTGTTGGAAAACGGATATAGGGATGAAAAAGAAATTGGGTCACCGTAAACGGAGTGGGGCTGTGCCCGAAGAATTCGAGGAGCTGACTGTGAGGGAGGCGCTAGTGTGGCTCCCAGTCTGGAACTCACACTCTGAATACTGGCCGAACCAGAATTTTCCGGCGCCGTACGAGTATTCTCGGCATGCTTCGGTACACCATGTATCCGCAGCGCAGTACAGTAAAAGAAACTGTGTGCAAGCGGCGATGCTGGTGTCAAGCATCTTCCTATCTCGATAGTTGGCGATAACGGATTTGGGCAAACCTACGACGGACCGGTTGGCTTGAGCCTTCTTACGAAAATTCAATTGGGGACAACTATTTCCAAAGAAGCCACTCTTCTTCGGTCGTGCTGATGTCTGCTCCGTGTCGTGGACATTCAAATTCGTGGCGCGACGAAACTGGACGATACCTTACCGCTGATTGGTTCATTCGGATGGGGCTCGTCGTTAGTACAACCGCGCGTACTCTCCTGCGACCAGCTGCCATACCGCTTCCTGGGAATGGGGCGCTGGTGCGTCCAAGAATACGAAGTCGTGTTCGATGACACGCCCAGCACGGTCGGTTCGGCCCTCGGGATCGTCGAAACGCAGAGCTGTTAGCGATGGATCAGTGCCTGCGAATGCAGCTTCGTAAATAGGTAGCGGGTCTGAAAACCCGCCATCACGGAGAAACTTGAAACCCCAGTCCCTGCCTCGGGTCGCCCAGATAAATCTCACGCCCGTCTCCTGACCAAGACGCCTTGTTCTTCTGCCTGAGCGAGCGTGGCTTCGAAATTGAGAAGTGCTGCCTGGAGGTACTCATGTTTCGCCTTCGCGTTCTCTTCGAGGCGCTTCAATTGATCCGATCCAAGTAGCGCCGCAGCGCTGAGGAATGCGGCCAACTTGGCGATGCTATTTATGTGCTTCATTCCCGGAAACTTTTTCAGCAGTGGGTTCGCAATGGCCTTTCCAGCTAGGGCCTTTGGACCAAGCCTGTGCTTGCCGGTAAGTTCCGTGAACTTCACCAACGTCTGATGGGCTTTGCGGGCGGGCAAGATCTTGCGTTCCTCCCAGCGTGCGAAGTGGCTGATCGGAAGCAGCAGCGTAAGCGGCACGATGGTGTCGAGACCGATAGTCGTATCGGTGTCGATGCGGTCCGGGTGGAACTGCGCAGAAGAGAGCCGGAGAAAGTCCTCCCCGAGCGCCACTGCACCACCCTTAACCAGCTGCCCGATATCGAAGCGGAGTTGATTAACTTCGTCGGCGGCGTGGAGGGTGACAAGGTCGGCAAACTGCGATGCGGTGAGGTCCGGGATGAGATCGGCCTTTGAGAGGGTGAGTACCCAAATCCGCGGAAAGTCCACCAAGAGCTTCCCATCAGGAACCAGGTCTGCGCGCATCCTCTGGATCGACTCGCGGTAGTTGCCGAGCACGGATTTGAGATATCGCGCCTGGGTGTCGGGGTCGGTGGTGAGCCGTGAGGCGTCGATAAGCAAGAGTGCGACGTCGGAGCCCATGAGTGTCGCGATGGTGTCCTTCTGGCGTTGCTTCTCTTCCGGAGTACCGGGTGTTTCCTCTAACCACTCCCCCGGGTAGTCGTGCCACACGAGCGACACCTGTTTCGGTGGTGGAGCCTTCTTCGCCTTCGGATCGATGGGCTGATTTACGGAGACCTCGAACTCAAAAGAATTCTTCTTGAACCGGTTCGCCGGAGGCGTGCGGTTCAGATCCCTCATGCCGAGGTAGACCTGCCGGAGGGAGCCGTGCTGTGACGCGTCCTTTGCAGTGATGCGGTAGGCACTGCTGGCAATGGTGCTGGGCTCGGTCATATGGCCGTAGAACGACGACAGGAGCACCGTTTTGCCGCTGCCGCTTTCGCCGAAAACAGCGAGATGCTGGGTATCGGAGGTCGCGTTGTTGCTGGGGAGGATGTTTGGGAGGGCCATTGGGGTGTCCTGGTGGGGTGGGTGGTCTTTGAGCTCCATCGTATCGAGGCAGTACAGATGGCTAGTGGAACGGCCGGAAGAGGGGCTGGAAGGAGCACGTATGCGCGGTTTGAGGGGATGGGTTAAACGCCCGCCAGGGAGAGGAGCACGAGCGCATAGGTCTCGTCGAGGTTGGTGATCTGTGCGAGCAGGACGAAACGTATTGGAACAAACGTTCTATATCGCGGAGGTTGATGACGCGCTGTTGGCTAATATTCGGGTTTAAAAAAGATAACCCAACGAGCTGAGCTGACTAACATGGCAATCGAGATTAAGACCACCAATAACCAGGAACTCCGGGAGAAGAAACGGGACTATCTCGCTGCTCTCCTCAAGTCCACACGCCAGCCTTCTGCGAGCATTGAAGAACTACGTGCGCTCGCCCACTCGGGCATGCTGGATAGGTCCGAGCGGGCCCTGTACGACGATTTAAGCGTCGTATTGATGCTGCTGGGCGAGGGACAACTTGAATCTGCGTGACGAGGCTGAGCTGTTTCTCGATGAGGTGAGAAGCACGCGTATCGATGCTCTCCCACTCGATGAGTGTTGTCTCGGATAAGTTGCGCATGATTCACCTAGCGCAGCTGCCGGTGAATCGGCGTTTGGCCAGGAGGGTTGTTCGATGCAAATGACCGTGGGTGACAATGAAGATCGTGAAGGTGTCCGCCACGTTGCGGAGCAGCGTGGATTTGTCGGTGGCGGATCAGATGCGGAGGCATCGGATGTCGGGCAAATGGTCTTAGGTTTGAAACAGCCGAAAGAAGAGCTGTTTACTGGACGGCAAAGGTGCCGCCAGTTGACTAGAGTTTCGCTAATTATCGCCCGTTGCGATGTTGGTCGGTCCTGGCCATCTCTAACCGTCGGAACTCAACTTCAAGAACCTCCATGCTCAATAGCGCGTCCCAGTGGTTTGTATCCGGGGTATCAGCGGTACTATCGAACTCCTCGAAATCCACCATGTTTCGCCAGGTGTAATCCATGATGGGGTTGTCTGGGTCGGCTTTAAAGCAACACCATGCACGAAGATAATTTATCGCCTGCTCAGCCGTGACGACTATTTCTCTCAACTCTGGGTAGTCGTTATCAGCATGTTTGAGACCTTTGTAGGCGCGATTGAAGCGAGCGGCCCAACCCTCGGGCCTCATCATGGCTATACGAGGCATATCTAGACACACCCGCTTGACGTAGGTGGGGAAGTTGTCTGCGTTTGTACGATAGTCAGCCCTACCCTCGATTCGGTGCCCGAACTCTTCAAAGGCCACAGCTGCATTCACCAAGCGATTTTCCCAGGATGACGATTCGAATAGCGCACGCTTTAAGGCGGCGACGCCGGGCCGGTTATTCGACCAGAAATCAAGCCAGGATGAGAACACCGCGTCGTTCTCTGGTCGATATCTGAGAATCGCGTCAGTATAAGTTAGCCCCTTGCAGTCAGTAAGCCCCTGCTCCGTCACAGGATAAAGGATTTCGCAGGATTTGCGGAGCTCTGGGGCGATCTCCTGCTCATTGAAGTCGAGGATCAGGTTTTCATAGGACTCGACAGTGCGTTTCGAAAATCCGATTTGCCTACCGTAAATAATTGATAGTAAATCAAGAATAGCTTCATGCTCATCAATTGCGGCATCGCGCTTTGCGGAGTCTTCGAGATCTGTCGTCATCCGCGCAATGCTGAAGGCCCGTATCGAATTTGAAAGTATTTCTGATTCGGTTCTTGACTGCACTTCAATGCGATGTTCAATGCTTCCGCAGGTGCTTACGGTATGTCCTTTTAAAAGTTGAACTGCAAGCCAAGTTTCGTCAGCTTCGACAAAATCCCAATCCACCAGGTGAGCACTTTGGCCCATCCACCGTTGAAGCATTGGAATGTACGTTGTGACACGGGATACCGAAGACCATGTTTTTCCGTTACCGCCGAATATCAGCATCTTCGGTTGTAGCATCCAGTTTTCGACTTCGAGTGAACCTGCACCTCGAGTAAAGCGCACAGTAAGGCAGTCGACCAGTTCAACTGCCCCTAGGTCATCTACAAAAGAGAAACTGTGCGGAGTTTGGTAAGAGTGCAGAGGATTTAGGGCTTCGGGCCAACGGCTATTGGGGTAGTCGTATTTGGATACCAAAATCAGCTGTGCTGAATCTTTTTCCCAGCACAGCGAAGCGGCGATCGGCTCGGAATCTTCAGTGAACGCCCAGCCGCGCCTATTTTGCCCCGGGTGAAGGGTATTCTTTTCGCTCATTGATCGATGTGTAACTCCCAGCTACTTCCGTCCTGAAGTACAGGCCTAGATTTAGTCGCATTTTAGCGGCTATAGCACCACATTCAGTCGATAGATTTCCCTGTCCTCTGATGGAACCCCTCACCTTGTCACGGAGGAGCGGACAAGGAGCGACAGCTTGGCCTCGGCCGTCTTCGCTTAGAATCATGTTTGGCGGATAAAGGAATGGTTCAATTCTGTAACAGTTGTCTCTTTCGGTACCCCCAGCTCTGTTTGCCAATTAACCGCAACCTCGACGTTGAATTTTCGAGGCAAGTGAGTGCCTATGAACGGTGTGCTTGCCCCCACTTCGTCCATCCGGCTGTAATGCTTGCGTTTTTCGGTTTCATAGCGATCCAAGTCATCTTGGATCAGCAGTAACAGATCGACATGCCTAAAGTCGAGGTAACCACCAGGCTTAACCACGTTGGTTTCTTTACTAATGTGCTCGTCTCCGATGGTCGACGTAGCTGAAACGCTGAACGCTTCGTGCTGTCCAGTATTAGTGATTCGACAGACGGCATCAGATGGAAAGCTAAGTGACCAAGTCACTAAGTTTTGTTCTAATCTCCGCTCTTCTTCCCTCATGCTTATCTGATTTGTTTCGACCGCTAGTTTGTGAGCTGATCGAGCTACAAGCACCGATTCTGCTGCTAATTCATTGGCTCGAGTAGAGAGCCCCTGACTTTCTTTTGCGAGCTGATTCGATTTGGCAGTTTCGTGCTTAGCCAAGATGGAAACAGCGAAGCCAGCCAAGCCCGACAAGCCCCCTACGATGGCGAAAAAGTTAGCTATATCCATAAGACAACTAAAGCTGAGGTTTTGGTTTACCGCTAGGCGTGCATCGCATGGAAGCGAATTTAAACTTATAAAGTTAACCTCGTGTCTACCCTCATCCCCGTCCACGCATCGGAGCACGTCCTCGGGGGCGTGTCCGAGTATTTGGCCACTGCGTTTTCGCTTGCGAACCCGGAGACGTCCAACGCGCTGAAGGCGTTCTTGGAGGACACGGAGCGGGGGATGTTCCACGGTCCGTACGTGCGCACGCGGTTGCCGTATGCGCGTGCTATCGGGTGGGACGGGATTCTGGATTGGATGCCGGAATGGTTCACGCCTTACCACCACCAGGCGGAGGCTTTCCGGCGCCTGCGTAGTCGGGATGAGCAGGGTGCTCGTCGCCCGGAGCCGACGTTGGTGATCACGGGTACTGGCTCGGGTAAGACTGAGTCCTTCCTTTACCCGGTGTTGGACCACGCGGCGCGGGCTCGCGCTGAGGGGCAACGCGGCACCAAGGCGCTGTTGCTGTATCCCATGAACGCGTTGGCGAACGACCAGGCGGACCGTTTGGCCAAGCTGCTCACCAGCGAGCCGGCGCTGGCTGGGGTGACGGCGGGTATTTACACGGGTGAGTCGGAGGGTACCGTCCGCAAGGTCACGCGGGATTCGCTGATCACTGACCGTGACCAGATGCGCGCGGATCCGCCGGACATTTTGCTGACCAACTACAAGATGTTGGACCAGCTGCTGTTGCGTGAAGAGGATCGGGAGATCTGGAAGCGCTCGGCAACATCGTTGCAGTACCTGGTGCTGGATGAGTTTCACACGTACGACGGCGCCCAGGGCACGGACGTGGCACTGCTGCTTCGTCGGTTGGGGCTGATGCTCAAAGCCCACCAGCCGGAGGGGTTCCTCGGTGAGTACGCATCCAATCCGCTGGGGCGGGTCACGCCGGTGGCGACGTCGGCAACGCTTGGCGGCAAAGACGACACGCAGAAGGTGCTGGACTTCGCGGGCACGATTTTCGGGGAGCAGTTCAGCGCGGACGCGCTGGTCGGCGAGCGCACGCTGACGTACGAGCAGTGGGTCGACGAGATCGCGGAGACATTCGGGAGCCACTCCCCTACACCGCTGCCGGACATCGACCAGATCAAGCAGATCAACAGCACGATCGCGGACGATGCCTCGGGCCGCGACTACGCGGACGCGGTGCTCGAGGTCTTCCGCACGCAGCTGTGGGATGCCGGCGAGACGCTGGAAGAGATCATTGCGGCGTACGCGGTTCACCCTCTGACCCGGGCGCTGCTGGAGGCGGCGAAGAACGCGGCTCCCCTTATCGAGCGCGAGGGTGAGAAGGAAACGACGGTGCCGGCGGCGGTGCTCGGCGAGATTGTGGTGCGCAGCCTCAAGGAGGGCCCGGCACGCGAGTTTGTCACCCACCTGCTCACCGCGGTCGCGCACGTGCGTGCGCTGGCGGGCGAGAAGTACGGCTTCGGCGGCAAGCGCTTGCCGGGTGTGGAAACGCACCTGTGGCTGCGTGAGGTCTCCCGCATCGAGCGCACGGTGACGCCGACTGAGGACGGCGAGGTGTTTCGCTTCGCGGATGACGGCCAGCTCGGCGGGGACGATGCTGCGGTGTGGCTGCCAGCGATCTACTGCCGCGAGTGCGGGCGCGCCGGGTGGATGACGGCGCTGGAGCCCGGCACGGACGCGGTGGTGCTTGGTGGCGGGGAGATCCGCAAGGCGAGCGTCGATAAGCCTGAGCTTGTGCGCCCTCTCATCGATGCCACCAATGAGTACCGCCGGGCGCTCAAGGACGGCAAGGAGATGAAGGAGTTCGGCGACGACGAGGGCAAGCGGGCCCTGATGTGGTTCCACACGCAGACCCGCACGCTGTCTGCGAGTGAGCCGGACGAGCGGGAGCGGGCGGAGGGCCTGTCGGTGCCCGTGATTACCTACGCCGGGCTCGACGCTGGCGAGTACGCCCGCGAGCAGGTGTGCCCGTCATGCGGGGAGACGGACACCATCCGCTACATCGGTTCGCGCGTGGCCACGCTGCTGTCGGTGGGGCTGTCCAACCTGTTCGGCATGCCGCAGCTGGAGCAGGAGGAGAAGAAGACCCTCGTGTTCGCGGACTCGGTGCAGGACGCGGCGCACCGTGCGGGGTTTGTGCAGGCCAGGGCGCGCGCGTTTGGCATTCGCGCGTTGATGCGAAGCGTCGTCGCAAGCTCCGACAATGGAGTACAAGGTGAGGTCTCTGTGGCGCAGCTGCCACTGCGGATCCTTGAGCGCGCAGACGCCGCTGAGGACCCGTTGCGCGCGCGGTTTGAGCTGCTGCCCCAGGAGATCGCGGAGACACCCACGTTCCGCGCGTTCTGGGAGAAAGACGCGGACGACGCGTCCCGGCGCGCGGCCACCGCGGCGGTGCTGGAGCGCCTTGAGCTGGACGCGGCGCTCGAGTTCGGCCAGCAGGCGGACCTGCCGCGTTCCCTTGTGTCCACCGGTGCGCTCACACCGCGGGTGGATGTGGATGACGCGGTGCTGCTCGAGGCGGCGGAAGAGGCGCTGCGCAGCATCGACAGCGGCCTGTTCGAGGTGGTGGACGCTACCGACCCGCAGGTGCGGCTGCGCTGGATGCGCGGGCTGTTGGAGCAGGTGCGTGCCCGCGGCGGCGTGTACACGCCAATGTTCAAGTCTTACCTCCAGGACGACGGCAACACGTGGCGCCTGCACAACCGCTACGCCAAGGCCCGCGGCATGCGCCGGTTTGCCAAGGGCGGCGCGCCGGAGTTCCCGCGCTCTGGGCCGGCGGTAGATGACAAGGACCGCGGCGTGACCCCGTTGGGCAGCCCGCGCGGGCGCTACGCGCGGTGGACCTCCAAGGTGCTGGGGATCGGCGCCCACGACGCGGCGACGGTGCTCACCAACGTGTTCCGCGAGCTCGCCCGGCGCGAGGTGCTCATGGCCGTGTCCACGGATACCGGCGGCACGATGTACGCCATTGCCTCGCAGCAAGTGGTGGTGGCTGGTGAAGGTGAACCGGCGATGTTGCAGTGTGGGGTGTGTCATGCACCGTTGGGCGTCGATAGGCAACTGCGCTCGCTGCTCGCGGGCCTGCCGTGCCCCACGCCCGGCTGCCCCGGCGAGCTCGAAGACGAGCCGATTGAGGCGAACTATTACTCGCAGCTGTACACCTCCACCAACCCGCGCGCGGTGGTGGCGCGCGAGCACACCGGGTTGATCCCGAAGGAGGAACGCCTCGCGCTCGAGCGGGCGTTCCGCAGCGGCGCTGAGGCACCGAACGCGCCGAACGTGCTGGTGGCAACGCCGACGTTGGAGATGGGCATCGATATCGGCGACCTGTCCACGGTCATGCTCGCCTCGCTGCCCACCACCGTGTCCTCGTACGTGCAGCGTGTAGGTCGCGCCGGGCGTCTCACCGGCAACTCGCTGGTGCTCGCGTTCGTGCAGGGCCGCGGGAGCATGCTGCCGAAGCTGAACCAGCCGCTGTCTGTCATCGCGGGCACCGTGGTGCCGCCGGCGGCGTTCCTCTCCGCCACCGAGATCCTGCGCCGGCAGACCACTGCGTACTTGGTGGACACACTGTCGTTTCGAAACAGCGGCCTGGATGTGAAGTTTTCGCGCGACGTGTTCAGCACCCGCAAGGTCTCGCTGGTGGAGGTGCTCGGCGAGGACATCGCGGCCGGCGTGGAGGACCGCGTGGACGCGTTTTTGGCCACAGTGGCAGGGCCCGTGGACGCGGCCACTGTGGACGGGGTGCGCGCGTGGGCGTGCGGGCAGGGGCCCGACTCGCTCACGGGCGAGATGGAGCGCACCCGCAGACTCTGGGACGGCGAGGTCAAGGCGTTCACCACGCGGCTGAGCACCCTCCAAGACCAGCTGAGCGCGCTGGACGCCAAGGTGGACCCGAATGCGGGTACCGAAAACGCCGATGCGGAGCTGGAGCGAGACAAGCGCAGCACGAAGGCGGCGTACCACCGCACCGCCAAGGACCTCAACGACATCCTGCTCGGCGAACACTGGATCAGCTCCATGGAGCGCTACGGGCTGCTGCCCAACTTCACGCTGTTGGATGATGCGGTGGAGTTGTCCGTGGTGGTCTCCCAGCTCAACCCGACCACCATGCAGATCGACCCGGACTCCTTCGAGCTCTCCCGCGGTGTGTCCTCCGCGCTTCACGAGCTCGCGCCGGGCAACACCTTCTACGCCCGCGGCATCGCCGCCACCGTGGACGCGGTCGAGGTCGGCTTCAACGGCGCGGACATCGAGCGTTGGCGTCTGTGCCCCGAGTGCTCCTACGCCGAGACCGTGCGCGAAGGGGCCGCCGCCGGGGCGTGTCCCTCCTGCGGTGCGGACACCTTCGCCGACAACGGCCAGGTGTTGGATACGGTGCGCATGCGCCGCGTGTCAGCGGAGGTGGATCGTGGCAATGCGCTTATCGACGACTCACGCGACGACCGCCGCGAACTGAACTACCACACCGCCCTGAGCTTCTCCGTGCCGGAAGGCGGCCACGGCGGCAAATGGTTCCTCTCCCAAGGCTTCGGCGCGGAGTACCTGCGGTACGTGAACTTGAGCTGGTTCAACCTGGGCCGCGGGCCCGCGATGAAGCGCATCTTCGCTAACGCGGAGATTGATGCGCCCATGTTCACCGTCTGCAACTACTGCGGGCACTTGGACTCACAGAAGGGCACGAACTCCAAGTGGGACCACCGCCCCTGGTGCCCGAAGCGCAACGCCCGCGAGGAGGAGTCCGTCACCGTCGCGCTGTCTCGCACCCTGCAGACCCAGGGCGTGCTGCTGCACGTGCCGGTGATGCTCACCGCGGGCGACAAGGCGACCATCCCGAGCCTGACCGCCGCGATCAAGCTGGGCTTCAAGGAGGTGCTCGGCGGCGACCCGGACCACCTGGGTGTGGTTACCGTCCGCGTGCCGGATGACCGCGGCGGCACCGTCGAGGCGCTGCTCATGCACGACAACGTCCCCGGCGGCACCGGCTACCTCTCCCAGTTCGCCTCACCCGAAGACGTCCGCTGGCTCTTGGAAAAGGCGTTTACGAAGGTCGCGGAGTGCGCCTGCCAAGACGACGAGCGTCTCGCCTGCCCCGAGTGCCTCTTGCCGTACACCCGCTGGCAGCAGATCGACGTCACCTCCCGCGCCGCCGCGGAACGCGCGCTGCGTGCGATTTTGACTAACCAGGACCACCCCTCGGCAGAGACCGATCCCCTGCAGGTGGCGTGGGAGCCGCAGACGGAGGCGCCGCAGCTGGATCAGTCCTCCAGTCTGGAGGTGCGCTTTCGCGAGATGCTGCGCGAGGCCCTGGAGGCGCGCCACGCCACCGTCAAAGACATCGCCAACGCCGGCGGTGTGGAGTGGCACATCACGTTCTCGTCCGGTGAGGAGTGGTCCATGCGCGAGCAGCACGACTACGGCTACACCCGCCCGGATTTCCTCTTCCAGCACCGCCGTAACCCGCTTGTGCGGCCGGTGGCCGTGTACACCGACGGCGTCGCGTTCCACTTCAGCCCGCAGCACTACCGCTTCCCCTCGGATATCCAGAAGCGCAACAGCCTGCACCACACCGACAAGCAGATCTTGCCGTGGAACGTCACCGATGCCGGCCTGGACTGGTTCGCGCAGGAGGTGGAGGTCGGTGCCGCAGCACCAACGTGGGTGAGCGAGGACGCCGAGGAACGCGCGCGTGACATGGAGGGCATCGGCAACAACGAGATTGCTTTCCTCAAGGCCTCCCCCATTACCCAGCTGCTTACCTACCTGGCGGAGCCGAACCGGGCCTCGTACGCGCTCATGGACGAGGCGTTGCTGCGGATGCTGAGCGGGTCGCTGCGCCCATCGCGCATCCCGGGTGGTGGGCGCCTGACCTTCCGCAGCGAGGTCCATTTCGACGGAACCCTGGCGGATGGTGCGGTGGCCCTGCGCCGCCTGCACGTCGACGCCACCGAACCCGGCTCCATCACCACCGACAACTGGCGCGACTTCCTGCGCTTCGCCAACATCATGTGGCTGGCCAACAACGCCGTCACTGTTGCGGTCGGTGATGGGGAGATGGTTGGGCAACCGGAGGTCGTCGAGAAGCAAAGTGCCGTCGAGACCGCGGTGAGTGGGCTGTGGGCCGAGGCGATCGAGGAGTTCGAGGACGAAGCCGACGTGGCCGCCGCGCTGCGCGCCCTCGTGGACGCGGGCGCGGCGCCGACCGAGGAGATCGGCGAGGAAATCGGCTCCATCCCCACCGCCGTGTCCTGGACCGAGCTGCGCATCGCACTGTTGATCGAGCAGGACGCCTCCTACACCGACGCGGAAGCCAAGCTTCGCGAGCAAGGCTGGACGCTGCTGTACCCCGATACACTCTCGCCAGAGATGATCCCGGCCGCGCTGCTGGGTAAGGAGTAACACCATGGTGACGTTTAGCCTGTACAGCGGGTTGGACCTCGACGGCGCGCTGATGAAGCCGACGATGAACTTCCTACAGAAGCTCTCGGTGGACCCGACCAACCCGTCGCTGAAGATCAAGACCCTGTCCAACGCTGTGGACAAGCGCGTGCGCACCGGCCGCATCAACGACCAGTTCCGCGCGGTGCTCTTTGAGATCAAAGACAAGGACACGCACCACTTCGTGCTTGTAGACGTGGACTCGCACGACGAAGGCAACCTCAAAGCCGAACGGTTGGACCCGGCGCGGCTGCGCTTGGACGTGAACCCGATCAACGGTATTACGACGCTGATCAAAGAAGATGCGGTTGAGAGTGCTGCGCCGGTGGAGGACTCGCAGGCGAAGGCGGAGGCTGCCGCCCAGGCCGCGCGTGAACTGGCGGCCGAGCAGGGGGTTGTTGCGGAGCTCGCGGATAAGCCGTCGCCCGCGCCCCGTGAGGCGCTGGATGGGCTCACGCCTTCGATGCTGTGGGACGAGCTGGGCATTGATCCCGCGCTGACCGAACAGGTGCTCGCACTCGAGTCCGAGGACGGGCTGGACGCGCTGTTGGCGCCGCGGCCGAAGTGGGAGCACGAGGCTGTGTTGGCGCTGGTGGCGGGATACTCCGTGGAGGAAACGCGCGAGTCGCTGGGGCTGCGCAAGGTCTCGGCGTCGGAGGCTGCCGAGTCCGAGGATGCGCGGTTGCTGGCCGGCCTGCGACAGGCTGCGGCCGAGCTGGAGTTCGCGTACGTGGACGACGTGGACACCGAGTCCCTGCGCAGCGTGATCGAGTCCGGCAGTTTCGACCAATGGCGCGTGTACATCCACCCGGAGCAGCGCCGTATGGCGGAGAACTCCTACTCCGGGTCCGCGCGCGTGTTCGGCGGCGCTGGTACCGGCAAGACGGTGGTGGCGGTGCACCGCGCGAACAACTTGGCCGTGGGGCGCGTTGCCGGGGCGGGGCCGCGCGTGCTGCTGACCACGTTTACCAAGGGCCTGGCGCAGGGGTTGAAGTCCCAGCTCAACGCGTTGAATCCGTCCTACCCGGAGGCCGGCGAACCCGGCGAGGACGGCGTGTGGGTGGACAACATCGACGCCGTGGTGCGCAAGGTGGTCTCGCTCGGCTCTGTGGAGGAGACTGAAGAGGCCACCCGGCGCGTGCTCGGCGTCGCCGCCCCGCGCGTGCGCCCGTACACCGACATGGCAGCGCGCCAGGTGTGGGAGGGCGCGGTGGAGTCCGCCCCGGAGGAGCTGCCGCGCGAGATTGCTAACGAGGCGTTCCTGCAGGCCGAATACGAGATGGTGGTGCTGGCTGGCGGGATTGTGTCTTTGGCGGAGTACCTGAAGGTCGCCCGCACCGGCCGTGGCACTCCGCTGAACCGCAAGCAGCGCAAGCAGGTGTGGGCCGTGCTGGAGTCGCTGATGCAGACCCAGGCCATCGACGGCCAGCTGTTCTGGCCCACCATGTCCGCCGTGGGTGCAGAGATTTTGAACGTGCGCTACGAGCGCGGCGGCGGGTCGCTGTTCGACCACGTGGTGGTCGACGAGGCCCAAGACTTCAACGCCGGGCACTGGCGGTTTTTGCGCGCGTGTGTGGCGCATGGGCCCAACGATGTGTTCTTGGCCGAGGACTCCCACCAGCGCATCTACGGCCATCCGCTGACCCTGTCGCACTTCGGTATCTCCACCCGCGGGCGCGCATCCCAGCGCCTGACGCTGAACTACCGCACCACCAAGGAAAACTTGGACTACGCGCTGCGGATCCTGGTCGGCGGCGACATGGAGTTCCTGGACGCGGAGGGTGATAAGGATTCCGTTGGGAAGTACCGCTCCGCGCGGTCCGGGCCGGCGCCAATGATCGTGCCCGCGGCGTCCGAGGACGAGGAATTCGCCGTAGCCGCCGGCTTGATCAACTTGTGGCTGGAGGAAGCCGAGCGTGCGGCCGAGGAGGGCACGCACAAGGAAGTCCGCGTCGGCGTGATGTGCCGCACCCGAGGGCAGCTCTCCCGCGTGGTGGCCGGTCTTGCAGACCACGGCATCGACGCCGTGCAGACCAAAAACGCCGAACTGGCCTCCCACGAGCAAGTTTCCGTGATGACCATGCACGGCGCCAAAGGCATGGAGTTCACCCACGTGGTCCTCATGGGCGTGGGCAAGGAGATCATGCCGCTGCGCTTCCGCCTGAAGAACCTCTCCGAGGAAGACGCCCGCGCCGCCCTGCAGCGCGAGCGCTCACTGCTGTACGTGGCGGCCTCGCGTGCCCGCGACGCGCTGGTGGTGACAACCGTCGGCGAGCGCTCGGAGCTACTGCCGGAGGCTTAGGGGGTTTGGGACGCTAATACAATTGCCGGTAGGGGCACAGAGTCTGAATCGATTGCAGAGGAGCAGCAGCGTGTCGGGTGAACTCAACCGGATCGAAGCGAAAGAGATCAACGTAGGCAAGCTCTTTCATTCCGGCGATTACGAATTCGAGATTCCGGAGTACCAGCGTCCATACGCCTGGGGCGTCGAGGAATCTCTCCAGCTGCTGTCTGATTTGTCCGGTGCGCTGGAGCGTGACACGGAGGAGCCGTACTTCCTCGGCTCGATCGTGTTGGTCAAAGCCCCAGGTGATCCACGCTCTGAGGTCATTGACGGGCAGCAACGACTCACAACGTTGACGATCCTTCTGGCGCTATTGCGTGATCTCGTCGACAATCAGAGCTTGCAGCAGTCAATCCATAAGCTCATTGAGACCGAAGCGTTGGAATGGGACAACGTCCCATCTAAACCGCGTCTGCGCATTAGATCTCGAGACACTCGGTTCTTTCATGATTATGTGCAAACGACTGGTGCAACTCAGGAGCTCATCGGTCTGAGCGACAACGCTCCTGAGACCGATTCCCAAAAGAAGATCCGCAACAACGCACGGGCTCTGCATGAGGAACTCGCCGAGTGGGATCAAGAGCGGTTGACTCAGCTGTTCAAACTCATCGGAGGTCGCGCGTACCTCGTGACGGTGTCAACGCCGGACCTGAACAGCGCGTACCGGATCTTTTCTGTGATGAATGCCAGGGGCCTCCCGCTCTCTCCCCAGGACATTTTCAAATCCCAGGTGGTGGGCGCGATTGCTGACCATGAGAAGCAGCAGCATGCTGAGGTGTGGGAGAACCTCGAAGAGGAGCTCGGACGCAAAGAGTTCGGCGACTTGTTCTTGTACATCCGCGCCATTAAGTCCCGTACTCGCGCCGTAAAGGGGCTGCTGCAAGAGTTTCCGGACCAAGTGCTCAATGCATACTTGCCCGACAATGGGAAAGGCTTCATCCGCGAGGTACTCGAGCCGTATGCGAAGGCAGACATCCGAATGCTTGCCCAGGATTTTCATGGTGATGATCCACGTTGGGAGGAATTGAACAACTGGCTGAAACGGCTGGACCAGCTTGATAACGACGACTGGCGCCCGCCAGCCTTGTGGGCACTCAAAGAACACGGGGAAGACGTCGAATTCCTGGTGCAATTCATCTCCAAACTCGAACGATTGGCGGCAAGTATGCTGCTGCGGCGGGTCTATGCCACTCCACGCCAGCAGCGCTACATGGAGCTGCTGAAACAGCTCGTCGAGGGTGACGGCCTCCAAGCGAACGCATTCGAACTCACCGATGCCGAGCGAAGAGAGACGCTCGACCGCATCGACGGTGAGCTTTACCTGGCAACCCGCGTGCGCAAGTATGTTTTGCTGCGACTCGATTCGGTTCTCGCCCAAGACCCAGGCGCGTCATACGACCACCGCATCATCACTGTCGAGCATGTACTCCCCCAGACCCCTCCGCAGGAGAGTCAATGGACGCGAGACTTCTCCGAGGAGGACGCGGAGCAGTGGACGCACCGCCTAGGCAACTTGCTGCTGCTTAACCGCCGTTCCAACTCTCGAGCACAAAACTACGACTTCGCCGTGAAGAAGGACAAATACTTCACCTCTGATCAGGGAGTGGCGGTATTCGCCCTCACCACGCAAGTGCTGAAGGAACCCGTGTGGACACCTGAGGTTATCGCCGACCGTCAGAAATATCTGGTGGGGACTCTGGCGCGGGAGTGGGATTTGTCCTAAGGCTTAGTGTGTTTCGGTCGGTGGTGTGAGCGGGCCGATTGGCGCTGCCTGCTGGTCGGCTTCGTCGCCCTCGCGGTCTTCCCAAGCCGCCAACGTGGTAGTTGGTTCATCCTGCAGGTGCCACATCGTTCTGCCATTTGCTGAACCGCCCACCAGAAACGCCGCTGCGGCGGACAGACTGGTGAACTCCAAGTCTGAGGTCAGCGTGTTGTCTTGGATCTGAAAAGCTGCAGCGTTTTCGGGGAACCCATGTGGTTGAGAGTAATCCGAAAATCAAGCTGACTCAGCTTGAGGTGGTAGAGGTCGTCGATGCGTCATCCCGTGCGGACTCCGCATTGCGCCGTGTGGGGCCTGCCGAGATTCGACAGTTGCGCAGCGCCATCAGTTAAGCCGGGGTCGGCAATGCCAAGAAGAACTGTGGCGCGGGAGATAGAGTGTTCCTATGAAAAAGCTTCCTCTCCTTGCTGCAACAGCAGCACTACTCATCACAACACTGTCCGTGCCTGCTGCTAACGCCGAGCTGACCCCAACTGAGCGGGACCAGTTCCGCACCGATCCCGTCGGGGCGATTGCTTGGCAAGCTATTAAGGGCTCTTCGGAATACGTGCGC
The DNA here is from genome assembly GCF_001810365.1 of Corynebacterium sp. HMSC055D05. Classification (NCBI taxonomy): domain Bacteria; kingdom Bacillati; phylum Actinomycetota; class Actinomycetes; order Mycobacteriales; family Corynebacteriaceae; genus Corynebacterium; species Corynebacterium sp. HMSC055D05. The sequence continues at coordinate 200,047 of NZ_KV801024.1, forward strand.
GCCGATGGCAACACCATGATGGCCGCGTCTTTCTTCTCCATGACTTCGCCCGGGGAGAGTATCGGCCTGCCAGCCCTGGAGAACTGCGCCGAGCGCGTCGGCTCCTCTTCGCCGGCAGGCGGTGTGCGCTACGTGGCGGCAGCCCTGTGCGCAACCTTCGACCCGAATGCCCGCAGTCAGGTGCAGCGCGGTGACTTTGGCTACGCGCCGCTGGGCTAAGCCGGTGCGTAGATAGGCGGATGGCTGTGCGTGTGCGACCGCGACCACCCAGCGAGCTCACCCGCGACGGAACGAACGTGCCGATCTGATGGGAAATATCGCAAAATTGAGGGCGCGTGCCTCCAATTCGGATCGAACGCACCGAAATGCATTGTTTTGCGCTAAACTCACGACCTATTGGAACAGATTCGGTGCGAACGTTCCGTAATACGATCGGCGAGGAGGCGTGGCGCGTGGACATTGAGGCGCTCGGCAGTTTTGTGCGCGCTCAGCGCAAGGAGCGGAGGCTGACCCAACTGGAGGTCGCGGAGCTTGCGGACGTGTCGGATCGGTTCCTCCGGGAGCTGGAGCATGGCAAGCCGACGGCGGAGATCGGCAAGGTGATCGAGGTGCTTGCGATTCTCGGTTACGACCTCGAACCTGTTGTGCATAAGGGTGATCTGCTGTGACGTCCCCGGTTGTTGCAGCAGACGTGTACGTGGGCGAGGAACTGGTCGGCCACTTCACCACCCATGCCGATGGCCGCACGGAGTTCGACTACGTGGAGGGCGCCACGAAGGCTGTGGCCTCAACGCTGCCGATCAGTGGCGCGCCCTACGTCACCTCGGCAGGTGCACTCCCGCCATTTTTTGCCAACCTTCTGCCGGAGGGGAGACGCCTCTCTACGTTGAAGCGCACGGTCAAAGCATCACTTGACGATGAGCTTTCCCTCCTTCTTGCTGTCGGTACCGATACGGTCGGCGATGTCAGCATCGTTCCGCACGGTCAGCCGCTTACGCACGCCTCTGCCGCGATTGATTTGTCCGGCCCGCTCGATTTCTCCGCCGCTATCACTGACGCAGGCATCGCGGACCCCATTGCGGTTCCCGGTGTGCAAGACAAGGCATCAGCACGCACTATTGCGGCTCCGGTTCGCGGCCACGGCACCGATTACATTCTCAAAATCTCGCCGCCCGAGTACCCGAAGCTTGTAGAGAATGAGGCCGAGTGCTTTGCCATTGCAGCCGCGGCCAAGTATCCACTCGCTGAGACGCAGTTGCTTATCGACGACTCCAGCCGCCCCGGCCTCCTCATCACCCGCTTCGACCGGTCAAACGGCACACGGCTCCACGTCGAAGATGCCGCGCAGATCTTGGGTCTATACCCGAGCGCAAAGTACACCCCGGCGATGGAGGAGGTGGCGGAGGCGATGAAAGCGGTGAGTTCGTCGCCAAGCTTGACCGCCCGATCAATCGCCTTCCAAGTCGCACTTGCGTGGCTGACTGGAAACGGTGACCTTCATGCAAAGAACATGTCGCTGATCTGGGGAGATCACGGGGCTGCGATGTCTCCCATCTACGACATCCCGTCAACGATTCCCTATGGGGATTCCACGATGGCACTGTCAGTGCAAGGGCGAAAAGACAACATCAGTGGCAAGATATTCCGGGCATTCTGTGCGGAAATAGGCTTAACGGAGCGCGCAGCCGAGCGCGTCATGGCTCAAGCCTTGCGCGTAACCGATGGCGCGGCGGAGCGAATAGTCGCTGCGACAGATTTCGATCCGCGGCGGGCGAGAGACCTCACGAGGGTGTTAGACCGGCGGCGGAAGTTATGGAGCTGACGTTGGGGCGTCCCTGCCCTCACCGTCGGTCATCGCCAGCGCGAACCCCTACCCCTGCCTGACCCGTGCGGCGGCCTCCAGCGCCGCGAACATCAGCGCTGCAAATGCGGCGCCGAGCAACGTGTGCGGCTTCTTCACGCCCCGGCGCTCGAGTGCGCGGGCGAGCTTCGTCTGGACGACAACGTGCAGGCGCAGGCCCAGCGCATTCAGCGCGATCCCCCCGGCGAACAACCCCCACGTGACCTTTGGGTTCGTGGTGTCGGGCTTCTCCTCCACCTTGGCGGTGACGTCGTGGTCGGGGTCTTCGTAGACGGTGTCGAACTTCGCCACCGCCGCCGCGTACGCGCCGAGGATCGCCGTCCACGCGAAGATGCGACCCGGGGTGGAACGGACGTAGTCGGGTACCGCGATCAGGGCGCCGGCGATGGCGGATTGGGTGAGGCGGTCGGTGGTGGTGTCGTCGTGAAGCGATGCGCTGCGGGTTGGCTGAGTCATGGGGCCGAGCGTACCGGCTCCCGTGCTGCCTCTCCAGGCTTCATGTGCAGGTCTCGATATGCGTAACCCCTGGTCACGGCGTTTCTGGGAAAACCGGCCGAAATTTCGGAAAACACTCTGACCGGCACTTACGCATATCGAGCCCTGCATATGAACGGAAACGGGCGGTTCGGCGAGGCCACCGAAACCTTGGCGGTCCGCGAAAACCACCAAACTTAGGGGCGTAAGTTTGGTGGTAGTTTCAAAATCATGACTTGGCCCAAGGTTGATAGCGAGACGCTGCCGTGGACACCGTCGCCTGCTGGGTACTCGCGGCGGGCGATTCGGAATGCGCCGCGTCAATACGCAGCGGCCGTGGTGCCACGCATTGCCAACGAACGCGTTGCACTGTCGCAGGAGACGCAGACGGTCCTGGACGCAGCAACGATTGAGACGGTTCGTTTCGACGCCACCGAGGCCCACCGGGTCGTACCGTTTACGCCGTTGTTGTTGCGGAGCGAGTCGGTGGCGTCGAGTCGGATTGAGAAGCTGACGTCGTCGGCAAGGAAAGTGCTGGAGGCCGAGGTGACTGGACGAGGCAGCGCCAACGCGAACCTCATCGTGGCCAACACACGGCAGATGGCGGCGGCGGTGGAGAACGCGCGGGCGGACGTCCAGGGGATCGTGGAGATGCACCGGATTCTGATGGGGCAGTCTTCGCCGAACATCGCAGGGCGGCTACGTGACCAGCAGGTTTGGATCGGCGGTAGCGACCACTCCTCCGCCGGCGCTCTGTTTGTTCCGCCGCACCACCGCCACCTCGAGGCGTTGATGAAGGACCTCGGCGCGTTCATGCAGCGCGACGACATGCCGGCGCTGGCGCAGGCGGCGATTGCGCACGCGCAGTTTGAAACGATCCACCCGTTCGCCGACGGCAACGGCCGCACAGGGCGAGCGCTCGTCCACGTGTTAATGCGGAGCCGTTGCTTAGCGACGACCACCGCACTGCCCATCTCTGCCAGCCTCCTCACCGACACCACACGATATTTCGCAGCACTGGACGCGTACCGCGCTGGTGATGTCGATGGCATCGTCCAACTGTTCGCCCGGGCATCGATCGAAGCCGCACGGCGCGGAGCGCGGTTGGCAGAAGAGCTCACGCAGATCCGCAACGAGTGGAACGGCCTGCTCACCGCACGTGCCGATGCCCTCGCCTGGCAAGTCCTCGACCTCCTCGTGCAGCGCCCCGTACTGACAACCGCCGCCGTGTCCGCAGAGTTCAGCGTGTCAGCGGAGACCGCCCGCAACGCACTCGAGCGCCTGGAAGCCGACGGGATCGCCGTGTCCGCGCAGTTAGATAAGCGCCAACGCGGGTGGCGCTCCCCCGACGTGCTCGAACTTCTCGACGAGTTCGCCGACCGTGCCGGCCGCCGAACCTAGCGCTGGCCGACGCGCTTGCTCCGCTACCGGCCCCTCCAGGCTTCATATGCAGGTCTCGATATGCGTAACCCCTGGTCACGGGGTTTCCGGGGAAAACGGCCGAAATTTCGGAAAACGCTCTGACCGGCACTTACGCATATCGAGACCTGCATATGAACGTAACGCCCCCGACTCACCTTGGCGTTCCGCACGAACCACCGACAACCCCACCGCACAAAAACACGCAGCGTGCCGGACGCAGACAACGTCTGTACCGTAATTCTTTATGACAAAACCGGAGCTGCCGGAGCAGTACAGCGATGAACACCTGGAGCTCGCGCGTGACGAGTTCGACGCGGACAACCTCACCGACGCGGACATTGACCAGATCAAGGAGCACCGCGAGGGTGACGAGCCCGACGGTTCGTTTATGCGTTGGGTGATCACGCTTTTCGGCACGGGCGTGGGTGCGGGCATCCTGTTTTTGCCGATTAATGCGGGGAGTTTCGGGTTCTGGCCGTTGGTCGTCGCTACGCTGCTCATTGCTCCGATGGTGTTTTTCTCGCATCGGACGTATGCGCGCATTGTGTCGGCGTCGCCGGTGAAGGGCCTGGATGTGCTGCAGGTGATCACGGCGCTGACGGGCCGCAAGCGGGGGTTCGCATCGGCGGTGCTGTATTGGCTGGGGATTTATCCCACGGTGTTGATTTACGGCATTTCGATTACGAACACGCTGGACAGTTTCATCGTCAATCAGTTGGGTGGCGCGCAGGTGGACCGGTGGGTGCTGGCCACGGTGTCGGTGGGCATCATGACGGGTGCCTACGCGTTGGGCAAGAAAATCACGCTGTGGATCGCGAATGCACTGGTGTATCCGCTGATCATTGCGCTTGCGGCGGTGTCGTTGTATCTCATTCCGCGGTGGGACTTTGCCAGTTTCCGTGGCTACGAGTCGGATGTTCCGGTGTGGCAGGGCCTGCTGCTGATTCTGCCGGTGTTGGTGTTTTCGTTCAGCCACATGGCGGCGTTGAGCCAGTTCGCGTTGGATGTGCAGAAGAAGAAGGATGGCGACGTTGAGGCCGTCGAGCGTGAGGTGTCCAAGGTGGAGTTGGTCACCGCGCTGATGCTGGTGGCGTTCACCATGTTTTTCGTGTGGTCGTGCGCGTTGGCCCTCGGCGCGGAGGGTATGGATGCGGCGCGCGAGCAGAATGTGCCGGTGCTGTCGTATCTGGCCAATGAGACGGATACGCCGTTCATGGCGTGGATGAGCCCGATCATTGCCATCGCTGCGATTGTCACGTCGTACTTCGGTCACCTCCTGGGGACGGAGGAGGGCACCGGCTATCTCGTGCGCGTGGTCGCGCCGGGCTTTGCGTCTCGCGTATCGACGACCACCCTGCGCTGGTCCGTCAACATCTTCGTCTTTGTCACCGCGGTGTTGGTGGCGGTGGCGAACCCGTCGATTCTGGACATGATTTCGGTGGTCGGCGGCATTTTCGTTGCGTTCTTGGTCTACATCATGCCGGTGTTGCTGTTCCATAAGGCAGTAGCGTTTAAGCACTACGCGCGTCGCCCGGACACGATCTTTGTGCTCGTGGTGGGGTTGGTGATCATGGGTGTCACTGTGTGGAACATCGTGGCTGGCTAACTACCCCCAGAAGGTGAACGCTAGGTGCCGTAGACCGGAAACCCCCAGGTAAAGCAAAGTAGCACCAAAGGGCTTGGTAAACGGGAGGTTAATGGCGCGACCGTGAGTTTCTTAAGTGCTAATTAGGGCGCATAATGCCAGGATGTGAGCATCACTATCCTCCTCGTCCTAATTATTGTTGTGGCGCTGTTTTTTGATTTCACAAATGGCTTCCATGACACCGCGAATGCGATGGCGACGTCGATTGCTACTGGCGCGTTGAAGCCGAAGACGGCTGTGGCGTTGGCTGGCATTTTGAACCTCATCGGCGCGTTCTTGTCGGTGGCGGTGGCCAAGACCGTGGCCAACGGCATTGTGAAGCTAGACGTGTTTGACCTCAGCGACACGGTTGAATCGGAGCGGCTCCTGCTGGTCGTGTTCGCGGGCCTGACGGGCGCCATTCTGTGGAATTTGTTTACGTGGCTGTACGGCATCCCGTCGTCGTCGTCACACGCGCTGTTCGGCGGTCTGATTGGCGCGGCGATCGCGGCGATTGGCTGGCAGGGCGTTGTATGGGGCGGCGTGCTGCACAAGATCATCCTGCCGGCGTTGTTTGCGCCGTTCGTGGCTGGTCTCGTCGCAATGATTGGCACCTGGCTGGTGTACCGCCTGACGTCGAATGCGGAGAAGGAGCACCGCGACAATTACTTCCGTTGGGGCCAGATTGGCACGGCGTCGCTGGTGGCGTTGGCGCACGGTACGTCGGATGCTCAGAAGACGATGGGTGTGATCTTCCTGGCCATGGTGGCCGCGGGTCAGTTTGATTCGGATCACACGATGCCGTTTTGGATCCAGGCGTCCTGTGCGCTTGCGATCGCGATTGGCACCTACTCGGGTGGTTTCCGCGTGATCCGCACCCTGGGCAAGGGTCTGGTGGAGATTCACCCGCCGCAGGGTATGGCTGCGGAGACGTCGTCGGCGGCGATCATTCTGACGTCGTCGCACTTGGGCATGGCCTTGTCGACGACCCACGTCGCCACCGGTTCCATCATGGGCTCCGGCCTGACGGGCCCGAAGGGCGAGGTGCGTTGGGGCGTTGCCGGCCGCATGGCCATCGCGTGGATCACCACCCTGCCGATCGCCGCGTTCGTCGCGTTTGTCACCTGGTGGGCGGCCCGCTGGGTCTCGGACCTTGGCGGCGACCCCGTGTGGGGCGGCATCATGTTGGCAGTGGTGCTTGTGCTTGGCGGCGGCTACATGTTCATCGTGGCGCAGCGCGAGCCGGTGCACCGCGACAATGTCAACGATGACTGGGAGAGCGATTCGCTTATCGACGAACCCACCACCCCCCACCGCGGCGAACCCGCCCACATCGTGGATACGACCCGCGGCCTGGACCACCAGTAAAGAGGTATAGGTCATGCTTGAAATTCTGAAGTCTCTGTTGATGGTGCTCGGCACCGGCCTGCTGCTCGGCGCTGGCCTGCCGGCGTTGTTCTCGTTGAGCATCCACTTCCTGTCGCCTGAGGAGGACGGCACGGCACCCGTGGGTGCGCGCCGGGTGATCGGCTGGGTGTTCCTGGCTGTGGTGCTGGTGGCGGTGGTGGCAGCGATTCTGCTGATCGCTCGCGAGCGCATCGAGTACTTCACCGGATGGGACCCATATCCGTTCCTCTAGTCACATGTGTCACATTAATTTTTAGTGTGTATGCAGGGATTATTCGCACGGGCCAATCGTTGGTGTTGACAAACTATTTGGCCAGGCCTAGGGTTGCCTCAAGATGAACGGAAGGTGAACAACCTTCACGCTTTGAAAGGAGGTGAACCCGCATGATGAACCTGTTCGACCAGATTCGCGCGTGGTTCCGCGATGAGGATCGTGGCCTTGCCACGCACATCGACGTGTCCCCGCTGGCAGTCCTCCCCCGCGCATAAGCGGTAAACGGCATGTACGCCCGCGTCCCCGAGGTTTGGGGCCGCGGGCGTTTTTCGTCGATAAGCAAGGGTGTGGGCTATGCTCCCTGTGGCGTATGACACCCCCTAGCGAGGAAGGCGACATTGACCACACCAGCGCGTGAATTTAACTTAGACCATCTGACAGATGCGGACATGCGGCAAATCAAGGCCGAACGTGCCGCTGACGCGCCCGACGGCAGCACCCTGTCCTGGGCGATCACCCTGTTCGGTACCGCAGTCGGTGCGGGCATTCTGTTCCTGCCTATTGACGCCGGCTCGTTCGGCATCCTCCCCCTCATCTTCATCTCCCTGCTCGCGCTGCCGATGGTGTTCATGTCGCACCGCACGTACTCGCGCATCGTGTCGGCATCGCCGGTGAAGGGTCTCGACGTCCTGCAGGTGGTTACCGCCCTGTCCGGCCGCACCCGTGGCCTGATGACGGGCCTGATGTACTGGCTATCCATCTACCCCATCGTGTTGATCTACGGCGTGAGTATCACCAACACGATGGACAGCTTCCTGGTCAACCAATTGGGCGGGCCGCAGCTGCCGCGCTGGGTTGTGGCGGCGCTGTGCGTGGGTGTGCTCACCGGCGCCTACGCCATGGGCAAGAAGGCGACCCTGGCGTTTGCCAACATCCTGGTCTACCCGCTGATCATCGCGCTCGCGGCCGTGTCCATCTACCTCATCCCCCAGTGGGACCTGGCCAGCTTCCGCTCCTACCAGTCCGACACCCCAACCTGGCAGGCGCTGCTGCTGATCCTGCCGGTGTTCGTGTTCTCCTTTAGCCACATGCCGGCGATCTCCCAGGCGGCCCTCGACGCGCAGAAGCGTTTCGATGGCGACGAGAAGGCCACCGAAAAGCTCGTCTCCAAGATCGAAGCCATCTCCGCGATCATGCTCGTCGGCTTCACCATGTTCTTCGTCTGGTCCTGCAGTCTCGCACTCGGTGCCGACGGCATGGACGCCGCCCGCGAACAAAACATCCCCGTCCTGTCCTACCTGGCCAACGAAACCCACGCGCCGTTCCTGGCGGTGCTCTCCCCCATCGTCGCCCTGTGCGCGATCGCTTCGTCCTACTTCGGCCACGTCATGGGCGCGGAGGAAGGCACCACCTACCTGGTACGCGCCGTCGCCCCGAAGTTCGCGGACCGCATCAGCCCCAAGGCAATGCGCTGGGGCATTTACGTCTTCGTGTTCGTCACCACCGTTGCTGCAGCCGTGGTCAACCCGTCCATCCTGGACCTGATCTCTGTCGTCGGCGGCGTATTCATCACCTTCCTGGTGTACATCGTGCCGATGCTGCTCTTCCGCAACGCCAAGGCCTTCCGCCGCTTTGCCAACAAACCCGAAACGATCTTCGTGTTCGTTCTCGGTGTGATCATCATGGGCGTCGCCATCTGGCAGATGTTTATGTGACGCGCGCAGGGTCCGCACGGGGGTTGCGGACTCCGCATTGCGGACAATTGGGCTCGCGCCAACCGTTGGTATGTGCCAACGAAAAAAGCCGCTCCGGTCGTAGCCGGAGCGGCTTTGGTGTTCTAAGGCGAAATTAGAACGGCAGGAACTGCTGGATCATCGGGCCGACGACCGGGGCGAGAACGCCACCGATCAGGACCAGAGCGGAGATGACGGTGCCTGCGATGATGCCGGCCTTCTCGCTGTCAGTGATCGGCTGGGACTTGAAAGTCTCGCCCTGGGCGCAAGCGCGGAGTGCAGCGAGGTTATTTGCGTCATTGACGGAGGTCTCGTCGGAGGAGCCGAAAGCCTCGCCAATCTTGGAGGAGGTCTGGGCGGAGTCGATAAGGTTATTGGCCTTATCCGAGTCCAGGAGCTTCTTAACCTTGACCGGGTCCTTGAGACCGTTCGTGTATTCGATGTTGGACGGCTTGTCAAAGGTCATGTTGCAGGCGTTGCGGCCCTGGACCTTGGTCATCGTGTTGGACGCAGCGTTGGCGTCAACAGCGCCGAGGGAAAGGGCCATGGTTGCTGCCAGGGTGGCTGCGGCGATCTTCTTCACAGGGAAACTCCAATTCTTGGACAGGGGAAAAACAGGTTCCACTTATGAAGATATTCCCATGTATGGCGGGTGACAATTACGGTCGCCGAAAGGGAATTTCGTCACCCCTGTTCGGGGCACCGCAGGCACCGCAGGTGCCGCGAGCGTTGCGGACTCCGCATTGCGGACAACTGGGGGCGCACCAACTATCGGCGCCGGGCAGCGAAAAAGCGGCCGTTCGGTGAGGAACGGCCGCTTGGTGTCGTCGCAAAGATTAGCGCGGGAGGAACTGCTGGATCATCGGGCCGACGAACGGCGATGCCAGACCAGCGATTGTCAAGATCACAGCGAGCACGGTGGAGCCGATGATGGCAGCCTTCTTGCCCGCGGTCATATCGGCGGTCTTGTAGTCCACGCCTTTCTTGCAGGCGTCGATGGCCTCGAGGTTGTTGGCGCCGTTGATGAGCTCCTGGTCGGAGGAGCCGAAAGCCTGGCCGAGGTCAGCGCTGGTGCGCACCAGGCCGTTCTTGTTGTCCGGGAGGATGTCCTTGACCTTTTCGTCAACCTTGGCCGGTGCGACCTCGATCTTGTTCTTCTGGCCATCGAGGGTCAGAACGCAGACGCGGTCGTCGCCCGTGCCGCGCATCTCGTTGGTTGCGGCGTTGGCCTGAACAGCGCCGAGGGAAAGGGTCATGGTTGCTGCCAGGGTGGCTGCGGCGATCTTC
>NZ_KV801024.1:210168-261156 GCF_001810365.1 Corynebacterium sp. HMSC055D05
CCGAAAGATATAGAAAGATATCGGAACAATTCGCTGACCTGGGGAAACGTCTGTAGATGCCTGCCCCGCAAGCCCGCTATATCTTTTCTATATCTTTCAAATCCCAAAAACGGCCCCGAAAACAATTCCCTGGGGAAATGTACAATCGCACCATGGTTACAGAATCTGCCTGGGATGATCTTCTCCCAAACGTGCGTGATGCGCTTCAGGCGATCAATGACGGGGCAACGGCGGACTCGCAGGAGTCGCTCATCTTGGAGTTCAAGGAGGATCCCGCCGCTCGAGGGGGAGGACAGGCGGAGAGGGAGCGGTTCGTCGACAAGTTGGTGGATGAGGCCGTCTGCATGGCGAACGGGGAAGCAGCCATGGGGTACATCGTGGTGGGTGTCGCCGACAAGGTTCCCGGGAGGGAAGCGTTTACGGGTACCAAACTGGATGAAGAAAAGATCACTCACCGGATCTTCGTCAAGACCAATCCCAACATGAACGTCCAGGTCACGACGTTGGATGCGTGGGGCGCAAGGCTCGTTGTTATTCACGTCCCTGAAGCGCGGGCGTTGTACACGCGTAGCGACGGCGCCGCGAAGAAGCGCACCGCAGACGGCCAATTTTCCTGCAAGGAGATGACGGAAGAGGAGCGTCGCGCTATCGACGCGGCACGTCGCAACCCGGACTACTCAAACGGTCCAGCCGATATCTCGATAGACGACTTGCCGTTAGCGGTAGTTGAAGAAGCGCGCAGGATGCTCCGCGAACACCGCAGGACGCGCGGCCTCGATGCTGCCGTCCCTCAGACCACAGCAGGACTGTTGCGGGAACTTGGGCTTTTGCGTGACGACGGCAAACTTAAACGTGCCGGCGAAATTCTCCTGGCCAGTCCAGAACCAACGGACGTTGTTGTGCGCCACCTTTGGCGGACGTTGCCGGGTGAGGAACCCCGGGCGACGTTGATTTCAGACCCGGTCCTGCTGGCACTGCCCCGCCTTCGCCGACTGATCACCGAAAACGGTGACACTGAGATTGAACGGGTCCAGTTTGACGACGGTGAAGAGGTTGCCATCAGCCGTTTTCCCGAGCAGGCCGTTGATGAAGTTGTTGCGAATGCATTCATTCACCGCGACTGGCGACTGCCCGGCCCGGTGGTTGTCGAGCAGTCCAATCGAACGCTTAAAGTCACCTCCCCTGGCCCACTCCCGCCAGGTGTGACCCGGGACAAACTCCTATCTACGTCCTCGGTTCCGCGGAACAACCGGCTGATGGCGGCAATGCGCACGCTCGGCTTGGCCGAAGAAAGCTCTCGTGGTTTTGACCGTATGTGGGCGACCATGCTCCGAACCGGACGCAGTGAGCCGGAGGTTATCGCAACCGATGTGAACGTCCAAGTGATTCTGGCTGCACAAAAACCGGACGTGGACTTCATCAAGGGGCTGAGGCGGCTGTCGAAGCGTTACGGGGAGGTTGTCGTCGATAGTGTGGCGTCCTTGATTGTGTTGTGGCACCTCAACTCCGCAGCACTCATCACGGCAACGACCGCAGTGCAGAAAACCCAGCTCACTTCGCTTGAAGTTAGGGAGCTCATGGACGACCTTGTGGAGCGCGGCCTCCTCGATTCCGTAGCCGACGCAAACGAATGGACACTCAGCGGCGAGGCTCGGAAACTTCTCAACTTGGGCCAGGCTGGCGAACTGGCAACGGTAAGTATTCAGGAATGGATCGAAGCAAAGCTTCTCGACGGCGAAACCCTCCGGTCCGCCGACATCGCCGATCAAACTGGCGTCAGCGTTGCAGAGGCGGGCAGAATCCTGCGACACCTTCGAAGCCTCGGTAGGGCAAAGATTGATCCGGAAGGTCCCCCTCGTGGGCGTGGCACCCGCTGGATTCGCGCGTGAAACTGCGCAGAAAACAATTCCGAAAGATATAGAAAGATATCGGAACAATTCGCGGACCTGCGGCAACTGGCAAAACGGCTCGTCCAAACGCCCGCTATATCTTTTCTATATCTTTCAAATCCTAAAAACGGACCAGAAAACAATTCCCTGGGGAAATGGCGTTCGGGGCGGAGGTCGCAGATAAACAATGCCTGTTCACTACACTGCATAACCATGACTGAGGCGACCCCGCACCGCTATACGGCCGAGCTGGCCAATGAGATCGAGAAGAAGTGGCAGGCGTACTGGCGTGACAACCACACGTTTTACGCACCGAACCCGGTTGGTGATCTTGCTCCGCAAGCGTCGCAAGACCAGGTCGAGCTGCCCAAGGACAAACTCAACGTTCAGGACATGTTCCCCTACCCATCGGGTGCGGGGCTGCACGTCGGCCACCCGCTGAGTTACATCGCGACGGATGTGTACGCGCGCTACAACCGCATGCTGGGCAAGAACGTGCTGCACACCCTGGGTTATGACGCGTTTGGTCTGCCGGCGGAGCAGTACGCCATCCAGACCGGCACCCACCCGCGCACGACCACTGAGGCGAACATTGCCAACATGCGCCGCCAGCTGGCCATGTTGGGCCTCGGCCACGACCCGCGCCGCTCCGTTGCCACCACGGACCCGGAGTTTTATCGCTGGACGCAGTGGATCTTCCTGCAGATCTACAACGCCTGGTTCGACGAGGAGCAGCAGAAGGCCCGCCCGATTGAGGACCTCGTGCGTGACCTCATGTCCGGCGCTCGCCAGACCAAGGACGGCCGCAACTTCCGCGACCTGACCACCGAAGAGAAGCACAAGGCTATCGACGAGTTCCGCCTCGTCTACCTCTCCGACTCCATGGTCAACTGGTGCCCGGGCCTGGGCACCGTGCTGGCGAATGAGGAAGTCACCGCCGAGGGCCGCTCCGAGCGCGGCAACTACCCGGTCTTCCGCAAGCGTCTGCGCCAGTGGATGATGCGCATCACCGACTACTCCGACCGCCTGCTCGACGACCTTGACCTGCTCGAATGGCCGGAAAAGGTCAAGAGCATGCAGCGCAACTGGATCGGCCGTTCCCGCGGCGCGGACGTCGTGTTCGAATCGCCCGCCGGCGACATCACCGTCTTCACCACCCGCCCCGACACCTTGTTCGGCGCCTCCTACGTGGTGCTCGCGCCCGAGCATTCGCTTGTCGACGACCTCGTGGCCGACTCCTACCCCACCGACGTCGACACCCGCTGGATCAACGGCGAAGCCACCCCGCGCGCAGCCGTCGACGCCTACCTGCGCTCCATCGCCGCCAAGTCCGATGTGGAACGCCAGGAAAACAAGGAAAAGACCGGCGTGTTCCTGGGCACCTACGCGGTCAACCCGGTCAACGGCGAGCAGGTCCCGATCTTCATCGCCGACTACGTGCTCACCGGCTACGGCACCGGCGCCATCATGGCGGTCCCGGCCCACGACGAGCGCGACTACGAGTTCGCCACCGTCTTCGGCCTGCCGATTACGCCTGTTCTGGACGGCGACGTGTCCGAAGCCGCCTTCACCGGCGACGCCACCCACATCAACTCCGCCAACGAATCCGGCCTGGACCTCAACGGTATGGGTAAGGATGAGGCGATTGAAGCGGCCCTTGGGTGGGTCGTCGATAAGCAAAAGGGCTCCGAGAAAATCCAGTACAAACTGCGCGACTGGCTGTTTGCTCGCCAGCGCTACTGGGGCGAGCCATTCCCCATCGTGTACGACGAAAACGGCCAGGCGCACGGCCTGCCCGAGGACATGCTGCCGGTCGAATTGCCGCAGGTAGAGGACTACAACCCCGTCGCCTTCGACCCCGAAGACGCCGACTCCGAACCCGCCCCGCCACTGGCCAAGGCCACCGACTGGGTCGAGGTCGAACTGGACCTGGGCCACGGCAAGCAGAAGTACTGGCGCGACACCAACGTCATGCCACAGTGGGCCGGCTCCTCCTGGTACCAACTGCGCTACATCGACCCGACCAACACGGATGCGCTGGTGGATATCGAGAACGAGCGTTACTGGACCGGCCCGCGCCCCGAGGAGCACGGCGCCAACGACCCCGGCGGCGTTGACCTGTACGTCGGCGGCGTCGAACACGCCGTGCTGCACCTGCTCTACGCGCGCTTCTGGCACAAGGTGCTTTACGACCTCGGCTTTGTCACCTCCAAGGAGCCCTACCGCCGCCTGTTCAACCAGGGTTACATCCAGGCCTACGCCTACACCGACTCCCGCGGCGTCTACGTCCCCGCGGCCGAGGTCGAGGAGAAGGACGGCAAGTTCTTCTACCAGGGCGAAGAGGTCAACCGCGAGTACGGCAAGATGGGCAAGTCCCTGAAGAACTCTGTCGCACCCGACGAGGTTGTCGAGGACTACGGCGCCGACACCCTGCGCGTTTACGAAATGTCCATGGGCCCGCTCGACACCTCCCGCCCGTGGGCAACCAAGGACGTCGTCGGCGCACAACGCTTCCTGCAGCGCCTCTGGCGCCTGGTCGTGGATGAGGCCACCGGCGAGGTCACCGTGGTGGACGCTTCGTTGACGGAAGACGACCTCAAAGCCCTCCACCGCACCATCGCCGGCGTACGCGACGACTACGCCCACCTTCGCGACAACACCGTCGCCGCGAAACTCATCGAGTACGTCAACTACCTGACCAAGACCTACCCGTCGGGTGCGCCTCGCGACGCCGTCGAGCCGCTGGTACAGATGGTCTCGCCGCTGGCCCCGCACATCGCCGAAGAACTCTGGTCCCTGCTCGGCCACCCCGAGACCATCACGTTCGAGCCGTTCCCGGAGTTCGCCGAGCAATGGCTTACCGACGACACCGTCGAGGTCCCCGTCCAAATCAACGGCAAAGTCAAGGCCCGCATCGACGTGGCCACCGATGCCTCCAAGGAGGACCTCGAAGCCGCCGCCCTTGCCGACGACCGCGTCGCCGCCTTGGTGGACGGCAAGACCGTAGTCAAGGTGATCGCGATCCCGGGCCGCATGGTCAACCTCGTGGTCAAGTAAGGGTTTCTGCTCGGGTTCTGCTGCCCTACCCTTTCTCATACCCTTCCCAAAAAAGTTCCCCGGTTCGGCCGAATCCGGGGAACTTTTTTGTGCCCGCGCCGATCTGTCCTGGGCGTAGTGAATTTTCTTAGCCCGCCGGACGAAGAAAGTTCCCCGCCCGGGAACTATTTTGCCGGTGATGCCCAAAATGCCCGGCCTGCCTCACCCCGGGCGCCCCGCCGCCTCACCCCGACCCGCGGGCCCGGCCCCACCGCCCCCACCGCCCCGTCCGGCTGACAGATCACGGCGGAATCTGTCAGGCGCCGGTAAACGTGCAGGTCAGAAAACGTTCCTGACAGATTTTGCAGAGTTTGTCAGGAGGCGGCCCGGGCAGCGCCAACGTTCCGGCCCGGCGTCCCACCGCGCAGGGTTGTTAAACTCGGCTGGGCAAAACTGATACCTATCCGATGAAGGAATACATCAATGTCCACTCCGAACAATGACGGCTTCGAGCCGTATCCGCAGCATCCGCAAGGAAGCCACCCGGAGAACGATGGTGGTTACCCGAGCTACGACAGTTACGCCGACCCCGCCGACGCCGGCAACTACGCCGACCAAGCCGGCAACTACCAAAACGGCTACAGCGACTACAGCGCGTTTGAGGTCAATTCGGCGGCGTCGATGGCGGGCAACACGGCGTTGCGGTTCCATGGCCAGCAGTTGACGGACAACGTTCCGGGCGATGGTGTGAGCCCGCACCCGATTAACGACCCGGCGAATAACGGCTGGTCGCATGTGAAGGGCACCGGCAAGCTGAACATTTTGGAGGCGATCGGCTGGGGCTTCAAGACCGTGTTTGGCAACCCGAAGCTGTGGCTGCCGCTTGGCGTGGTTTACCTGCTGCTGAGTGTGGCGGTGCAGTTTGTGCCGACGGTGGGCACCTGGATTCAGGTGGGCGGCACGACGGTGTTCGGCCCGTGGATGATTGGTGCGGCGTTGCAGGCGACGTTGGCGCGCAACCTGAACTTCGGGGATGTGAAGTCGCCGACGTTTGGTAAGACGCTGGGCATGTCGGTGTTGTTGTCGGTCATCGCCATGCTTGGCATGACGGTGCTGCTGACGGCGCTGGGCATTGGTGCGTTTTCGGCGATCGATCCGACGATGATCCCGGAGAACCCGGAGGCGATCATGGATGACCCGGAGACGTTCTTTGCGGTGATGGGCCCGGTGATGGCGGCATTCGGCATTGGTTTGTTGGTGATGCTGCTGATCAGCCCGCTGTTTATGCTGCAGCCGTGGTTCGCGGGTGACAACAATGGCACGTTTGGCCAGGCGTTCACCGGCGGTTTCAAGGCGGGTGCGCGTAACTATGGCCGTCTGTTGGGCTTCGCGGTGTTGGCTGGTTTGATCAACCTCATTGGTGCGATCCCGTTTGGTCTTGGTTTGATTGTGACCTTGCCGGCGACGATGCTCGCGTTGGCGTACGGCTACCGGCAGATTTCGGCTGGTCCGGTGCCGCAGGAGCCTACAGCTTAACGACGACCCTTCCACCGCCCCGGCCCTCCAACAGGGCCTGGCCGGCTTCGATGACGCCATCCAATCCGATTGTTTCGGTGCGGATGGCGTTTGTGTTGAGGGAGGTGTCGAGGAGTGCCCAGGCTTCGTCGCGAAGGTCGTTGGGGGTGTCGACGGAGTTCACGCCGATCAGTTGGGTACCGCGCAGGATGAACGGCAGGACGGAGGCGGGCAGGTCGTTGCCGGCGGCCATGCCGCATGCGGTGGCGACGCCGCCCCAGCGCAGTTGGGCGAGCGCGTTGGCCAGGATGTCGGAGCCGACGGTGTCGATCACGCCGCCGAGGCGCGCCTTCTGCAGCGGTTTGCCTTTGCCGGTGAAGTCGGCGCGGTCGAGGATTTCGGTGGCGCCGAGTTCGCGCAGCCAGGTGCTGTGTTCGTCGATACGCCCGGTGAGCGCCCAGACCTCGTGGCCGCGCTCGGCGAGCAGTGATACGGCGATGGAACCGACGCCGCCGGTCGCTCCGGTGACCAGGATGGGTCCGTCCACGGAGTAGGAGGCGCGCTCGAACGCCGCGACGGAGAGCGCTGCGGTGTAGCCGGCGGTGCCGATGGCGGCGGCATCGTCGGCGGTGAAGCGGGATGGGATGCGGGTGATGTGGGTGTCGTCGATACGCACTTGCGGGGTGTAGCCGCCGTGACGGCGCTCCCCCAACCCACGGCCGTTCACCGTGACCAGCGTGCCGTCTTCGAGGGTGCCCACCGCGTCGATGCCGGGGACGCGCGGCAGTTCGCGCAGGACACCGCGGTTGCCGGACAGTGCCATTGCGTCTTTGTAGTTCAGCGACGAGTGCGAGACGTTGATCAGCGTGTCGCCTTCGCCGGCGTATTCATCGCGGGTTTCTACGATCTCGGGGCCATTGTCAGTAACCAGCAAGGTGCTATTCATGGTCGCCAGCCTAACGTGCGTCTACCGTGGGGCGGGTGAATACGACCAGAAGTACACCGGCAACGGTCGCCGCGGCAGTGGTGACTGTCGTTGTCGTGCTTGCGTTTACGGTGGGTAAGGCTTTCGTGTCGATCCCGGGAGTGTGGGCGGCGGAGTCGCACCAGATCAGTCAGATCCGGCTGAATCCGTTGCAGACGTTCACGTATGCGCGTGTGTGGTGGGGTCCGTGGTTGAACTTGTTCGGCAACATTGCGCTGTTCATTCCGGTGGGGTTCGTGGCGTATCGGGGCTCGATCGTGAGGGCGCTCGCGGCAGGCACGCTGTTCAGCCTGGGCATCGAGACGGCGCAGTACCTCGGCGGGTGGGGGTATAGCGATACGGACGATGTCATCTGCAACACGGCGGGTGCGTTGTTGGGGGCGGTGTGGGCGAGGGTGTCGTCGCAAAGAAACACGATTTTGTGGGTGATCGCTGCGGTTGGGGTGGTTCTCCTGACGGTGTATGCGGCGCTAGGGTTGAGCGCATGAGTGAGCGTGGTTGGTTTACCCGGCGGGTGTTTCCGGATGGCAACGAGCCGGATCCGCGTTTCACCTTGGCTAACGAGCGCACATTCCTCGCGTGGACGCGTACTGCGCTTGCGTTTTTGGCGGGCGGGATTGCGTTGGAGGCGTTTGAGCTTCCGCGTATCGACGACACCGTGCGCTCCATCGCCGCCGCCACCATCATCGTGATCTCAATGGCTATTTCTGCAGGTGCTGCGGTGCGTTGGGTACGGATCGAACGCGCCTTGCGCCACGGCAAACCAATCCCGGCGCCGGCGATCGTGCCGATTCTGGGCATCGGTGTGTTCGTCGCCGCAGTGGTGGTCGGGGTGAGCCTGCTGTGAGCATCGTCGTTGCGGACCCCGGCCTGCAGCCGGAGCGCACCGCGATGAGTTGGACGCGCACCGGCCTTGCCATGCTGGTGTGTGCGGCGACGCTGTTGCGCTGGGCGGATGCCTACCCGGAGTTAATTGTGTTCGCGGTGTGCGCGTTGTCGCTTGGCGCGGTGGCGATCGGGCTGCTGAACCGCCGGCTGTACAGGCGCGACGCATTTGCTCTTGCCGACGAGCGCAGCGCCCCGAACACCGCCCCCATCGCCATTCTCACCGCGATGATGCTGGGCATTGCCGTGGTGGGGCTCTACCTGGTGCTCGCCTGAGTTAACCGGGCGGGGCCAACCGGGCGGGGTCTAGACCTAGCCTTCGTAGTAGGCGCGGTGGAGGTGCATCATGGCGCGGCCTTCGTCGGAAAGCCCGGAGCGGCCCGGTTCGTACTCTTCGACGACGCAGAAGCCGTAAAGCCACGGGATGTAGTCGTCGATGTCGGGGTTGGGCTGGGGCTCGCCGATGAACCAGTCGACGGTGGCGCGCCACAGGTCTGCGCCCATGACGGATTCGAAGAAGCGGCGCAGGTTGTCGGCGTTGGCGGCGACGGCGTCGTCGCTGCTGAGGAAGGTCAGGCCCGCTTTGGTGGGGGTGAGGATTTCGTGGCGTTTCTTTAACAGGCCGGCGTCGAGAAGAAAATCGACGACGGTACCCGGGAACGGCAGCGCTGTGATGT
The DNA here is from genome assembly GCF_001810365.1 of Corynebacterium sp. HMSC055D05. NCBI lineage: Bacteria > Bacillati > Actinomycetota > Actinomycetes > Mycobacteriales > Corynebacteriaceae > Corynebacterium > Corynebacterium sp. HMSC055D05. Next base: position 219,156 of record NZ_KV801024.1, read on the forward strand.
CGCGGATCTCGCGGGATACCTCGGGGGTTAGCTCGCCCACGTTGTAGGGCACGCTGGCGATGAACAGGCTGATCAGGTCGCCGAACACCAAGGTCAGGGAGTTGGGGGCTTCGAGGTCATCGGTGTCGTCGAGAAGCCCTTCGAGCCCTTCGAGCCCTTCGAGCCCTGGCAGGCCGGCGAAGCCGGGCAGGCTGGCCAGTTCGGCGAGTTCGGGGAAATCGGTGCCTTCGCCGAGGACGGAGTTGAAGAAGTCGGTCACGGCCGAGATCATCGCCGGGTTGCGCTCCGGGTGGGGGTCCACGTCCAGGATTTCGCGCAGGCCGGGCTGGGAGTTGATGAAGTTGTCAAAGCGCTCCGCCAGGCCTAGACCCTCGGATTCGGCGGCGGCCATCTCGTCGAAAAACTGCTCCTCGGCGACGTTGGCCATGCGGGAGGCGACCGTGACCGGGTCGGCGAAGGTCAGCCGGTCCAGCATGCGCTCCGGCGGCATGACCGGCAGGAAGCTAAACAGCAAGGTGACGGTGTCCACGTCGGGTTCGATACCGGCGGCGAGCAGGCGGGCCTGGCGGCGGAACTCGGTCATCATGGCGGGGCCGTTGCAGGCTTCGATGACGTCGGGGCCGGCGGCGTCGACAAGCATCGGCGTTGGCGCATCGATGTGGGAGGGGCCGAGGACTTCGACGTGGATGGACCAGTCGGCCGCCGCGTCGTAAATGTAGGTCATCGGCTCCATCTCAGCGACCGTGATGGTGTCTTCGTGCTGCTCACCCGCACCGGGGCTTTCGGCGTATACCTCACGTTGCGTGCCGTGCTTGCCCACGAACAGGTGCGAGGACGCGCCGGAGAACCCGAGGGATGCGTCGATGACCTCGGCGAGCGCGCCGAGCGTCATGTCGGGGTCAACGTTGAAGCAACGTGAGATTTCCGGCGAAGAGTCTTCGACGGTGATCAGCACTGAGACAGTCATACCGGAAACAATACGGACTTTTGCTACACGACGAACAACAGCGCGCACACCACCGACGTGACCATGCCCGCTGCCAACGGCACGAGGGTGCGGCGCACCACGTCAACCGGGTTCACGTTCAGTGCGCCAGCGACGATAAGCACCGCAGCGTTGACCGGGGAAGCCTGGCGCATGGTGTTGGAGGCGGCCCAAATGGAGGTGAGCATCTGCGGGGCGGACACGGCGGAGTCGGCCGCGATGCCCGGCACCATTTCGGAGAACGCGAAGTACGGGGCCACGCCGGAGCCGGTGAGCATTGCCATGACAGAGGTGGCGATGACGAACACCAGCACCATCAGGATCGCAGCACCCGAGGACGCCTGGGCGAGGCTGGTCAGGCCCTCGATAACGCCCATCTGGGTGATGCCTTCCACCAGGATGGCGGCGGCGACGATCAGGGACACCACGCCTGCGGCGCCCTCGCCGAGGCCTTTGAAGAAGTCCTGGAGGGAATCCGCGGCGTAGTTCACGTCGCGCAGGCGGATGGCCTCGATGATCATGGTCAGCATGAGCGACACGACGGTCACGGGGAGAATGCCGGCCTCGAAACCGACGATGTCCAGGCGGTTCAGGATTGCGGAGACGATGATCAGCAGCAGCGGCATCAACGGCAAGATGGCGTAGAAGCCCGGCAGGCCCTCGGCGCGCTCCATGGCTTCGTGGATGCGGCGGTCGGACTCTTCGTGCTTCGCGGCCTCCAGGTCGGCCTCGCCTGCGGCGGCACCGGCTTTGACCAGGTCCTTCTTGTCGCAGCGGTGCTGCCACCACATGTGCACAAACGCGATGACGATCAGGCCCGGGATGGTGGCCTTAGCCACGTTGCCGAAGGTGAACTCGGTGACCGTCATGCCGGTCAGGTCAGCGGCCTGAATCAGGCCCGCCTCCAGCGGGGACGGGGCAATAGTGGAGGCCGTAGCGACGATCGCACCCACCGTCAGCGGAGTCAGCCCGGCAGCGATCAACGCCGGCATGAGCGTGGCCACGAGCAACAGCGCCAACGCACTGGCAGAGGGCACCACGAACGACAGCAGCGTCGCCACCAAGTAGCCGATGGGTACGAGCCAGTAGGAGCCGTTGAAGCGACGCAGCGGGCTAGACAGTGCCACTACGGTCTTTGCGTCGGCGCCGATGTGGCGCATGTAGCCGACGAAACCGAACAGCACCATAATTGCCATGCCGGTGCCGGCGAAACGGGACTTGAACAGGGCCTCGATGATGAGCAACTCGTCGTAGAACGCGTTGCCGGAAGATTCGAACTCGGTTGAGGCGTAGTCGATGCGGCCGGTTGCGGCGGCGATCATGAGCAGCAGCACACCCACCGCGAAGATGGCGGATGCGGCGTGGACTTTTTTGTAAATGAAGTAGCCGACGGCAGCGACGGCCAAGACAGCAATCAGAATATATAGCACTATCCGATTATTGCGCTGTTACCGCATGTCTGCACGGTAAGTGGTCTATATGTGGGCAAGATCTCCCCGGTTCGTGTTACTCGGGAAGACCACCCAACACCAGCACGTGGGTGAAATGCTCGGAACGGTTCTCCAAACCGAGCGTGCGCTCACCCGGACCAATGAGCATGTGGGAGTGAGAGACCACCGAGGAGCGGTTGACCTCGATATCGCCGTCGCAGGCAATGATGGCGTACTCGAAGTCAGGGTTGAGCGTCATCGCAAGTTCAGCGTCCGTGGCAAGCGTCATCTGCGCTGCGACACACGGCGTGAGCGTCTCAATTTCTCCTTTGCGGCCGAACATTTCACCGATGAACACGTACGCCTCGCCGGCGGTTCGAGTGGTCACGGTACGCAGCGGAAACGCCTCAGGTTCGGCGATTTGCTGGCGGGCGGGCAACGCATCTGCCTCGATGAACATCTGCCCTTGAGGGCGGTCCAAATCGTCGCCGGTACGCAGCGAGCCGTTATGGCGCCAGGTCAGGCTGGCCAAGCCAACTGGCGCGTCATGCGGGCCGCTGAGCCCCAGCAAGCAGGTACTGGCGCGCCAGGGCCCAGTATGCAGCTCGATGAAAGTCATACGGGACACACTAGATGATGCGACGCTGCCGAGCTTGCTCTACGGCAGCTGTTCTGTTGTCAACCCCCAGTTTTGAATAGATGTGGATCAGGTGGGTTTTCACCGTGGCTTGGGAGATGAAGAGCTGTTCGGCGATCTCCCGGTTCGACGCGCCCGTCTGCAGTGCGCGAAGCAGTTCAATCTCGCGGGCGGACAGAGCCTCGTCGGGGTTGACCAGACGGTCTGCCAGCACATTCGCCACTTGCGGAGAGAGCACGCGCTTGCGTTTCGACGCCTGCACCACCGCGTCATGCAATTCATCCTCCGGCGCGTCTTTGAGCAGGTAGCCCATCGCGCCGGACTCCACCGCCGCGACCACGTCGGCCTGCGTGTCGTAGGTGGTCAGGATGAGCACCGGCGGCCCGCCCGCCTTGACCAAACGGCGGGTCAGGTCGATTCCGGACGCGCCGGGCATCTGAATGTCGGAGACCACTACGTCCACGCCTTCGGGCACGTCGGCGTCGCCGTCGGCGGCTTCAGCCACCACTTCCATGTCGCCGAACGAGTTGAGAACGGCGCGAAGGCCGGCGCGGACGACCGGGTGGTCGTCGATAAGCATTACGCGCAGCGTCATTGCTCCTCCACAGGCAGTGTCGCGGCGAGGACGTTGCCCTCCACCGAAAGTTCCCCACCGATCTCCTCCACGCGGGCGCGCAGGCCCTTGAGCCCGTAGCCCTCCTTGCCGGAGATGCCGCGGCCGTTGTCAAAGACGTCGATGGTTGCGGTCGCGCCCAGCTTATCCACCGTGATCACCGCCTTAGATGCGCCCGCGTGGCGCACGATGTTGCTTAAGCCCTCGCGCACCATGCGCTCAGCTACCGACGCCGCCGGCTCCGGCAAATCCACCGCGTTGACCTGCACCTCCAGTGGCTCGCCGAGCGCGCGCTGGCGGTCCGACGCTGCCCGGGCAAGGCGCTCCAACCGCACCGGCAACGCCACACGCTGGGGTTTGTCTTCAACCGAGACCGTGTCCGCCGAATTGGCCTTGACAAAACGACGCGCCTCCGCCAGGTTGTCCGCAGCCGTCGAGCGAATCACGTCCAGGGTCTCGCGCGCCGCGGCGTCGTCGCCGAGCTGCTTATCCAGCGCGCGGCCGAGTAGCACGATCGAACTGAGCCCCTGCGCCATCGTGTCGTGCACCTCGCGCGCCAGGCGTGCTCGCTCCTGCGCCACGCCCGCCGCATGCTCCGCCGCGGCGCGCTCCCGCTGGGCCGAGCGCAGATCCTCCGCCATCTGCTTGTAGTGGTCGGCCTCCGCACGCAGCGCCCGGTACGCGTGCACGATGAACACCGCGAGCACCGTGCCTATCGACGGCCCCACCACCGCACCGATATTTCCACCCGGCGCTGCCACCGCCACCAGGGACACACACAGTAAGCCGGCCGCAGCGACCAATTCCCACCATCGCGGCAGGATCACACACGCCAACATGACCAGCGGAAACTCCAGCCACACGAAGTCCGCGGAAACCTGCACCAGCCCCACCCACAGCGCGGCCACAACCCCCAGCCACGCGTACGGCGCCCAACTTGGATAGGCCCGGCCCTCGTAGTGCCACACCGTGCCCGCCATGTACACAGCGGCGAAGACGGTGGAGAGAACGAGGCCGGGCAGGGGGTCGTCGATACGCAATTGCCCCATAAGACCCACCGCTAGCAATACGGCGACCAGCACGTGCAAGCTCACGCGTAACAAATCCAGAATCCGGGTCGTGGACAACATAGGACTGAGCGTAGATCAACCGATCGGTTGATTGGGATTTCAACCGCCCGCCCGATGTGGAACAGTGCAGGTCAAAGCCATAATCGGAGTCATGTTCGTAGGTTTGAGAGAAATGAAGTCGGCCAAGGGGCGCTTCGGGCTGATCGTGGGCACGGTCACCCTGATCACCCTGCTGGTGGTTGTGCTGACCGGCCTGACCGCAGGCTTGGGCAAGCAGAACACCTCAGCACTTGAAGCGCTCGAGCCGGAATCCGTTGTCTTCCAGGACCCGGAAGACCTGTCGTTTACCACCTCGCGTGTGGAGGCTCGCGACGGCATGACCCCGCTTGGCACCAGCCAAATGCTGCTGACCAAGGCAAACGGCGAAGACGCCGCAGTGTCCATCCTGTCCCTGCCGGAAGGCACCGTGCTGCCGGGCGGCCAGACGCTGGGCAAGGACGCGGTTGCCGCGCCGGGCCTTGAACTCAAGCAGGGCGAGGAGATCACCGTCGCCGGCAAGGCCATCACCGTCGGTGCAATCGGCGAGGACCTGGCGTTCTCCCACTCCCCTGTCCTGTGGGTGCCCACGGACTTTTGGAAAGAGATCATGCACACCGACGCCGACGGCACCGTGCTGCTCGCCGACCACGAGGTCGGCGGCGGTGTGTCGTTGAAGGAGTCCTTCGAGGGCCTGCCCGCGTACTCCTCTGAGCAGGGCTCCCTGAAGCTCATCCAGGGCTTCCTCTACGCCATCGCCGCGCTGGTGATCGTCGCGTTCCTCACGGTGTGGACGATGCAGCGCGGCCGCGACCTAGCCATCCTGAAGGCCATCGGCGCATCGAACAAGTACCTGCTCAAGGACGCACTCGGCCAGTCCGCGGTGCTGCTCGGCGCAGGTGCGCTAATCGGAGGCGTGGTCGCCTTCGGCCTCGGGCTGGCGATGCAGGGCGCTGCACCGTTCTCCCTGACCGCACTCACCGCCGTCGCCCCGCCAGTTGCCATCTGGGCGCTCGGCATGGTCGGCGCGCTGATTGCCACCCGCTCCATTACAAAAGTTAACCCGCAGCAGGCCCTTGGAGGTGCCGCATAATGCTTGAACTGAAAAATGTCACCGTCGCCTTCCAGGACGGCCAGGAAATGCGAACCGTGCTGGACAACATGAACTTCACCGCCAAGCCCGGCGAGCTGACCTTCATTGTTGGCGAGTCCGGCTCCGGAAAATCCACCATGCTTTCCGTCGCCGCGGGCCTGATCACACCGGATTCCGGCACCGCCACCCTCAACGGCGTTGAGGTGAACAACGATGTGCGCCGCGACAAGATCGGCATGATCTTCCAGCAGGCCAACCTGATCGCCGCGCTCAACGTTCGCGACCAGCTGCTGGTCACCGACGACATCCGCGGGATCAAGCCGCGCCCCGACCGTGCCGACGAGCTCCTGGCCAAGGTCGGCCTCGAGGGTCTTGGCGATCGCCGTATGGGCGAACTCTCCGGCGGTCAGCGCCAGCGCGTCGGCATCGCCCGCGCGTTGATGGGTGAGCCAGAGCTTTTGCTTGCCGACGAGCCCACCGCCGCCCTCGACCACGACCGCTCCCAAGAGATTGTGAAATTGCTGCGTGACCTGGTTGAAGAGCGCAACATTGCCTGCGGGTTTGTCACCCACGACCGCTCGCTGATCAATCCGCGAGACGAGGTCTTCGAGGTTGGCGTCAACGCACGCACCCCGGTCTACGCATAAGACTGCGCTTATATGTCTGGGGTTTGTATGTCTGGTGCTTCAATCGCTGGCGCTAGCGCAGGAGCGTGCGCGACCACAGCGCCAGCACCGTAAACGCCAGCGCGCCGAGCACGCCGGTAGAGATCAGGGTGCCGGACAAGTAGCCCGCATCCACCACCGCAGCACCAACCGCGGAACCGGATGCGATGCCGACCTGGAAGGTGACCACGTACACCGAACTTGCCAGGTCCTGGTTGCGCTGGCCTGCGTGCAAGAAGATGGTGGTGGCCACCGTGGGCAGCGCACCGGCGGCCATGCCGAACACGGCGATCACCGCGAACATGCCTAGGCCGCTTCCGGCACCGAGCGCGAGCAAACCTGCGATGGCGGACACCACCATCACGGCAGCGGCCAGGGCATTGAGCCGGATCATTCGGCTATCCACCCTCCGGCCGGCGATCGTGATGCCGACCAAGCCCGCGATGCCGTACAGGGACACGCCGAACGGCACATACGCGTGGCCGGCGGTGCCCTCCACCAGCAGCGCCAAGTACGTAAAGGTGGAGAAGATACCCGTCACCGCGAGCAGCACGTACACCACAAGCGAAGGGATGGCGGACTTCGTGTTCGTCGCCTTCGCCCTGTTCGCCGGTGGCACCGCCGGCAGACTTGGCAGGGTGGCGATCAGGGTGACCAGCGCGCCGATCGTCGCTACGCCAAGCACCCACGTGGATGCCCGCCAGCCGATCATCGTGCCCAACGCAGTGGTCAGCGGCGAGCCAGCAACCAGCGACAAGGTAGAGCCGATGGACACCGCAGCCACCGCTTTACCTGTCTGCCCGGCGGGAGCGATGCGTGCCGCCATCGGGTTGACCAGCGACCAGAACACGCCGTGTGTAAATGCTGCGGTGACGCGCCCGGCCACCAGCATCCAGTAGTTGCTGGCTGTTGCCTGCAGCACGATCCCGCCGAGGAGAAACGCCAGAGTGGCGATAAGCAGCGGACGCCTATTGACGCTACGCGTGAAGTGGATCAGCGGGATGGTCACCACTGCGACCAAGCCCGCATAGACGCTCATGAGGAGGCCAATTTGGCCTTCGGAGACGCCGAGGTCTCGCGCCATCGGGGAGATGAGCCCCACCGAGAACATCTCGAAAGTGACATAAACAAAGGCGGCGAAACTCATCGCCGCCAGTGGTACGAAGGGGAATTGGCCCGGGGTTTTCTGGGGGGTTTTCGCGGTGTTGGACACCGCGCCAAATTACGCCTATCGCCCGCCCATGACAAATGCTGCCCCAGCGCCACCAATGATTGTCAACAGAGCGACGACGATGCCGATGATCGCACCGACAGGCATCGACGCTTGTGGTTCGTTCTTCTGGCGCTCAACCGAGGTGGAGAAGTCAACGCTGATGTTGGTGGTGGTCTTCGACTCAGTCGGTGTGGACGGCTCTGTGGTCTTGCCAGGCTTGTCCTTGCCGCGCTGTACCGGTGGCACGTCGTACGGAGTGGTCGGCTTGGGAGCGACGGGCAGGGTGACCGAGCCGCCACCATTGGCGCAGGCCTCGCGTGCCTTCTTGAAGGCATCGCGGAACTGTGCCGCATTGACCGAGCCGATGGCTTCCTTGGACGAGGCGTGCGCGTTTACCCACTTTTTGCGCTGGTCTGCCGGCATGTCTGCCAGAGCGCCCTCGAGAAGCCTGTCGCTAATTTCCTGTGGGAAAGCGGGGTAAATGTCGCGTGGGTCAGTGGCGCTGATGGTGCCACTTTCAAGGGCGTCATCCACAACGCGCCAGAACTCAACATGATCCAGCGCCAGTCCGTCTTCGCTGGATACCAGCACGCTGTTCATGATTTCGGTGAAGTACCACTTTGCGCCTGCCGGATCTACATTTGCGGCAGTAGCGATGCGGTCTTCCCAACGGGCGGTTTCAGCGTTGCGGTTGGCATGGAACTGCCTGAAGTATGGGCCGTTGAATGCTTCGAGGAATTCTTGTGCGATGGGCGCAGCTTCCGGGAACGCTACCTCGAAGGCGTTGGTCCACTGCTGTTTTTGCTGCGCTTGGGGGCTCCTAAGGTCTCGCGGCAATGCTGCGGCGAAATCCTTTTCTGCAATGCTCATTTGCAATGAGCACACGCCGTTAATGGGCTTGCCTACAGTGGCCGCGTCGGCGGAGGGCACGGCAGTGGCAGCCGCTGCTGTAGTAGCTGTCAGGGCAAGCGCTGCGATCCTCCGTTTATTTAACACATAAGTAAGCGTAGCGCAGATGTCCAACTATTCACCCTTCGTGAGTAGGGTGACCTGCGTCTCAAGTACGGGCCAGTCCGTGCTTAATTAACGTACGTGCTGGTTGGAGAAAGCTGAGTTAGTGCTACTCAGGAAACTCTCATGTAACGAAAAGGTGAATGTATCCCCGAAAAGGGCTATTTTTCCACGTCAAGGCCTAAATAACACCTATGTAATTTTGTCGAAGCGTGCTTACCTGCGACGGTGTGCGCCAACAGAATCGGCGATCCGAGCCGCAATATCGCGGGCAAACGGGCTCACCCCTCGAATCGTTCCGGCACCCGGTCCGTTGATGTTGTCAAACCCCAACACGTACAAACCAGGCGTGTCCCGGGGCAGCCCGCGGATAGGCCCGAGGGCCGGACGAAACCCGGTTGCCCAGATGATCACGTCGGCGTTCACCTCGTCGAGCGAACCCACCATCGGACGCGCCTGAAGCAGGCCGGCGTCGCGCGCTCGGCGCACCTCCGGTACGACGACGATCTCTCCGCCGAAGTCCACCCCGCCCGGATCTGGCTCCCCCTTCGCAATCGCAGTGAGGCGCTCACGATTGCGGCGAAACAGCGTGGAACCGTCCACGTCGTCCGGCATGAAACCCGGTGCAGAACGTGTCAGCCACTGCGCCTCCACCCCATTGAGCACGAGGTCTGCTGTGATCTGCGCACCCGAGTTACCGCCACCGACGACCGCGACGCGCTGGCCTGCGAAATCTCCCGGTCGCGTGTAGTGCGCCGAGTGCAACTGCCTGCCCGAGAACTCACCCGGCACAAACGGCACGAACGGCGCCGACCAGATCCCGGTTGCAACCACCACGTTGCGGGCGTGGAGGTTTTGGGGGCGGATGGTGAAGCCAGTGTCGTCGATAAGCACACGCTCCACACGCTGCCCACGGCGAATGGGAAGGTCGTAGCGGGCCTCGTAGCGCGTTAAATAATCGACGACATGATCACGCGGCGGATACCCATCAAACGAAGGCATCGGCCAACCCGGCAGGTTGGAAAACTCCGCGCGCGAAAACAGCGTCAGCGAGTCCCAGTAGTTCGGCCACGCCCCACCGGGAACGTCGGCGGCGTCCAGAACCGTGAAGTTCACGCCATATCTGCGCAGGTAATACGACACGGCAAGGCCGGACTGGCCGCCGCCGATCACGACCGCATCAAGCATCATTTCGCATCTTCGCGGTTGCGGGACGGATGAACTCGGCGATCCGGCTCGCTGGCGCCGTCGCGTCACCGTACGCAGTAGCAGCGGCCAGTTTCGCAGCCAAAGCGTGCACGGCCACCGCGCCGGCGAGTGCGACCTCCTCCCATAGCCGCTTGGCATGCATAAGCGCCAGATGTGCCCCCGCGATGCCCGCGAGCACATCGCCCGATCCCGGAGTCGCCGCCCAGGAATGCCCCGCGTCGATCGCGTACGCCGTGTACGGGTCGCCCTCGTGCGCAATCACCGTCACCCGCCCCTTGCGTACCACCGTGCACTGCAGCGCGGCGGCCAGGGCGATGGTCTCCGCCATGCGATCGCTCTCCCCCACGTCGGCGGCTTCACACAGCCGGGCGAACTCGCCGTCGTGCGGGGTCAGCACGGTCATCTGTTCGCGCTTGGCCACCTGTTCGCGCAGGTTGGGGTGTTGGGTGAGGAGGGTCAGGCCGTCGGCGTCGATAAGCACTGGCACCTCTTGGCCGAGCACCCACCGCAACTCCGCCGCCGCAGCCTCGTCGGTGCCCGCGCCCGGCCCAAACACCCACGCCTGCACCCGGCCAGCATCCTGGAGCGTGTGCGTAGCGACGACCTCCGGATGCGCCCGCACCACCTCCACCGCCTGCGGGCCGGCGTAGCGCACCATCGCCGGTGTGGCGTTCACCGCGCCCGCAGTAGACAGGATAGCCGCGCCGGGATACCCATCGCTGCCTGCGCGGATGCCGACCACACCGCCGGTGTACTTGTCGTCCTCAGGCCCCGGCGCGACGTCTTGCAGCGGTGGCTGCCACAGGGTCTGTATCCCGTCGGGCCACTTCTGCTCCGGCAGCACCGCCCGGTTTGCAATCAACAGCGGCGGGCCATCCTCTGCCCACAAGGTGAGTTGGTCGCCGAGCGTTTCGTGCAGGCGCTTGCCCGGCAATCCGATGTCGGCGAGCAACTGCACCCCGCACGCTGGCGACAGCCCGTGGGCGCGGCGCAACCCGCCGAAGGTGACCGTCACATCGGCGTTGACGTGGCACTGCCCTGCCCAGCCGGTGTCGGCCTCCACGCCGGTGGGCACGTCCACGGCCAGCACTTGGGCGTTGAGTGCGTTGGCTAACTCGACTGCGGGGCGAAGGTTCTCGCGTACCTCGCCGGTCGCGCCGATGCCCGTCATCGCATCGATAACCAAGGCGTAGTCCTGCCATTGTTCCGGGAGGTCCTCCAGCACTACCCCGCCGGCTGCCGTGAACGCCTGCAGGGCACGCTCCTGCGCCGAGCCTGTGGGCAACACCGCATCCACCCGGTGGCCTGCCAGCAACAACTCCGCGCCGGCGTAGAGGCCGTCTCCCCCGTTGCCGCCAGGCCCTGCAAGCACGAGCACCCGGGCGCGTGCCTCAGTACCTTCAGCGAGCATCACGTTGGCTACCTCCGCCACGGCGTGGGCAGCGGATTGCATCAACTGGTCTTCGAACTCCTGCGCCGCAAGCAGGGGTGCTTCCGCAGCTCGGATCTGGTCGGCGGTAAACGTGGAGGAAAACATGCCTGCCACCGTAGCGCTACCACCGTGTGGAGGTAGCGGGGTGCGTGGTGTCGCAGCAAAGCAATAGAATTGCGCGCATGCCGTACACGACCGGTTTTGACCGCGAAAAATACATTGCAATGCAGTCCGAGCACATCCAAGCGCGGAGAGCCGAGGTAGGCGGCAAACTCTACCTGGAGATGGGTGGGAAGCTTTTCGACGACAACCACGCCTCCCGTGTTCTCCCCGGATTCACTCCGGATAACAAAATCGCCATGCTTGACCGCATCAAGGACGAAGTGGAAATTGTCATCTGCTTCAACGCTGGTGATGTCATCCGCCAAAAAGTGCGCGCTGACCTGGGTATTACATACGAAGATGACGTGCTGCGTCTTGTGGATGTGTTCCGCGACCGCGGATTCCTCGTCGAAAATGTGGTGTGCACCCAACTCGACGGCCACAACCGCACCGTGGAGGCGTTCCTCGAGCGTCTTTCCCGCCTTGGCCTGAAGGTGTCGCGCCACTACATGATCCCTGGCTACCCCAACGACACCGCCAAGGTGGTCAGCGAGGAAGGGTTTGGCCGCAACGACTATGTGGAAACCTCCCGCGACCTGATTGTCATGACCGCGCCGGGACCTGGCTCCGGCAAACTGGCCACCTGCCTGTCGCAGGTCTACCACGAGAACCAGCGAGGCATTGCCGCAGGTTACGCCAAGTTTGAGACGTTCCCCATCTGGAACCTGCCACTCTCCCACCCGGTGAACCTAGCCTACGAGGCGGCCACCGCGGACCTGGACGATATCAACGTGATCGACCAGTACCACCTCGACGCCTACGGGGAGAAGGTCACCTCCTACAACCGCGACATTGAGGTCTTCCCGCTGCTGAAGACGCTGCTGCGTGAGGTTACGGGCACCGAGCCGTACCAGTCCCCGACCGATATGGGTGTCAACATGGCGGGCTATTGCATTTCCGACGACGAGGCCTGCCGCCACGCCGCCCAGCAGGAAATCATTCGCCGTTACTTTGCATCGCGTGTCGATGAACGCCGCATCGGCTCCGACTCCTCCATCTCTGACCGTGTGATGAACGTGATGCGCAAGGCGGATCTCTCTGTGCAGGACCGCGTTGTGGTTGCCCCTGCGCTCGACGTCGCGGAGGCGACCGGCAAGCCGGGTGCGGCACTTGAGTTGCCAGACGGCCGCATTGTCACCGGTAAGACTTCTGACCTGCTCGGACCTTCGGCTGCGGTGCTGCTCAATGCCCTGAAGCAGCTCGCGGGTATCGACGACGATGTGCACCTGCTCTCCCCCGACTCCATCGAGCCGATCCAGTCGCTGAAGACCCGCCATCTGGGTTCGGTCAACCCGCGCCTGCACACCGACGAGGTACTGATTGCCTTGTCCGTGTCGGCGGCGTCGAACCCGGACGCGGCGCTCGCGTTGGATCATCTGAAGTCGCTTCGTGGTTGCGATGCTCACATCACGGCGATCCTTGGTTCTGTGGACGAGGGCATTTTCCGCAATCTTGGCGTGCTTGCAACGTCTGAGCCGCAGTACTGGCGAAAAGGGCTGTACCACAAACGCTAAGAAAATCTTAGATTTCTTCTTTAAAACGGCTCCGCTCGTTGTATTTGTGGTTTATGGTCGCCTGTATGCCTGTACAACAACCGCCGGTGGAGACCGCGTTGGCTCAGCTCAACGACGGCATTGCTGCCGCCCGAGCTGACCAGCGTGAGGAAGTCACGCTACCCAAACAGACCGCTGCCTGGATCCGTGATCTGCTCGAGGATCTTGCGGAGGGGCGCCTCATGCGCCCACCCAGCCCCGAAGATGAAATGACCACCCAGCAGGTAGCTGACCTGCTCAACGTGTCTCGTCCTTACGTGGTCAAGCTTATCGACGAAGGCACACTGCCCGGCCACAGAGTCGGTACACACCGCCGCGTGTACACGCGCGACGTATACGCCTACAAAGAACGGACCCGCTCGACGTAGACTGCCAGGCATGACCAGCAAAATCCTGCTCTACTACAAGTTCCAGCCCATCGCCGACCCGGACGCGGTGCGTCTGTGGCAACGCGACCTGTGCGAAGGGCTCGGCCTGACCGGCAGGATTATCGTCTCCGAACACGGCATTAACGGCACCGTCGGCGGCGACATCCGCGCCTGCAAAACCTACGCGAAGAAGACCAAAGAGTACTTCAAAGGCATCGAGTTCAAGTGGTCCGAAGGCGGTGCCGAAGACTTTCCGAAACTCAGCGTCAAAGCCCGCGACGAGATCGTGGCGTTTGGCGCACCGGGGGAGCTGAAGGTTGATGAAAACGGTGTGATCGGCGGCGGAAAACACCTCACTCCGCAGCAGGTCAACGAGTTCGTGGAGGCCAACCCGGACGTGGTCTTCTTCGACGGGCGCAACACCCGCGAGGCCGAGATCGGACGGTTTAAAAACGCGGTGGTGCCAGATGTGGAAACCACTCACGACTTCATCAAAGAGCTCGAGTCCGGCAAGTACGACTGGATGAAGGACAAGCCGGTCATCTCGTACTGCACCGGCGGCATTCGCTGCGAGGTGCTGTCCAGCCTGATGATCAACCGCGGGTTCGAAGAGGTCTACCAAATCGACGGCGGCATCGTCCGCTACGGCGAAGCCTTCGGCAACTCCGGCCTGTGGGAGGGCTCCCTCTACGTGTTCGACGACCGCATGCACACCGAATTCGGTTCCGCGGACGACCCGGACTACGTCCAGCTCGGCCACTGCGTGCACTGCGGGGAGGCGACCAACCAGTTCTACAACTGCGCCAACGAGCCGGAGTGCCGCCAGCAGTACTTAAGCTGCGAGGCCTGCCGGGAGAAGAACCCGTACTGTGCGCAGTGCGCAACTACATCGTCGCCAGCATCCCAATAGTCAGAATTAGCCACGCCATGGTGAACGGCACGAGCGGGATCCAGAACACGCCCATCCACGGGATCCAGCGCTCGTAGCGGTTGAGTTTGCGCACCATGATCACCGCGCAGCCGATCAGGCCGGCGATCGGTGGGAGAGAGGTGACTACAGCCCAGGTGGTGCGCCAGGTTGGGGTGCACAGCCAGGTGGCGTCGCCGTCGCTGCACAGCGGCCCGCCCTGCAGGCGGGCGACCAGGCCTAACACAAACGCCAACAGGAACGTCACCCCAACGGTGCCCAGCGCCCACGTGATCGCCTGACGGGTGGAGCGCTTATTGCGCCGGTCTACCTCCAGCGGATCCGGGGCATCCGCCAACTCATCAAAGGAACGGGGCTCCGGGCGAACGCGGGAAAAGCGGTCGGCGGGGGAGTGCAGGTCGTTTTCAGGATGGTCGCGCATACGCCCTAACCTACTTCGCTGCCTCCGGACAGACGATGACGGGCACAGGCGCGTAGCGGATGAACTCGCCTTCGAGCGTGCCCAAAAACACCGTGCGCAGATTCGGCGACGGCTGCGAACCCAGGCACATGATGTCGCCCTTGCGCCACTTCACCGAGTCAATTGAGCGCTTCCAGCTCTTGCCGGTGGACACGGAGCTGGTCACGTCGAAATGGTCGAGGCGGTCGGGGGAGAGTTCGCATGCGTACTCCCAGGCTCGGTCGCGGGCGTGGTCAAGCATGCCAAGGGTGCGTTCGTACCATTTCGGGCCGTGCTCGTCGTAACTTGTCGGGGAGAACGCGATGATGCGCAGCGGCAGGTGCAGCGCGCACGCGAGGGCGGTGGCGTAGTCCAGGCCGTAAAACTCGGGTTCTTTCTTCCCGTCGGTGTCCACCACGGCGTAGGTCACGCGCGTGATGCCCTTCTTAGACAGCTTCACTCCGCGCGGTGCCAGCCCGAGGGGGATGGGGGAGGAGTAGAGCATTTCGTCCGTAACGCTGGACGGGCGTAGTCGGCCCTTGGGTGATTTTGCGCGGGAGCCCATGACGATGAGGTCAGCGTTGAACTCTAAGGCGTTGTCGAGAAGCGAGCGGACGGTATCTTTGCCGTCCTTGAGCGTGGCTACCTCTTTGGACCACTGCGATTTCGGGATCTGCCCGTCGAGTTCATCGACCACGCGTTTGTGGAACTCTTCGCGCATCTTCTTCAGCTGCTTCTTGCGGCTCTTCGCCGAGGTTGTCAGCGCCTGGATCGGCGGCAGTTGCGCAGATGCCATGACCTGCACCTTCATCGGCAGGGAGCGGCCGAGCCAGGTGGCAAACTCGACGGCTTCGCCGCTTGTGGTGTCCCAGCCAACCGCAACGCGGAGAGGAGCATCCGAATCGACAGTGTTCGGTAGGCGTGCAGACTCGGGGGATACAGCGTGGTGGCTCACGTCGTGGCTCCTCGAAGTGGCAGTGTCGCTAGCAAACGTTTGAACATCAACATCATATGTGGCGTCGGCGACGCACCGAAAACGGCGTTACCATTGCGCAGATGTTTGTGTATGAGGGTGAGGTGTCGCACGAGTGGCGTCGTCGCCACGCATTGCGCGAGCTCAACGCAGGGCGCATGCGTATCGACGACGCCTGCGACGCCGACTTCATCCTCCGCGCCGCCGCCGAACACCACGGCACCGCATCCCCACGGCCCTGCCCCATCTGTGGCGCCGAACTGCGGGAGATTACCTGGGTGTACAGCGAAAAACTCGGCCGACGCACCGGCACCGCCCGCAGCGCAGAAGAAATCGACCGCATGGTGCACGAGGTCGGCCCCATCACCGTCCACTTCGTGGAGGTTTGCCGCGACTGCAAGTGGAACCATCTGTTAAAGGAAGTCACTGCAGTACCAGTAGTGTGATTTCGCGTTGGCCGGGTAGGGTGTGCATAGAAAACGAGTAGGTAGCTCGCGGTTTCGCCCTCCCCGCGGGGGCCGCGAGTCAAATTGCGCAGGGAAAAACGAGTGTCAGATAAAGACAACGGCGGCGACACGACCGCCAAAAAGAAAAGCAACGGCTCAACGACCGTCACAACCAAGAAACGGTCGCGCGCATGGCAGTGGTTTATCGCGTTCTTGCTGTTCTTGGCCATGATTGCGGCGATCCCGCTGGCGTGGTTCTTCTGGAGCTACGCACGCGCCGAGGTGCCCGAGCCGGGCAAAATTGAAACGGCGCAGATCTCCAACATCTTCTACCGCGACGGCGACAAGGAACTCGCCCGCATCGTCCCGCCGGAAGGCAACCGTAAGCAGATCCCGCTTGACCAGGTGCCCGAAGACGTCCAAAACGCGGTGCTTGCGGCAGAAGACCGTGACTTCTGGACCAACTCCGGCTTCTCCCCGACAGGCTTCGCTCGCGCCGCCATCGGGCAGCTCACCGGCAACGCATCCGCAGGTGGCGGCTCCACCATCACCCAGCAGTACGTGAAGAACGCACTGGTGGGCAACGAGCACTCCTACGAGCGTAAAGCTAAAGAGCTCGTCTACTCGGTGAAGATGACCAACCAGTGGGAAAAGGCCGACATTCTGCGCGCCTACCTGAACACGGTCTACTTCGGCCGCAACGCCTACGGCATCGAAGCCGCAGCGCACGCCTACTTCAACAAACCAGCCTCCCAGCTCACACTGGAGGAGGGCGCAGTCCTGGCCGCGTCGATCCAGCTGCCGAGCCAGCTTGACCCGTGGACCAACCGCGAAGCCGCGGAAGGCCGCTGGAACTACGTCATGGACGGCATGGTGGAAACCGGCGCCATCACCCAGGAGCGTCGCGCGGCCGCCCACTACCCGGAGACCCGTGACCCGGCCACCTACTCGGCCTACACGGAAGCAACCGGCGCAAACGGCCTGATTAAGAACCAGGTTGTGGCGGAGTTGGCCACCATCGGCATCACCGAGGACGACCTGACCAACCGTGGCCTGCAGATCACCACCACGATCGATGCCGGCACCCAGCAAAACGTCGAAGAGATCACCCGTCAGCGCCTGTCCTACCTACAGGATGACGCCCGCTCCGGCGTCGTTGCCATCGAGCCGAGTACCGGTGCCGTGCGCGCCTACTACGGCGGCGACGACCCGTCTGGCTGGGACTACGCCAACGCGGGCCTGCAAACGGGTTCGACGTTCAAGATCTTCGCGCTCGCGGCCGCCCTGCAGCAGGGCATCCCGCTGACGTCCATGTTCGATTCTTCCCCGGTGACCCTGCCGGGCAACCACGTCGTGACCAACTGGGACGGCGGCGGAGGCGGAATGCTGTCCATGACTGAGGCCACCCGCGTGTCCTCCAACACCGCCTACATGCGCATTCAAGACGAACTGGACAACACCACGCAGGACACCGCCGACATGGCGCACGCCCTGGGCGTGGCCAAGTCCATCCCGGGCATCCCTGTAACGCTGCGTGAAAACGGCGGCCAGCCCTACGAAGGCATCGTGCTGGGCCAGTACCAGTCGCGCGTGCTCGACATGGCCGCCGCTGTGGCAACCCTGACCAACCGCGGTGCGATGCACCCGACCCACTTCGTGGAAAAGGTTGTGGATGCCAACGGTGAGGTCCTCTACGAAGTGGACCGCAACTACACCGAGCGTCGCGTCTCTGAGCAGGTGGCGGACAACGTGCTTGAAGCCATGCAGACCGTGCCGGCGTACTCCAACGCGGTGCTCGCTGGCGGTCGCCCGGCCGCAGCCAAGACCGGCACTGCCCAACTGGGCGACACTGGCCTGAACAAGGACGCCTGGATGGTCGGCTCCACCCCGCAGCTGTCTGTGGCCGTGTGGGTCGGTACCGCCGACAACACCTCCGCCATCTTCAACGAGTGGGGTGGCATCATGTGGGGCTCGAACACTCCGTCGCAGATCTGGAAGCAGGTCCTGGACACTGAGCTGGCAGACCAAGACTTTGAATACTTCGAGCCGGCCAGCCCGGTGTACTGGGGCGTCAACGCCTACAAGGGCGGCGTCGGACTGGGTGGCTACTACTCGGCCCCCGCAACCCAGAACACCGGCGGGGCGGCGCAGCCGGCCCAATCGGAATCGGCCGCACCAGATGAGCCGTCCGCGCCAGCACCGGCACCTGCCCCGGCTCCGGCGCCCGCACCAGCACCGGCACCCGCCCCGGCCCCAGCACCGGCGGCCCCTCCGGCGCAGGACCTACGTGATGCAGTCAACGATGTGATTGGACAAGTCCAGGGAGCGTTCCAGTAACAGCATGTCTCAAACTGATCAAACAACCGTCACCTGGCCAGACCCGGCCGATCGCGTCCAACCCGGCAAAACCGAGCCGATTGCCCGGGGCTGGGTGAACTACCTCGGCGGGCCAATGGGCCGCTTCGCCCAGATCGGCCGCGCCCGGTTCTGGACGCCGCTGCGCGCCATCATCGCCGTCGCATACATCTTCTTGTCCTTCGGCGCACTACAGAAGTCGCGCTGCGCTGGCGGCAAACTGGACGACAACGGCATCATGCAGCTCAACTGGGATGGCAACCGCCAGTTTGTTGCTGCCTGCTACAACGACATCCTCCCGCTCTATGGGGCGCGCGGGTTGGACCAGCCGGGCTTTGTCTACGCCTACTCGTGGGTCGAAGACGACCTGACCCGCTACATGGAATACCCGGTGCTCGCCGGCCTGTTCCAGCAGCTCAGCGCCTGGATCGCGCGCGGTACCTACTTCCTGACTGATAGCTTCCTGCCGGAATCCGGCTGGTACTTCTACGTCACCGCACTGCTGATGTCCATCATCTGGGTGATCACCATCCGCATGGTCGCGGAACTTGCCGGCAACCGCATCTGGGACACGCTGCTCGTCGCCGGTTCGCCGCTGCTGATCGTCCACGCGTTTACCAACTGGGACATCCCCTCGATCTTCTTCGCCGTCGCAGCGATGCTCGCGGCGCGCAACCGCAAGTGGTGGCTGGCCGGTGTGCTCGTCGGTTTGGGCACCGCGTTCAAACTGTGGCCGCTGTTCATCCTCGGCGCGTACCTCACTGTGGCGATCCGCAAGCGTGACCTCGTGCCGTTCTTCAAGATGGTCGGCGCCACCGCCATCACCTGGATCGCCGTCAACGCGCCGGTGTACCTGCGTTACCCAGACGCATGGAGCGAGTTCAACCGCCTCAACACCGACCGCGGCTGGGAGTGGACCACCATCTACGCGGTGCTCTCCCGCGAGTTCGGGTGGGCCGGCTTCGACTCCGGTGAGGGCGCCCCGGTGATCCTCAACGCCGTCACCCTGATCCTGTTCCTGCTCGGCTGCCTGTTCGTCCTCATCCTCGGCCTGCGTGCGCCGCAAACCCCGCGCATTGCGGAACTGATCGTGCTCATCGTCGGCTTCTTCCTGCTGTTTAACAAGGTATGGAGCCCGCAGTACTCTCTGTGGTTCGTGGTTCCCGCGGTCCTCGCACTGCCGTACTGGCGTCTGCTGCTGTCCTGGATGGTGGCGGACATGATGGTTTGGCCGGTGCTGATGTGGCACATGATGGGCGACGACAACATGGGTGTGCCGGGTTGGTTCCTGGACATCTTCATCCTGGCGCGCGATGCGTTTATCGTGGCGGTGATGGTGCTCGTCGTCAAGCAAATGCTCGGCAAGCGCCCGGACAAGGTCCGCGACGCGCACAACGGCCACGACCCGCTGATGTCGCTGCCTGCGCAGTGGAAAGAGCCTGTGCTTATCGACGAGCCCACGCCCGAGCCTGAGGTGGAGGCGGTGAGTACGCAACCATGACCACCGCAACGGTCCTCGGCATCGTCTCTATCCTGATCGCGTTTGCCCTGTTCGGCGCGTCGTTCTACATGGCAACGAAGGGCCGCAAGAAAGAGTCGATCATCTACGGCGCGGTTGCGTTTGTGTTCATGACGATCATCCCGGTGTCGCTCGCACTTTTCGTCGCGGTGCCAAACCCGACCTGATCTTCGTCGTTACAGTGGGGCCATGCTTACGAAGAAGATGGTTGCCCTGACAGTCGCCGCCACAGCAGGACTTGCCGTGGCGGCGTGTTCTGATTCTGGCGAGACTGCGCCCGAAACAGTCACTGAAACCGTCGCGCCCGAAACGGTGACGGAAACGTCGAACGCTGGAGCCGCTGTGTCCGAGGATCTCCCAGCCGCTGTGACCGGCTACTCGGACGAGGCGCGCAAGGATCTTGTCGACGAAAACGTGACCGAAGCCGAAGTCCAAGACGTCTTAAAGGCCGCCCAGGATGGCAAGGCCAAAGTGGAGTGGGACGATGACGGCTACTTCGAGGTGGAGTTCGGCGAAATCGACATTGATATCGATAAGGACGGCCTCGTTTTAGACGTCGACCGCTAAGACCGAAGATTTTCGCGTTTCGCTGCGGGTTCTGCTCGGTGAAAATATCCTGAAAGCACCGTGTCCGATACCGGACTGCTGTTGCTAAAAAGGAGCCCGCGTTGAACCGTCGAATTATTACCCTGCCGCTCGCCGTATCGCTGGTCGCGGGCGGCCTTGCCCCAGCTGCAGTCGCCGCTACAGTCGGGCCGAATGAAGGGCCCATGGTGTTGGCGGCGAACGGGATCTGCATGTTAAAGCTGAACGACCGGGAAGCGGCAACCTACAGCGCTTGGGCCAACGTCAGCACACAAGAGGTGTACGCCAACGCTGCGGTGAAAGCATTTGAGGTGCTGTACCCCGGAACAGAGAACATCGTTCGGGAGTTCCGGGCAGAACCCTCGCTTGCAGAGCTTGTGGAGGCACAGAAGAATCTCGCGAGCAGGCTCGCAGACGCCAAAGAGGCTCAAAAGCGCACTGAGCAGCGGTACACGGAACGCCTCCAGCAGGTAGGCATGGAGCATGTGCTGGCACAACACCTCACCGAGGAACTTACAAAGGTCGAGGTGTGGGCGGTAAAGCCGAGCATCAAACAGGGCAGCATCTCGGAGCGGCCGGTCAGCGCACTTGGTGTTGAGGAGGCGAACCGTGTGCGGGGCAAGCGCGTGAACCGGCAGGACTTTGAAGACGTTGCCTGGAAGAGCTTCGTTGTGCAGGGCAACCTGTCCCAGTCCGATCTGAAGACTTTCCGGAAAACGTTCTTGGCCGCCGACGATGTCCAACTCGCCATCGGGGGAACGACGGCGTACCTCGAAGTGGATATGAACGCGCGGGTTGCCTGCGCAGACGGCGGCAACCGAGAGGTGAAGTACCCGACCAGCATTGACGAGGTTCGTAATTGGAACATCGACTCGCTGCGCGGTGAGGCGGGCTTGAGCAGTTTGAGTTCTCAGGGTGAGGTTGAGATATCCCCGCTCGCGATCGTGGGCCTTGTGGTCGGAGTTCTCGCAGCTTTGGGTATTGCGGTTGCGGCGGTCGGGCCGTCGTTGGGCATCCCGCTGCCGGCTCTGCCGAAGTTGCCGGGGTTGCCGTTCTAACGCCAGCCGTTGGTGCCTGCCAACGATTGGTTGCCGGCCAATTGTCCGCAATGCGGAGTCTTTCATGTCATCCCCGCGGCCAGGGTTTTGAGCAGTGCAAACCGTGGGGTAGTCTGTTCAGGTTGCTTGACGCAACGACCCTCCTGCCATGACCACAAGGGTTATGGCCGAACAGACTAAGACCATAGGAGGTGATGAGGTCCGTGCGTCACTACGAAGTAATGATCATCCTCGATCCGCAGCAGGATGAGCGCACCGTTGCCCCGTCCCTGGATAAGTTCCTGGAGACTGTCCGCAAGGACAACGGCAAGGTGGAGAACGTTGATGTGTGGGGCAAGAAGCGTCTTGCTTACCCGATCAACAAGAAGGAAGAGGGCATCTACGCCGTTGTGAACCTCGACTGCGAGGCTGACACGGTCAAGGAGCTCGACCGTCTGCTGAACCTGAACGACAACGTTCTTCGTACCAAGGTTCTGCGTACCGATAAGTAAGACCGGTAGGCTCTACAACCACACGATCAGCAGGTAGGAAGGTTCACGAAACATGGCTCAAGGCGATACCCCGATTACCGTTGTCGGCAACTTGGTTGCTGACCCGGAACTGCGTTTCATCCCGAGCGGTGCCGCGGTTGCGAACTTCCGCATCGCGTCCACCCCACGTACGTATAACCGGGAGACGAACCAGTTCGAGGATGGCGAAGCACTGTTTCTGACCTGTAACTGCTGGCGCCAGATGGCCGAGAACGTCGCAGAGTCCCTGACCAAGGGCATGCGCGTTGTGGTCACCGGCAAGCTCAAGCAGCGTTCCTACCAAACTAAAGAGGGCGAAAACCGCACTGTGTTCGAGGTCGAGGTCGATGAGGTCGGCCCGTCCCTGAAGTACGCCACGGCTAACGTCAACCGCAACCCGCGTGAGGGCGGGCAGGGCGGCTACGGCGGCGGCCAGGGCAACCAGGGTGGCGGCTTCGGCGGCCAGAACCAGCAGCAGGGCGGCTTTAACCAGGGCGGCTTCGGCGGCGGCCAAGGTAACCAGGGTGGCGGCTTCGGCGGCCAAACCCAGGGCCAGGGCCAAGGCGGCCAGAACCAGCCCCAGCAGCCTGCACATGATCCGTGGGGTTCCGCACCCGAGGCCGGTGGCTTCGGTGGCGCGGGCGATGAGCCACCGTTCTAAACGACAACCACACATCAAGCATTTTTCACCATAAGGAAGGTTAGGATTATGAAGCTGATCCTCACCGCTGCCGTCGAGAAGCTTGGCGAACCTGGCGAGGTCGTCGAGGTCAAGAACGGTTACGGACGCAACTTCCTGCTCCCGCGCGGCCTGGCTATCCCGGCTACCCGCGGCGCAGAGAAGCAGATTGAAGACATTAAGCGTGCTCAGGCTGAGCGCCAGGTCCGCGACCTGGATCACGCCAAGGAGCTGCGCGACCAGCTCGACCAGCTCACCGGCGTCAAGGTTGCCGTTCGCACTGCGAACAACGGCAAGCTCTTCGGCTCCGTGAAGGCTGCCGACATCGCCGACGCCGTCAAGGCTGCCGGCGGCCCGAACCTGGACAAGCGCCGCATCACCGTGCCTAAGGGCCTGGTGACCAAGACCGGTGGCTACCAGGTCAAGGTCAACCTCCACGACGACGTGGAGGGCAAGGTGAACTTCGAGGTCGTAAGCGCATAAGCACCGCTTGACGACGACTGCGCGTCAGAACAGCACGCAGCAGTCCAACGACAACAGCACTTGTAGCGCGGGTCCCACTTGTGAGGAGTGGGGCCCGCGCTTTTTGCATGCCTGAAGGTGTGGAAGAATCCTCGCCATGATCTCTTCCCGCCTGCGCCGGGTGCGCAACACCGTTTTGTCCCTCACCGTCGCAGCAGCGGGCGTGCTTGGCATGGCAGCCACCCCAGCCCAAGCACTGGCCATGTATGCGGGTGACAGCATTCGCATCGAGTACAGCGATGGGGAGAAGTACGGCTGCACGTTGAACTCCATCGCGTACCGGGGCGGTGTGATGTACGGCGTCACCGCCGGTCACTGCCTCGCCCCGATCGGTGGGGCGCACGCGGTGCGGGTGCTGGCGGCGGATGCGCGAACCCCGATCGCGAGCAACCTGCAGGATTCAGGTTTCGAGCTCGAGGGCGACAACACCCTTGGCGGCGAGTTGAAGGACGTCGCCTGGTTCCGCATGGACCGCCACGTCACCGATGCCCACGCGATGCGCGGCGGCTTCATCGATATTCCGTTCATCGGTGCGCTGCATGGTCTGAGCCAGTTCGCGCAGTTCATCAACCCCACGCGGCGTGTGGCGGGGCGCGCGCCGGTGACCTCGGTACGCGAAGGTCAGATCGTGTGCAAGGACGGCGCACGCACGTCCCGTACCTGCGGCCCGGTGCTCAACGTGAACCCGCGCACCGGAGAGATCGCGGTGATGATCCTGTCGCTGCAGGGCGATTCGGGCTCCCCGCTGTACACCGTGAACCCGGACGGCAGCACCAACATCGTCGGGATCATCTCCGGCGCGGCCTACGGGATCCTCGTCGCGGCGGATGCTGCAACGCCACTGCCAGCAGGTCTGCGGTAAAAGCTACTCTTGCCGGGCGCTTCATTGCGGGCTACGGTGTCAGAAATACGAAAGGGTTGACATGCCACACGCTGAACGCAATAGCACCGACACCGATTTTGCCAGTGTCATCGCGGAGCTGCGGAAATTTCAGCGTGAACACGGCTTATCTGCCGAGATTGTCGAGGTTGAAGACCTGCCAAACGGAGATGATGTCCCAGATCTAGACGACCCAAACTGGCGGTAGCCCCGTGTTTGTTACCCGCGTGCGAATCGATGCTCCTGTGGAGGGCTACGCGCGCGATCTTCCGGTGGTGCATTCCCTCCAGCGGTCGCCACTTGAGTTGGGGCAGGTCACGCTGCTGACCGGCGATAACGGGTCCGGAAAGTCCACGCTCGTCGAGGCGATCGCAGTAGCCATGGGCGTCAACGCCGCGGGCGGGTCGCGTCACGCGCGCTTCACCGCGGCCGACCACTCGGCTTTGCACCGCTCGCTCACGCTGATCCGCCGTGAAAATCCCCGCGACGTCTACTTCCTGCGCGGCGAGACATACCTTGACCTGGCCGAATACCACGAGAGCCTCGGCCCCGGCGACCCGCTCGTGGGGCTCACCCGACGCAGCCACGGCCAGGGCATCATGGACCTGGCGCGCACCCGCTTCGGCCCGGACTCGCTAATTCTTCTCGACGAGCCCGAGGACGGCCTCTCCACCTTCTCCCAACTCGAACTCCTCGGCCTGCTGACAGTGCTAGCGCGGCGTGGGGCACAGGTGGTCGTCGCAACGCATTCGCCCGTGCTCCTCGCCATCCCAGACGCCCGCATCCTGCATGTTCCCGACCTTGAGCCCATGCTTTACGACGACTGCGAGCCCGTCACCGCCACCCGCGAATTCATCAACGACCCGGCCGGCACCGCCCGCTACCTGGTGGGGCCATGATGTTCATCCAACGCGTCGACGTCGACGCCCAAGCCGCACCGCCGTGGGCTGTGGAGACCCCGGCCATCGCGCACGTCGCCGAGTTCGGGTTTGCCTTTAGGCGGCCAATCACGGTGATTACCGGCGGCAACGGGGTGGGCAAGTCCACGCTGTTGGAAGGCATGGCGCGTGCCTGGGGGTTCACGTTGGAAGGCGGCACGTGGGGTGTAGAAAAGGCCGGCGCCCACGACCCGCTGTACGGCGTGCTCACCCTGACCACCGGCCCGCGGGCGAAAGTCGGCTACTTCCTGCGCGGTGAAACCCATACGCGCATCACCGAATTCGGCGGGCGCTCCCACGGCGAATCGGTCCTCGAACTGACATCGCGGCTGATCCCCAACGCGCTCTATCTTCTCGACGAGCCCGAGTCCGGCCTTTCCCCCGTCGCCCAAATGGCCCTACTGGCGCAGTTGCATGCGTTGGGTGAAGTGGGGGCGCAGATAGTCGTCGTCACGCATTCGCCTATCGTGGCGGCGATCCCGGGCGCGGAGATCATCGAGATCAGCGACGACGGGGTGGAGCGCAACCTTGCGGTGGAGGACACGCTGGCGTTTCGGGCGACGCGCGACTTCCTTGCGGACCCGCACGGCATCGCCGAGTTCATGGCGGACTGGGCAGAGGGGGAGTTTGGTTAATACCCCGACATACGTTGTAGGCGTGAGGCGATCTCAGCAATATCCATGTTTTTAGCTGCGACTTCACAGACAAGATCGAATAAGGCGTTATCGCTAATAGCTGCATCGGAGACACCGTGGGACCTGAGAAAAAGCAAGGTCAAGAGAACTCCCACACGTTTATTTCCGTCCTGTAGCGGATGGCTTGACTCGATACTGTGCAAAAGGGCTGCTGCCTTCTTCCATACATCTGGATAGAGGTCGCGACCATCAAATCGCAGCCAAGGCCGTTCGATTGCGGAGGCAAGAAGTCCCATGTCTTTGACATGGAATCCCTCACGCGATAGCCATTCGGCGAGTATTTCAACACGGAAGACTGAACGTGGGTCGGTCATGCGTCTTTAAGCCGATCCATGAGTTCTGCGCGATCGGAAAAGATGCGGTCGAGTTCGCCATGAGCGAATCGCCGGGCGGCTTCTCGATCCCACTCTTGATGAATTAGCCGTAAGAGGGTTTGTTGCTTTGAAGTTCCGCTTTCCTCGGCAAGGTCGGACAGCATGCGGTCGTCTTCTGCAGTGAGTCGTAAATTGAGAGCCATATGCGAATAGTACCGATTTGGTACCAGAGATGTACAGGGTGATCAACTCTCTGTAACTCATGGCCGACTGGGCAGAAGGGGAGTAGCTGCAGGCCAGGGCCGTGTCGTGGCGGTGTTATAGGGTTGCGCCATGACAGCGACGCGCACACAAGCAGACGAACTTCTCAAAGGCATTGCGGGCCCCGAAGCCATGCTTCGCGACGACCAGTGGACCGCCATCGACGCGTTGGTGAATCAGCGCAAGCGCATGCTTGTCGTGCAGCGCACCGGTTGGGGTAAGTCGGCGGTGTACTTCATTGCGGCGAAGTTGCTGCGTGAGGAAGGGGCCGGGCCGTCGATTATTGTGTCGCCGCTGTTGGCGTTGATGCGTAACCAGGTGGAGTCGGCGGCGCGCGCAGGGATTCGCGCGGCGACGATCAACTCGGCGAACATGACCGAGTGGGACGAGATCCAGGCGCGCCTGAACGACTACGACCTGCTGCTGATCAGCCCGGAGCGCCTCAACGCGCCGGACTTTCGGGAGCAGGTGCTGCCGCAACTCGCGCGCTCCGCCGGGATGTTGGTGGTGGACGAGGCGCACTGTATTTCGGACTGGGGCCACGACTTCCGCCCTGATTACCGGCGTATTGCGGTGCTAATTAGCGACCTCCCGGAGGCCACGCCGGTCCTTGCCACGACAGCGACCGCGAACGACCGTGTGGTCGCGGACGTTGTGGCTCAACTCGGCGAGAACACCGGTGTGCTGCGTGGCGGGCTGGACCGCGAGTCGCTCGCGCTGAACGTGGTGCAGTTGCCGGACCCAACCCAGCGCGCGGCGTGGATCGCGCAGTACCTCGCCTATGTGAACGGCTCCGGCATCATCTACTGCCTGACCGTCGCCGCTGCGCACGACCTCGCCGAGGCACTCGAAAACGCTGGCTGGAACGTCGCCGCGTACACCGGACGCACCGAGGCGGAGGAGCGCGAACGCCTCGAGCGTGCCCTGATCGACAACGAGCTCAAAGCGCTCGCGGCTACGTCCGCGCTGGGCATGGGCTTCGACAAACCCGACCTGGGGTTTGTTGTGCACCTGGGGGCGCCGTCGTCGCCAGTGAGTTACTACCAGCAGATCGGCCGCGCCGGGCGTGCTACCGACCACGCTGAGGTCGTGTTGCTGCCCGGGCCTGAGGACGAGCGCGTGTGGGACTACTTCGCGTCCGTGTCCATGCCGGAGGAACACGTGGTGCATCAACTGCTGGGTGCGCTGAGCGAGGAACCGTTCTCCACACCTCGGCTGGAGAACTTCGTGGACCTCTCCCGTACGCGTATCGACCAGGCGTTGAAGGTCCTCGACGTCGACGGTGCCGTGCGTCGCGTGAAGGGCGGCTGGGTGTCCACCGGTGCTGCCTGGGAGTATGACCACGAGCGCTACGGCGGGCTCGCCGAAGCGCGTAAGCGCGAACAAGACCTGATGCTGGCTTACGAAGCCACGGACGGGTGCCGCATGGCGTTTCTACGTCGTGAACTCGACGACCCCACTCTCGCGCCCGATGAGCGTTGCGGGCGCTGCGACAACTGCACCGGCAATCACCTGCCAGTGGACGTGGACGCTGCGTTGGCGCAGCGTATGGACGAACAACTGCGCACCCCCGGCGTCCAAATCACCCAACGCAAAATGTGGCCGACCGGCTCCGCGCGCCGCGGCAAGATCAAGGGCGTGCTGCAAGGCAAAGCGTTGGGGCGCCTTAACGACGTCGCCCGCGGTCCCGCCCTGGCAGAGCTGCTGCGGGCGAACACCTACCGGCCGCTGAGCAACTGGCGTGAGGATGCCTGGCTGGGCCGGTTCGTCGCCGTGCTCGCGGACTGGGCCTGGGAGGAACGCCCCACCACTGTCGTCGCTTTGGGCGATGCTGATCCGGCACGAAACGAGATGATCGCCACCACCGCAGAAGCGCTGGCAAGGGTGGGGCAGATGCGGTTTGGTGGGGTCGTCGATACGCCATCGCGCGAGGTAGAAGCACGAAACTCGGCGTTTCGCGTCAACGGGCTTGACCGGTACTACGACTACACGGGCCTCGAGGTGGAGACAGGCCCCGTGCTGCTGCTGACCGGGGAGGTGGATTCCGGTTGGTCGGTCACGGTTGCGGCAGCCGACCTTGCGGAACGGTACGGGGTGGAGGTGCTACCGCTGGCGTTTGCTTCGCGCGCGTGATGCGGACTCGGCGATGGCGGCGGCGAAGACAAGCACCGTGCCGACTGGGATGAGGAGCATGAACAAGTTGATGATCGGCAACGCCATGTCGGCCTGGTACTCCTCCCAATGCGCAACGGCCATCGAGCCCCAGCCGACGACGAGGCAGGCGGTTGCGAGCCACACCGTGACCAGTGCGCCTATTTTCTTGCGACCGCGCGCCGCGGCGGTGAACCACGTGGCACCACCCAGCGCGAGCAATGTGGTCGCGGCCTCGAAGGTGCCGAAGAGCGCCGTGGCAGTCCGAAACTCCCAGCCGCCGCCGATCAGGCGCAACAGGCTTATCCACGCCGCAGGGAACACCACCATTGCGATGGCGTAGATCCAAAGAATGCCTCGTGTTTCCATGTATGCACTGTAACTGCGGAACAGTTGTCATGGCGTGTGATTGATGTGGATAAGTGTGGATCCAAAGTGCCTGGGCACGTGGCTGCAGGGGCCAAAAAAGGGGTCCGAAACTGTTGAAATGTGCTTTGTCAAACCCCGTGGTGAGAAGTTATCCCCCGGCTACACCCGGAGCGTGGGGTTTGGATGAATAGCGTTTGACCTGCGCGTTTGGGATAAGTTCCTGCGGGTTTGGTGTCGCTGTACACAAGTTCTCCACAAGCTGGGTGGATGACTTGTGAATAACTACCCGCACAATGTCGAAAGATTTCACAGCCCCTGTGGATAACTCGTCTGGTGGGTCTAGAAAATGTCGGAGGAGAGGGTAGTGTCATAGCCACAGTGAAAGGGGAAAACATGGGTGCGAACGACAGCTTCGACGACTACGTACCACCACCGGAGCCGGTAGCGGACTACGGCGACTTTGGGGACTTCGCCGACTTCGAACAAAACACTGGCGGCTCCAACCGCTTCGCCGGCGGCGATAACTTCGGTGGCAACGGCAAGGGTGGCCAGAAGCGCTACAACAAGTACGGCAACAACCGTGGTGACGTCCAGCAGGAGTACCGCACCCCACCCCACGACGAGCGCGCGGAGCGTTCCGTCCTCGGCGCAATGCTGCTCAACCCGGACGTGATCCTGGACGTGGCCGACGGGCTGCGGCCGGATGACTTTTACCACCCGGCGCACCAGCTTATCTACCAGGCGATTCTGGACCTGTTCTCCCAGGGAAGCTCCGTCGACGTGCTCATTGTCGCGGCACGCTTGGACCGTCTCAACGAACTGGAGCGCGTCGGTGGCGCCCCGTATCTGCACACGCTGATCTCTGAGGTGCCGACGTCGGCGAACGCCGGCTACTACGCGGAGATCGTCGAAGAGAAGTCGATCCTGCGCCAGCTGGTTAACGCCGGCACCCAGGTGGTCCAGTTGGGCTACGAGGGCGAAGAGGGCATGGAGATCGAAGCGCTCGTCGACCATGCGCAGCAGAAGGTGTTCTCCATTTCCCGCAATAACGTGGGCGAGGATTACCGTCCGCTCTCGGAATTGCTCAAGCCAACTATCGACGAGCTGACCATGATCGCATCCGGCGGCGCCCTCGAAGCTGGTGTGCCGACTGGGTTTATCGACCTAGACAAGCTCACCAACGGCCTTCACGCCGGCCAGATGATCATCATCGCAGCACGTCCTGGTGTGGGTAAGTCGACACTAGCGCTGGACTTCATGCGCTCCTGCTCGATCCACCAGGGCAAAACCAGCGTGATCTTCTCGCTGGAAATGAGTGCCTCCGAGATCATCATGCGCATGCTCTCCGCCGAGACGGAGATCAAGCTCTCCGCAATGCGTTCCGGCCAGATGGAGGAGCGCGACTGGGAGAAGCTGACCAAGCGCCTCACGGAGATCCAGGATGCGCCGCTATTTATCGACGACTCCCCGAACCTCACCATGATGGAGATTCGCTCCAAGGCACGCCGCCTCAAGCAGCAGCACGGCCTGGACCTGGTTGTGGTGGACTACCTGCAGCTGATGAGCTCCGGCAAGCGCGTTGAGTCCCGCCAGCAGGAGGTCTCGGAGTTCTCCCGCCACCTCAAGCTGTTGGCCAAGGAGCTCGAGGTGCCGGTCATTGCGATTTCGCAGCTCAACCGTGGCCCCGAAGCACGTACCGACAAGCGCCCGCAGTTGGCTGACCTGCGTGAGTCGGGCTCGCTGGAGCAGGACGCCGACATGGTGTTCCTGCTGTACCGCCCGGACTCACAGGATCGTGACGACGAGCGCGCCGGCGAAGCCGACATCATCGTGGCCAAGCACCGTGGCGGCCCGATTGACACCATCCCGGTGGCGCACCAGCTGCACTACTCGCGCTTCGTCAACATGGCGCACGGTTAGTTAGTTGTGTGGGTACTCCCCAACGATGTTGATGCGCGGGTGCCACGTTGTGGTCATCTCGAGCTCGTAGGTCATGTACGGGTCGTTGTCCGGGCCGTAGCAGCTCATCGTCTGCCCTGAAGATCCGACAGCGCAGCGCAGGTCGTACGCACCGCCGGTGATGGGGCTGACCACACCGGAGATATTCGTGAACGGCACGGACGTCACGTTCGGCTTGTTGCTCCAGGCCCACGTTGCATTAATCGCATGCGGGTAGGCCGCTGCCGCGAGATCGCAGGAGGTGGTGTCGCCGACGGAAATCTTCGCGCCGTCGGGTGTCATGCCGCACTTGCCGCCGACCTGACCTTTGTACGCCGGGTCGAGTTCGAACGCTCCGGCTAGCGGGGCAGCGGGCTGCTCTGGTGCTGGTGCAGCCTCAGGTTCCGGCGCCGGTGCGGGCTCCTCCTCCGGCGCCGATTCAGGTGCCGGTGCGTCGACGACTTCGGTCGACGTGACCACGATGGTCTCCGGCTCGCCGGTCCCACCCGCGCAACCGGCGAGCAACAAGGCGGTCAGCAGAGACAAGGGGGCGAGTACGCGACGCATGGCAATCCTTAACACGGGAACGGGGGATGAGTGCGATGGTACGTGGTGTCGTCGCTAGGCAAGCGCAACTCCCTTTTGCTCCGGCAACGTAAACGCAGCGACGCACGCCAGCAGGAACGCTGCGGCAAACACGCCGAACACTGCGGTCGAGCCGCCGAACGCCAGCACCGGCGGGACCACGAGCGGGGCGAGGATCGAACCGATGCGGCCGAACGCGGCACCCGCGCCGGTGCCGGTCGCGCGGATCGCGGTGGGGTAGAGCTCCGGGCCGATCGCGTACAACGCGCCCCATGCGCCGAGATTGAAGAACGACAGCAGGCAGCCCGCGAGGATGATCTGCCACTCGGCACTCGCCATGCCGAAGCCGAACGCGGAGACCGCAGACCCTGCGAGGAACACGGACAGGGTCGTCCTGCGCCCCCAGACCTCGATGAGCCAGGCGGCAACCGCGTAGCCCGGCAACTGCGCAAGCGTGATAATCAGCGTGAACGTGAATGACCGCACGAGCGAGAAACCCTGCTCCACCAGCAGGGATGGGATCCAGATGAAGGCGCCGTAGTAGGACAGCGACACGCAGAACCAGACGGTCCAGAAGGCGGCGGTGCGTCGTCGCAAAGCAGCGCCCCAGATGCCACCTTGGATCGGCTCCTCCTGTGCAGGGACAGTGGTGTCGTAGTTGGCGGGGTCGGCCTCAGCCTCGAAGGAACGCACGATCTCCTCAGCCTCGTCGTGGCGGCCCTTGGATTCCAGGAAGCGCACCGATTCCGGCAGGCCCAGGCGCACCACGATCGCGTACAGGGCGGGTAGCGCGCCGATGGCGAAGCCCCAGCGCCAACCGGTCTCGCCATTAGCGACGACAAACGTGCCGATCACCGCCGCCAGAATCCAACCCACCGCCCAAAACGCTTCGAGCAGCACCACCATGCGCCCGCGCACCTTACGTGGAGAAAACTCGCTGACCAGTGTGGACGCAACGGGAAGTTCCGCGCCGAGGCCCAAGCCCACCAGGAAGCGGAACACGATCAGCGACGCGACCGACCACGCCAGCGCCGACGCGCCCGTGGCCAACCCGTAGAGCAGCAGCGTCGCGGCGAACACCTGGCGGCGTCCGATCTTGTCGGCGAGCAACCCGCCGAGCGACGCGCCGATCGCCATACCGATAAACCCAACCGACGCGATCCAACTCGTCGTGGTCTTGTCTAGATCCCAGTGGATGGCGAGTGCTGCGATGATGAACGACACCAAGCCGATGTCCATCGCGTCCAGCGCCCAGCCAATGCCGGAGCCGACAAGCAGGCGTTTGTGTTTCGGGGTGACAGGAAGGCGGTCGAGGCGCTCAGTGCGCGTGAGCTGTTGATCAGTGTTCATGCAGGGGGAGTTTAGGCCGTGGCCTGCGAAAACTCGGAACTTAATATTCAGCTGAGTGTGCTTGAGCTTCCCAGCCGTCGAGTAGCGTGTCGATCATTTTGTGCGTCATGCTATCCCAGCGGATGACGTCAGGCGCTGGGGCAGGCAGCGGTCGGCTCACAATGCCAAGCGAGAAGTGCAACTCCAACGGATCCAGGTCTGCGGGACAGAGCTTGGCTCGCTTCGCGGGAGCGAGGAGCCCGTCGTAGATCTCCCGCACTTCCGCAGCACGCTTTTCGGCGGATCCCTGAGCGATAGCCGCAAGCCCTAGGTTGCCGATTGCATGGGTGGTGTCGCGCCAAGCCTTTCGCGTATCTACCGTGAATTCGACGGAGTGATCGTCGAGGATCTGAACAATGTCGTTCAAGGTTTGTTCGCTCACGGCGTCGTACAGGTCCGTGCGCTCCGGGAAGTGGCGCGTCACGGTTGCCACGCCGACTTTGGCGGCTTTGGCGATGGTACGCATGGACACGTCCGGTCCTTCGCTTAGAAGCAACTGTCTGGCTGCGGTGACGATGGCGTATCGGTTGTCGGCGGCGTCGCGTCTCTCGTCTGAAAAGATATCAAGTCGAACGTAATGTTTCACTTAATAAGTCGAACACCTTGTTGCATGTACTGTATTTCAGCAGGTAGTCGCACTTCACTATTCCGACTTGAACGCGCGCAGGCGCAGCGAGTTGGACACCACAAATACTGACGAGAAGGCCATCGCAATTCCGGCAAGCATCGGGTCCAAGAAGCCCAGCGCAGCCACCGGAATGAGCAGCACGTTGTAGGCGAACGCCCAGAACAGGTTGCCCTTGATGGTCTTCAACGTTTTGCGCGACAGGCGGATTGCGTCCACGGCGGAACGTAGCGACGAATGCATCAACGTAATGTCGGACGCCTCAATGGCCACGTCGGTGCCGGCTCCCATCGCCATACCAAGGTCCGCTTGGGCGAGGGCGGCGGCGTCGTTGACACCGTCGCCGATCATCGCCACCCGGTGACCCGAGTCCTGCAGCCGTTTGACCACGTTGACCTTGTCCTCCGGCAGCACGCCAGCGGTGACGTTTGCGGGATCGATCCCCACCTCAGCCGCCACCGCCTCCGCTGCGCCCTGGTTGTCGCCAGTGAGCAGGTGAGGGGTCATCCCCAAGTCGCGCAGGCGTGCGACGGCATCGCGCGAGTCCTCCTTCACCGTGTCGCGCACCGCGATCACACCGGCCACAACACCGTCGACCTCCACGGCGACGGCGGTCGCGCCGCGCTGCTCGGCCTCAGTGAACGCATCCGCCAGGGCACCAAGGTCCCCGGTGGGGCGGCCGACGCGGACAAGGCGGTCGTCGATACGCGCGGAAGCGCCCTGGCCTGGAAGATTCTCAAAGCCGGTCGCTTCGGGGACATCGTCGGCGGCCTCAACAATCGCCTGTGCGATCGGGTGCTCGGAGCCAGCCTCCACACCGGCAGCCAGGCGCAGCACCTCCTCGGTTTCGTAGCCCGGACCAGGCAGCACCTCGGCCACACCCATCTGGCCGGTAGTCACCGTGCCGGTCTTATCCATCACCACCGTGTCCACCTGGCGAGTCGATTCGAGCACCTCCGGGCCCTTAATCAACAACCCCATCTGGGCGCCACGACCGGTACCCACCAAGATCGCCGTCGGCGTGGCCAGGCCCAGCGCGCACGGGCACGCGATGATCAGCACCGCCACCGCAGCCGTGAACGCGTCCTCCACCGCATGGCCAACCAACAGGTGTCCCACCAGCGTGATCAGGGAAATCACAACAACCGTCGGCACAAACACCTGAGAGATCCGGTCCACGAGGCGCTCCACCGGCGCCTTGCCAGCCTGCGCGTCCTTGACCAGCTGCCCCATCTGCGCCAGCGTCGTCTCCGACCCAACGCGGGTGGCCTCCACCACCAGTCGCCCCGACGTGTTCAGGGTCGCGCCGGTGACCATCGAGCCCTCGCCGACCTCCACCGGGACGGACTCGCCGGTCAGCATGGATTCGTCGATAGCTGAATGCCCCGAGATCACACGCCCATCCGTGGCCACCTTCTCACCAGGGCGAACCACGAAACGATCCCCCACAACTACCTGCGAGATCGGCACCCGGACCTCTTTATCCCCGCGGATCACCGCCGCATCCTTGGCGCCCATGCTCAGCAGTTCGCGCAGCGCTTCCGAGGACTGCCCTTTCGCGCGCGTCTCAAACCACCTACCCAAGAGCAGGAACGTGATCACGACACACGCGGTCTCCAGGTACACCGGCTCACCAGGGCCACCAACAAACAGCGCCCAAATCGACCACAGGTACGCCGCCGACGTACCCAGCGTGATCAGCGTGTCCATCGTCATCGCGCCGTGCTTCAGATTCACCCACGTCGCACGGTGGAACACACTGCCCGCGGCGAAAAACACGAGCGTCGTAGCCGCCAGCGCCGCAAACTCCCAATTAGGAAACTGCAGCCCGTGAATCATGCTCACTAGCATCACCGGCAGCGACACCAGCGCCGACCAAATCGTCGTGCGCTTCAGCTGCTCCGCTTCATTGTCGCGCGCCTCATCGAGAGCATTGCTTGTCGACGAACCCCCGTCCCCACCAGGTTCCCCACCGTTTTCGTCACCCATTTCAAAGGCGTCGTAGCCGGCGGCGCGGACTTCGTCGATAAGCAACTGCGTCGACGTCGACGACGGGTCAAACGAAACAGTCGCAGTCTCCGTGGAGTAATTTACCGACGCATCCACGCCGTCGAGCTTGTTTAACTTGCGCTGAATACGCGAAGAGCACGACGAACAGGTCATCCCTGTTACGCCGAGCTCGATCTGTTGTAGTGCCACAGGAGGTTGAGTCATGCCCCCACCATATATCCGTGGCAAAATCCCCCGATTAAGCCAGCTTGTAGCCCGCTTCCTCAACAGCAGCAGCAATATCCGCGTCGGAGTAGCCCTCGCCCTCCACAACAACATTGCCGGACTTGTGATCAGCCTTTACGCCGGTGACGCCAGCGATCTCGCCGACCTCTTCCTGCACGCTCAATTCACAATGTCCGCAGGTCATGCCATCAACCTGGAACGTACGCTCAGCCATCGCAGCCTCCTCATGCAGTTTCAAACGGTTACAAATGTAAATCGTAGCCCGCGTTCACCGCCGCCAGCCGGACATCCTCATCGGTGAACAAGAACCCGACAACCGTCAGGACCCCATCCTCCATATTGATGTCCACCTCATGCGCGCCCTCCACCATCGAAAGTTCATCTGCAAGTGAAGCAACAGCAACTTCATCATCAGGACCAGAAATCTTGTAGGTCTTGGTCATGACTGGTGAGCGCCTCCTTAAAGCGGCCCAACACGGGTTGGAATACGACAAAACTCATCGCGTTGTACTTTGCACAACGTCCAAGAGAATAACCTAACGCAATAAGGAGCGAAACGTTGAGCACCATTGATGTAACTGAGGACACGTTTGAGCAAACCGTCACTCAGGACGGCATCGTCTTTGTCGACGCATGGGCCTCCTGGTGCGGCCCCTGTCGCCAGTTCGCCCCAACCTACGAAAAGGCATCCGAGACCCACACCGACGTGACGTTTGCCAAACTCGACACCGAGGCGAACCAGCAGCTCGCAGCCGCACTTGAAATTCAGGCAATTCCTACCCTGATGGCATTCCGTGACGGAATCATGATTTGGCAGCAAGCGGGCGCCCTTCCGCCGGCCGCCTTCGAAGACGTGATTAGCCAGGTCAAGGCCCTCGATATGGACGAGGTTCGCCGTCAGATCGCAGCCCAAAACACCGAGGAAAACTAGACCTCAGCAACCAAGCGCCCGCCTGCCGGGCGCTTTTTTCATGCGTACACTTGCCTAACGACGACGCACCCAAACCGACAAACACCGAAAGGACCCAACCATGGCGAACCCGTTTACCAAAGGCTGGAAGTACCTTATGCAGTCTTTCGACACCAAGATCGACGAGAATGCCGACCCGAAGGTGCAAATCCAACAGGCCATCGCAGCCGCGAAGAAGCAGCACCAAGACATCACCCAGCAGGCCGCGAACATCATCGGCAACCGCAACCAGCTGCAGATGAAACTCGACCGTCTGATTAAGTCCCAGGACGACCTGCAGGCCAAGGCACGCACCGCCCTCCAGGCTGCCGACAAGGCCACCGCCGCCGGCGACACCGAAAAGGCCCAACAGTTCAACTCCACCGCCGAGGTCATCGCCACCCAACTGGTGTCCGTCGAGCAGGAACTTGAGCAAACCAAGCAGTCCTACGCCTCCGCCGACCACGCCGCCAAGGAAGCACAGCAAAAGCAGAAGCAGTCCGAGGCCCGCCTGCAGGAGCAACTGGCCCAGGTTTCCCAACTCGAGTCCCAGCTCAACCAGGCCAAAATGCAGGAGCACACGGCCCGCACCATGGACACGATGAACCAGTTCAATACTGACGACGTGCCCACCCTCGACGGCGTACGCGACAAAATCGAACGGCGCTACGCCAACGCACTTGGCCAGCAGGAGTTGATGAAGGACTCCATGAACGATCGCATCGCCGAAATCGAGTCCGGCTCTTCCGATGCGGCCGCCTCCAACCGTCTCGCCGAGATCCGTGCCTCCATGGGCGGCGAGCTCGAGGCCGGGTCGGGTGCTTCTGCTTCCGCAGCCGACCGCCAGCTCGAAGCCGGCTCCGAGGGGGACGCTGCCGATTCTGCTGAGACTGCCGACACTGGCGTTGCCGACGCTGCTGAGGCCAGCACTGCCGACGACACCATCGCCGACGCCGAGGCCTACCTCCGCGACGCTGGGTCGGATGCTGACACCGACACCGACGCCGAGCGCTAGGCCCTTCCTGACACATTCCGCCGTAATCTGTCAGCCACCGGTATCTGGCCTGGACAGAAATCCGGCCTGACAAATTTTGCAATATTTGTCAGTGCCAGGGGCAGCCGCAAAATAGTTCCCGGGTTTACACTGAATCCGGGAACTATTTTGTCCGACCACGGGTGTCTAGAACTGCCGACCTGGGAAAATGTCGCCCTGAAGGCGCCGGAAACCGAAGAAAGTTCCCGCGCGGGGAACTATTTCGAGAAAGGGGGGCAGACGGGGAGGCGCCGGAAGCAGAAGAGAAGCGCAGGGCAACCAACACAAAAACGGGGCCGCAAGGTGGTTGGCGGCCCCGGTGTCGTCGTAAAGCGACTAGTTGCGACGGATGTTGATCAGGACACCGCGGATGCCGGAGTGGAACCCGTCGCGAAGATTGACGCGCTGGGTTTCGCTCAGCGTGTACTCGTGGAGGGTTTCGCAGGCGAACTGCAGCAGTGGCCTGTCGATCTCCGGTGGCAGACCGCCACCCGACAGCAGATGTGCACTGTCGCGCTGCTCCATGGTGGCGGCGTTTTCAAACCACCATGACGCGTACTGTTGTCCCACGTCGTAGGGGGTTTGGAAGCCGGCGGACGTCCACACCTCCTCCGGGAGCGGGACGTAGCGGGAGCGAAGCTTGCGGCGCGGCGCCATCATCGACGGCTTCGGTGCCGGCTTCGGGCCCTGCTGCGGCGCGGAATCCTCCGCCTTGGTTGAGTCGGCGGACGAGTCGGTATCCGAAGGGCTTGTCTTCGCGGCCGGCGTCGGCGCCGGAGTGGCAGCCGGGCGTTGTTCGCTGGAGACCTGCTTGTTGCCGGGTTTGTTGGACTCGTTGTTGGCCTCGACCTGTGCCTCGGAAGGCTCGTCGAGTTCCGGCTCGTCGGGTTCGTGCGTGCGCTGCTGGGCAACCGGAGCACCGACAATGTCGGAGGGCTTCGGCGCTGCAGGTGCAGCAGACGAGGCGGGTGCAGCAGGCTTGGCTTCGGTGGCCTCGGCCTCAGAGGTCTTGGAGCCCTCCGCCGAACCCTGCGACGCATCAGCACCGGCATCAGCACCGGCACCCGAACCATCGCCAGCACCCGTCTTCTCTTCCTGTTTCTCTGCTTCGGCGTTGGCGCATTCGGCGCTGAGCGGCTCGGGGCCAAGGCCTGGGACGGAGGTCGGGCCGTCGGCTTCGTCGAGGGGCGCGGCGTCGTTAAGCGGGCGCTCCCGGATGGTCGGCGGCAGGGGGCCTTCGAGGACTTGCAGGCGCATGGCGTTGGAGAAGTCCTCGCGCGGGTCGAGAATGGTGGTGCTGTCGCATGCGTGGCGCAGTGCGGAGGACATGGAGTCCCACCCGAATCCGTAGAGGTGTACGCGGGTGCCGGTGCGGGTGACTTCTTCGACGCCGGGGATCATGTCTGCGTCGCCGGAGACGAGGACGAAGTCGGTGAATTTTTCGCTCAGGCCGTTGACCACGAGGTCGGCGACGAGGCGGGTGTCAACGCCTTTTTGGGTGCGTCGTTCGCCCCATTCGATGAGTTGGCCGGTGCGGAGTTGCACGCCGTCGCAGGTGCGCAGTGCGCGTTGGTAGCGGTGGGGCCCGGAGTCGGGGATGCCGTCGTACCAGAGTTGCCTATGGATGGGTTGATGGAGTTGGTCGGTGATCATGTTCCCGAGGGCGTTGACTACCTCGGGGAGATCGATTTCTAGTTGGGCTCTTGCGCCGATTTCCCACGAATTGTAAAAGCTCGCGAGCAGGTAAGACGTGTCGACGAACACCAGTGTGCGTTCAAGCATGGCTCCTAAATTCCGATTCTTTTCGTTGCTAAGTTGATTTTCACGGCCCATCTTGCCTGATTTTGCGCGGGTTCTCCATGTTCTTTTTCTGTTTTTTGGTTGCACTCCACCTGAACCCGTGTTAGTTAGTTGGTTACTCGAGTAACTAACCAATGAGGCGAATGGAGGCGTCGTGAATACTGATGCGGAGCCGTTATTCGTGCAGATCGCCAGTTTCGTGGAGGACCTCATCGTCGACGGCTCCCTCAAGCCCGGCGATCAGGCCCCATCGACGAATCAGTTGGCGCAGTTCCACGAAATCAACCCCGCTACAGCGCGCAAGGGGCTGACGCTGCTTGTCGACGACAACGTGTTGGAAAAGCGCCGCGGCCTCGGCATGTTCGTCACCGACGGCGCCCGCGAGCGCATCCTGGCCACTCGCCGCGAGGCGTTTGCGGGCCAGTACATCGCACCGCTTATCGACGAAGCCGTCCACCTCGGCTACTCCCGCGCCGACCTCCACGACCTCATCGACCGCGTCGCAGAAAGCAGAGGACTGTACCGATGACAATCCACACCGCTGGCCTCACGCATCGCTTCGGCAGCACGCACGTGCTCAACGGCGTCGACCTGGACCTCGGCCCCGGTATCCACGGCTTGCTCGGCCGCAACGGCGTGGGCAAATCCACCCTGCTGCGCATCCTTGCCGGCCAGCTGAAACCCACGGACGGCACCGTTGAGGTCTTCGGGCAGCGCCCCTTCGACAACGTCCGGGTGATGGACAACACGTGCCTGACCGGCGTCGATACCGCCTACCCCGGCTGGTGGTCCGCCGCCGACGTGATCAAGGGCGCGCGCCTGCGCTTCCGCACGTGGAACCAAACCGTCGCAGATCAACTCATCGCCGACTTCGCCTTGGACCCCGCCCTAGGCACCCGTTACGAGAAACTCTCCCGTGGTCAGCGTGCCATGGTCTCTATCGTCATCGGCCTGGCCTCCAGCACCGAGCTTTTGCTTCTCGACGAGCCCTACGTCGGCCTCGACACCCACAACACCCAGGTTTTCTACCGCCACCTGTTGGCGCAGGCGGACTCGAAGCGCACGATCGTCATGGCCACACACCACATCGATGACGCCGCGAAAGTGCTGGACAGTGCGGTGATTCTGGGGCGTGATGGGGTCGTCGCAAAGCAATGTGTTCCGGAGGATGCGGACGCGTTCGCTGTGGCGGGACCGGAGCTTGTGCCTCTCGACGACGCCCCGCGCCACGCCCGCGCCGCAAAGTTCGACGACCTTATCGAGCACGTGCTGGAGGTGTCGTAGATGAACACCACGCTTCTCGGGTTCTTTCGCCACCAGTTTGTTGCCTCGCCGCTGAAGCGGCTGCTGTGGATGGTGCCGTTGATCGCCGTCATGGCGTTTGGACCGTTTGTTGTGGATAGTGCGCTTTCTGCCACATTCCTCCCCAGCATGGTCACGGTGCTTGTACTTGTCGCGTTGCAGCAGGAGGAGACTGCCTATACCGCGTTCGGTGTGCCGCGCTCGCGCGCTGTGAAACTTGCGGCCTTTGGGGTGGTGCCGGCGGTGTTGTGCGGGGTTGGCGTGGCGCTGGCGGCGCGGCCCGACTGGGTTGGGCTGCTCGGCGCGCTCTTTGCGGTGGTCGCTGGCCTGCTGATAGGCACGCGCTACGTCGAGGCGACTAACGACGAGGATCGGCGCGCGGTGCGTGGCCGAATCGGCCGGGGAGGGTTCATCTTCGAGGTGATTTTCAAGCCACAACTGTTGTGGGCAGCAGGTATCGCGGTTGCGCATAGCCTTTTGCTCTACCTTGCCGGAGTGGTGAGCAGCGAGCCTCTCGCCCAGTTCCTCGTGAGCCTGCCAATCCTCGTCTGGGCCATGGTCTATTGCAGCGCCGGCACAGGCATTCTCGGGGCGACGTCGATGACGAGTTTCGGCGTTCCACGCCGCCGCTGGTTGGTGCTGTATTGGGGCGCCGCCCTGGCATCGGTTGCGCTCTATATGGCGGTGTTGCTGCTGGTCACGCCAATCGGACCGCAGGTGGTTCTTGCTCTGGGCGCGGCGGTTTTCGCCAGCGCTGTGCTCGGCGCCGCGTTGAAGGTGTGGCGCGCAAGCCTTGGTCTTTTTCCTGCAATGCTCCTGTTCTTCGCGATCAAAGACGCATTGCTTATCGACGACCCCCACCCCGCCCAAGTCGCATACGCGCTGGCCATCGCGGGTTTGATGTTCTTGATCGGCCTGGTTTTGCAGGCGTTGTTCGTTTTTGGCGTGATTAACCCAAAACAAGGATTTAAAGACGCTTAGAAAACACGCTCTACGCTGGCGATTTGTGTTGTTGTTTGGGTGTGTGTAACTTAATCCCAGTCAGCG
>NZ_KV801025.1:0-1556 GCF_001810365.1 Corynebacterium sp. HMSC055D05
TGGGTGGTTAGTATCACCGCTTCGATACTGGGCGCGTATATACGGGTACGGGAATATCAACCCGTTGACCATCGACTACGCCTGTCGGCCTCGCCTTAGGACCCGACTCACCCTGGGAAGACGAACTTGACCCAGGAACCCTTAG
Source organism: Corynebacterium sp. HMSC055D05 (assembly GCF_001810365.1). Taxonomy (NCBI): domain Bacteria; kingdom Bacillati; phylum Actinomycetota; class Actinomycetes; order Mycobacteriales; family Corynebacteriaceae; genus Corynebacterium; species Corynebacterium sp. HMSC055D05. The sequence goes on from NZ_KV801025.1 coordinate 146, forward strand.
TCATTCGGCGGATACGATTCTCACGTATCATTCGTTACTCATGCCTGCATTCTCACTCGCGTGCAGTCCACCGCTTCTTCCGATACGGCTTCACCCCACACACGACGCTCCCCTACCCATAGTAAAAACTATGCCGCGGCTTCGGCGGTGTGCTTGAGCCCCACTACATTGTCGGCGCAGAACCACTCGACCAGTGAGCTATTACGCACTCTTTCAAGGATGGCTGCTTCTAAGCCAACCTCCTGGCTGTCTTCGCGATCCCACATCCTTTTCCACTTAGCACACCCTTAGGGGCCTTAACCGGCGATCTGGGCTGTTTCCCTCTCGACTATGAAGCTTATCCCCCACAGTCTCACTGCAATGCTAAAACTTCACCGGCATTCGGAGTTTGGCTGACGTCCACTAAGATGATAGTCCCGCTCGGCCATCCAGTAGCTCTACCTCCGGTAAGCACACATCACGCTGCACCTAAATGCATTTCGGGGAGAACCAGCTATCACGGAGTTTGATTGGCCTTTCACCCCTACCCACAGCTCATCCCCTCAGTTTTCAACCTAAGTGGGTTCGCGCCTCCACAACCTCTTACAGCTGCTTCACACTGGCCATGGGTAGATCACCCCGCTTCGGGTCCAGGACATGCCACTTGACACCCTCTTAGGATTCGCTTTCGCTACGACTACCCCACATAACGGGTTAACCTCGCGACATGCCGCTGACTCGCAGGCTCATTCTTCAAAAGGCACGCCATCACACACAAACGGTGCTCTGACGGATTGTAAGCGCATGGTTTCAGGAACTCTTTCACTCCCCTCCCGGGGTACTTTTCACCATTCCCTCACGGTACTATTCACTATCGGTCACACTGGGTATTTAGGCTTACCGGGTGGTCCCGGCAGATTCACAGCAGATTTCACGAGCCCGCTGCTACTCGGGGAAAACATGATCAGACAACATATGCAACGCCTTCACGTACGGGGCTAATCACCCGCTCCGGCACGCCATCCCAGACGTTTCCGCTAACGCACACACACCATCTCACGGTCAGGTAGCCCGCAACGATCACACCCCACAACACCGCACACGCAACCCCTACCCAGGTATCACACGCACACGGTTTAGCCTCATCCGCTATCGCTCGCCACTACACACGGAATCACAAATTGTTTTCTTCTCCTGTGGGTACTGAGATGTTTCACTTCCCCACGTCACCTCCACACAGGCTATGCATTCACCTGCAGGTAACACCACACAACTGGTGTTGGGTTTCCCCATTCGGACATCCTCGGATCAACGCACTGTTGGCAACTCCCCGAGGCTTAACGCAGCCTCACACGTCCTTCATCGGCCCAGCATGCCAAGGCATCCACCATACGCCCGTAACACAAAACAACAATTACGGTCGCTACAAAAA
>NZ_KV801026.1:0-968 GCF_001810365.1 Corynebacterium sp. HMSC055D05
GATATCGCCGCAATGCCAGAAGCAGTGTTCCTGCGCCCTGCAAGCTACTACGACACCCCGAAGCAGGAGGACTAACCCATCATGACCACGATCCATCTTGACGATGACATCCGTGCAACGCTGCGCAAGCTGCGGCTTTCAACCTTCGCTGATACCTTCTTCGCACTTGCCAGTGCAGATGAAGCAAACACCGAGTTGCCTGAAGAGATATTTCTCAAAGCCGTGGAAGAAACCGCCCACAAACGTCGCGCGCAAAACATCACCAAAGCCATCACCCAAGCAAAGTTCCGGTACCCAGGTGCAACACTTGCCGAGCTGATAAACGTCGAAGAACGCGGCCTGAACCTTCGTCAACTCAAACGCATCGCTGCAACACCCTGGCGTGAAAACCCCGGAAACGTCCACCTCCTAGCCCCAACAGGGGCAGGCAAGACATACATCGCCTGCGCCATCGGAGTTGCTGCATGCCAGGCTGAATACAGCGTTGCGTACTACCGGCTCGACCAGCTTGTAGATGAATTAGCGGCCTTCCCGCCGACAGATGAGCGTTACGTAACCAAGATGCGCAGGCTACAAAACACTGACGTGCTCATCCTTGATGATTTCCTGACCATTGGAATCAACCAACGCGGGCAAGAAGACCTAACGAAGATCATATTCGACCGCGATGGCAGGCTGCCGACGATCATCGTTTCCCAAACCACTGCCGCATACTGGGTACAAAAACTTCCCGACCCAGTCGCAGCTGACTCCCTCGTCAGCAGACTCAACACCGGCCAACGCGTCGAACTCGGTGAATACGACATGCGCCACTTCCTAGCCACCCAACTAGAAACCGAGTAACACACCACCATCAACAGGCCCCGCGACGAGCAGCAGCCCCAACCCGTCGCGGGGCCCTACCAACTACCCGGAATCCAGCCCTACCACCGTTTCGGAATACCCCTACCAACTACGCGCACTCAGCA
>NZ_KV801027.1:0-1327 GCF_001810365.1 Corynebacterium sp. HMSC055D05
TGGGCTGTGTCAAATTTTGTGGACGGGTAAACCCGTTGTGTTTGGTTGTGGGGGTTAGGCTGCGGCGGCGTGTGTGTCGGCGCAGCGGGTTTTGAATTGGCGCATTGCTTCGGCGGGGATCAGCCCGGTGGTGGAGTGGATGCGGCGGCGGTTGTAGTACGCCTCGATCCAGTGTCCGACTTCGTAGCGGGCGTCGAACTTCGACGCGAACTGCTTCTTTTCGTACAGCAGATGCAGCTTCAACGTGGAAAACATCGACTCCGCAACCGCGTTGTCCCAGCACACACCGACCGCGCCGGTGCTTAAACGCACATCGAGTTTCTTGGCTGTTTGCGCGAACTGCTTCGAGGTGTACTGCGAGCCGCGGTCGGAGTGAAACACCGCGTTGCCCGCGACGAAACCGGCCGCGTGCGCCATGGTCAGCGCGTCGACGACAAGTTGCGCACTCATCCGGTCTGCGATCTGCCACCCGACAACCATCCGTGTGCTCAGATCGATCACGACGGCCAGATACATCCATCCCTGCGCGGTGCGCAGGTAGGTGATGTCGCCGCACAGATAGGTTGTCGGCATCGCGGGGTAGAAACGGCGCCGAAGCAGATCAGCTCGTGCGCTCGCCTGCGGGTCTTGGATCGTGGTGCGTTTAAACGCGCGACGGTACTTGGTGTGCAGCGTGTTGTCAGCCATGATCTTTCGCACCGCATACAGCGTGGTTGCAACGTTTTGGGCCTGAAGCTGCCGGTAGATAGTGCGCGCCCCGGCAAAACCGTTGTGCTCGTTGAAGATCTCGATAACCAGATCGGTAATCGCCGCGCGTTTCGCCCGCGGTGTGCCACCGGCCGGCGGAGTATCTCTACGCTTGCGCCAGGCGTAATAGCCGGAGCTGGATACTTCCAACACACGGCACATCATTGACACTGGGTAGCGGGGGCAGGGGTTGCCTTCTTCGTGGAAGTGGGCAATTACCGCGAAGAGGTCCTCGTGGTGTGCTCCGTGGCGAAGAAGGCGGCCGCTTTTTTTAAAAACTCGTTTTCACGCTCGAGCTCTTTGATCCGCTTTGCCATCTCTGCCGGGTCCTGCGACGCGGCATCAGCAGCGCGCATGTGGCTGCCGGAACCAGTGCCCAAGGTGCCTTCGGCTTTGGCCACCCAGCGTCCCAACGACGAGGACGACACCCCGTACTCCTGGGCCACGGCACCACGAGTCTTGCCGAACATCAACACCTCATCAATGCACTGCTGACGAAACTGATCCGAATACTTACGTGGCATGATTTAATCCTTCCAGATCGGTGGGTTTCACCGTCCACCGGAATCATGACACCCCA
>NZ_KV801028.1:0-31753 GCF_001810365.1 Corynebacterium sp. HMSC055D05
GTTTCACCGTCCACCGGAATCATGACACCCCACGCCCAGTACAGCGGCGGCATCGACCCTCCACATCAAAACCGGTTCACGTGTCAACTCTGGGTGACATACTGACCCCATACGCACTATCGTCTTGGGCAGAGTTCGGTTTTCGCAGGAAGAGTGACAAGGAGGTGGGCCGATGAACTCGCCGCGTGTTTCGGTCACGCCTTCCGTTTTGCAGTGGGCCGCTCGTCGCACGGGTTTGGATGACGATGAGTTGCTCAAGCGTTTTCCAAAATTCGATTCCTGGTTGGAGGGGGACGCACAACCCACGCTGCGTCAGGCACAAGACTTGGCTCGCCGCGCCAAGATTCCGTTCGGGAGGTTGCTGCTTAAGGAGCCTTCGGGAGAAGACACTGGTGTTGCAGATTTCCGGACCGTCAGGAATTCTGCGTTGGGGTCGATGAGCCCAGATCTTCAAGAGGTTGTTCTCAAGTCGCAGCAGCGTCTGGCTTGGTACTCGGACTACGCAAAGGATGAGGGGATCGAACCCCCGGTCTTTTTCGCTTCCGCCTCGAGTTCTCAGCGCCCGCACGACGTCGCGCTGTCCATCCGCGAGCATCTCGGGTTTGATGCAGAAGCCCCATTTCCGGGGGCGGATAAAGTGCGCGCCTTGGTTCTGTCGATGGAAGAAGCAGGGGTGTTGGTAGCGCGAAATTCGATCGTAGAGAGTTCGACGAAGCGTCGTTTGAGCGTCGATGAGTTTCGCGGGTTCACCATTGAAGACGATGGTTTCTGTCTCGTCTTCATCAACACTCGCGATGCAAAGACCGCGCAGTTGTTCAGCCTCGCGCATGAGCTTGGCCACGTTGTGCTCGGAAAACCGGGTGTCTCCGATCATACGGACGGCGTGCAGTTGGAGCGGTGGTGCAACCAGTTTGCTTCTGAGCTCATTGCTCCGGCATCTGCAGTGCAGAAGCTTTTCGACGACACCATGCCGACCAAAGACGAAGTCGAACGACTCGCCCGCCGCTTTGGCCTGAGTAGGGAAGCCATGCTCTGGCGCCTCGAAGAATTGGAGCTCATTGATCAAGAGGAAGCACGTCGCGTACTGCCCTTGGTGAAGCACACTGGAGAGCGAGCGGGGAAGTCCGGTGAGGGGGCGCCGCCGCACCACGTGCTGGTTCGTTCCCGGGTTGGCGGAAGATTCTTTGACACGGTTACGCAAGCGGCGGTGAATGGCCAGATATCGCAACGGGAGGCTGCGCGGTACCTAGGAACCAATTCGAGCGAGTCGTTCGCGAATCTGGTCAATGCACGCCAGGTGCGAGGCCGGGAAGCGGTGTAGTTGATGTATTTGGTGGACACCAACTTCTTGGGCACCCTGGCCAGTGTTTATCCGGATACTGTGTTTCCGACGCTTTGGGAGAAACTTGAAGCTGCGTTGTTCTCCGACGGTGTGTACTTCCATGATGAGGTTGATAAAGAGCTTGCTGTGTGGGGTGCTCCTGAGTACGGCTGGTATCAGAAGAATGTCCGCCAAGAGCAAATAATCTTCCCTGATCAAAAAGAGATCGATTGTTACCAGGAAGTCGTGGAATGGGTAGTGCTGGGGAGGAAGCCCAAGTACCACGAAGCCGCGGTTACGGAGTTTCTCAATGAGGCCGACTCATGGTTGGTGGCATCGGCATATCGCTACGGCGCGACCATCGTTACTAACGAGGCGTCGGCGCCTAACAGCCTAAAGAAGATAAAGATCCCTGACGTGGCTGTGCAGTTCAAGGTGCCCTGTATCAGTGCACTCGAGTTCCTTCAGCGGTTGAATATCAAGATCTAAAACACCCCCACCAAACACTGAAGCCCGGCGAGTTCGGGTTTGCCCCTAAGCTCGCCGGGCGACATATTCACCCCTAAAAACTCAGCGCTACTTTGCCTCGCGACGAGCAAACTCCCGCAACGCCCACTCAACCGCGTCCAAAGGCAGCGAAGAGTCGTAAGCGTCCCGAGCAGCGGTCAGAGCGTCGAGGTACTCCTTGTATTCGTCGGCGGTCCAGTCGGCGTCCTTCGCCAGGCCGGCCAGACGCGCGCGGTTGGAGCAGATGATCGCCGGCGCAGCAGCACCGTCGACACCCGCGACCCCAGCAGCATCCTGCTCACCTGCCAGGAAGTACGCCACGGCGGATGCATACTTCGGTGCCAGGCCGGTTGCGATCAGGGAGGTGTAGGCGTCGATAGGCGACAGCCCGCCAAGCTTGCGGATCGCACCCAGCAACTTGGAAGCGTTGCCCTTGTTGCGCAGAAACGCCTGCATTTGCATGACCTGGTTGGATTGGCCGGCGATGTAGGCGAAGCAGGCGCCGAGGAAGTCGATGATCTGCTCGCGCGCGTAGTCGGAGGAGCGGACATCCGAGGCGAAGGAGAAGACTTCGGCGCGGGTGATGGAGGCGGTGGCGTCGTCGCGGAAGGGCGGTACGCGGCGGAGGTGGTGGGGCCAGCCAGTTTTCCAGCGGATGGGGGAGAAGGTGACGGAGTCTTGTAGCGCGTCTTGGGCGTTGGGTTTGATGGTTTCGAGTGCTTCGGCGATCTGAGTCATGCGCTCCATCATAGAGGCCTTAGACTTCCCACCATGACTGCGACCGTGTTGCTTCTGGATGCCCGTTGGCCCGACATGATCCCGCTCAATCTCGTTGGCCAGATTCGTGGGCGTGTGGAGTTTTCGCCGGAGGTGCCGGTGTCGGTGCGTTGGGCGTTGGATGTCGTAGACGGCGACGGGCATTGGATTGTGACTACGGATCCGAAGTTCGCGGAGCGTTTGCTTGACGACGACTCCACCGCCCTGATCAAAGTCCCTTCCCTCGAGGATCCTGTGTTGCAGGCTGTGGAGACGATGCGTGAGGCGCGTCGCCGGGGTGAGTGGGAGCAGGAGATGACGCACGAAAGCCTCCTGCCGTTTTTGGCGGAGGAGGCTGGTGAGGTCGCCGAGGCGATTCGCGCAAAGGCGCCCGACGCGGAACTCAAGAAGGAACTGTCGGATTTGCTCCTGCAGGTGTTGTTCCATGCGGAGATTGCCGATGAGCGGGGTGCCTTTGGGTTTGGGGATGTGGCGGGGGCGTTCGTCGATAAGATGCGCCGCCGTGCGCCGTATTTGTTCGACGGGTCAGACGGGCCTGTGGATAAGGGGACGCAGGACCGTCTGTGGGTCGAGGGGAAGGCTAGCGAATAGCCGGCAGTGCCGGGATGAGGGTGCGGATGTCCGGCAGGCCTGCCTGGGAGGACATCTGGGAGGAGCCGGCGAAGAGCTGGTCGAACGGGGTGACTGGGTCTGGCTTGACGATGCCGCACTCCAGCGCACGGTCCGCAACCGCACCAACGGTGCTTGCGGAGACGAGGCGCAGGGCTGCGTCGTTGCCCACGGCGGTGTTGAGGTTCATGACCAGCTGGCTGCGGGTGGTGTCCTTGTTCACCATGCGGGTGGCGGTCAGGCCGGTGCGGAGGCTGTCGCAGTTGGCGGTGGCGATGTTGCCGTTGAGCAGGCGGACGAGTTCGAGGGTCTGAGCCTTGGCGGGGGTTGCGGTGCCTGCGAAGCCGGTGACGGCGATGAGGCCTGCTGCGAGTGCTGCGGTGATGCGGCGCATGGGGTGTCCTTTCGGGGAAGTTTGATAGGTCGCAAAGCATCATAACTGTTACAGCTGTGATTGTTGTGGTTTGTGTGAAAATTGTTACTTCTGGCACCGCCTAACCCCCGCACTGCGCCGCAACCGCACCCGGTACACTTTGCGCCCATGATCACACCGCGACGCATTGCTCGCGGCTGTGGCTGCGTGGGCATTCTTGGCGCGGCCATGGCCGTTATTCTTGTCGTCGCGCTTATCGCGTGGCTGCTGTCTGCCTTCAACTTCGACACAACAGAGCCGAAGCAAAAAGCCCCGCTCACGGTCCCACCTGCGACCGCGGAGGCGCCCCCGCGTATCGACGTCCACGCGCCGGGCAGAACCTCCGACCAACTCTTTGACTGGTCGCAAAGCATCGGCGAGGCCACGAACATGTCCGGCCAGGCCGTGCGCGCCTACGCCAACGCTGCGCTGATCGCCGAGGAAGCCTGGCCGCACTGCAACCTGACCTGGAACACGCTTGCCGGCATCGGCTGGGTGGAGACCCGCCACGGCACGTACGGCGGCCGCTTCGATTACTCCAAACTGGACGAGAACGGCTACCCGCAACCGCCCATCATCGGCCCGCAACTGAACGGGGACGGCTTTGCCAAGGTCCCGGACACCGACCATGGTCAGCTGGACGGCGACACGGAGTTCGACCGCGCCGTCGGCCCGATGCAGTTCATTCCAGAGTCTTGGGCGCGCTTTGGTCGCGACGCCAACGGCGATGGAACCCCGAACCCCCAGCAGATCGACGACGCCGCCTTAGGTGCCGCGAACCTCCTGTGCAATTCCGGCGGCACACCCCGCGACCTGGCCACCGAGGAGGGGTGGACCCAGGCCATCTACGCGTATAACCAGTCCAGCGACTATTTCGCTCGTGTGCGCGACGCGGCGGCCAACTATGCCATGAACCAGCCTGCCCACCGGTAGGGCAACGGCTAGACTTGTGGACGGAATTTTTCGCCAAGTCATTTTCCACGCCTATGTCCACGTTAAGGAGAACTCATGGCTGACATCATGCACATCTTTGCTCGCGAGATTCTGGATTCGCGCGGTAACCCGACCGTGGAGGTGGAAGCGCTGTTGTCGGATGGCTCGCATGGCCAGGCTGCGGTGCCGTCGGGTGCGTCGACGGGTGAGCATGAGGCTCACGAGCTTCGCGATGGCGACGACCGCTACGACGGCAAGGGCGTTCTCAAGGCGGTTGAGAACGTCAACGAGACCATCGCGGACGCCCTGATCGCGTTTGAGGCGGACGATCAGCGTCTGATCGACAACACGATGATCGAGCTCGACGGCACCGACAACAAGAAGAACTTGGGCGCGAACGCCTTGCTTGGTGTGTCGATGGCTGTGGCGAAGGCTGCCGCTGAGGCTGCCGAGCTGCCGCTGTTCCGCTACATCGGCGGCCCGAATGCGCACACCCTTCCGGTGCCGATGATGAACATCCTCAACGGTGGTGCACACGCCGACTCTGGCGTGGACGTCCAGGAGTTCATGATCGCCCCGATCGGCGCGGAGACCTTCGCCGAGGCGCTGCGTATGGGCACTGAGGTCTACCACGCGCTGAAGTCCGTGATTAAGTCCAAGGGCCTGTCCACGGGTCTTGGCGACGAGGGCGGTTTCGCCCCGTCCGTCGACTCCACCAAGGCCGCCCTCGACCTGATCGTCGAGGCTATTGAGAAGGCGGGCTACAAGCTTGGTAGCGATGTCGCGCTCGCCCTCGACGTCGCCTCCTCCGAGTTCTACGAAAACGGCACCTACAACTTCGAGGGCGGCAAGCACTCCGCCGAGGAGATGATCCAGGTGTACGCGGACCTGGTGGAGCAGTACCCGATCGTCTCCATCGAGGACCCGCTGGATGAGAACGACTGGGACGGCTACGTCGCCCTGACCGAGAAGCTTGGCGACAAGATCCAGATCGTCGGCGACGACCTCTTTGTCACCAACCCGAAGCGCCTCGCCGAAGGCATCGAGAAGGGCGCCGCGAACGCTCTGCTGGTCAAGGTGAACCAGATCGGTACCCTCACCGAGACCTTCGACGCCGTCGAGCTCGCACACCGCAACGGCTTCCGCACCATGATGTCGCACCGTTCCGGCGAGACCGAGGACACCACCATCGCCGACCTGGCCGTGGCGCTGTCCTGCGGCCAGATCAAGACTGGTGCCCCGGCTCGTTCCGAGCGTGTGGCGAAGTACAACCAGTTGCTGCGCATTGAGCAGGTGCTTGGCGACGCCGCCGTGTACGCCGGCCGCGACGCCTTCCCGCGCTTTAAGAAGTAGGCAGTAGCTCACCGCTACGTCCGGCCCCGCCCGTTTTCGGTGCGGGGCCGCTTCTTTATGTCCAAATCTGACGTTTGTATCGAAACAAACGGACGATTGTATCGCTTTGAATGATACAATCGTCCGCAATCACGGATACAAACGCAAAAGGAGGGGTTGGTGAAGCGTGCAGATGTGTTAGCGACCTTAGAGATGGTCGCCTCCGACCAGTGGGGGATCGTCACCACCGGCCAAGCGGGACGGGAGGGGATTGAACGCCTGCAGCTGTCCCGCCTCGTGGAGCGCGGTGATCTTGACCGAGCGCGGCATGGCGTCTATCTGCTGCCGTCCCATCAGGGTGGACCCCACGATGAGATTCGGGCGGCGTGGCTATCTCTCGAGCCAAAGAAGTTCATCGACGAGCGCTGGGAGGACGAGCAGCCCGTGGTGGTCTCGCACGAGTCGGCTGCTCTCATCCACGGGATCGGCCGTTTGATTCCGCCGAAGTTCACGTTTTCAACCGGCGGCACGAAGCAGACGCGGCAGCAAGGAGTCCGCATCCGCACCCGTCGTGATCTTCCTGAGGAGGACATTGTGTCGGTGGATGGACTGCCGGTGACAAGCGTCACCCGCACCGTTGGTGATTTGGCCGAGGCCAAGATTGAGCGCGGGTACCTCGCAGACCTTGTCGCGGACGCTCTCCGGAAGGAGGGCGTGCGTATCGACGACCTCGCGAGCAAGCTCGCCCCTTCAGCCCGCTACTACGAGGCGAAGTCCGGCAGACAATTGGTCGCCGAGCTAAGCGCTGAAGCGTCCTCTGTGGAAGACAGCGCGGAGTGGCGCAATCGCCTCGCGCTCATTGACCACGCCGTTGAACGCGTATCAATTCACCTGAGCGTATTTAAGGGTCTTGAGGAGAGCCTGGCAATCATCAACGCACGAATCGCTGAACAAATGGAGCCGCTTCGCAAGCAAATGCAGGAACTCGCAAGGCAGGTGGGCAATGGCGACAAGTAGGCGTGAGACGGTCTGGCCGTGAAGTACCACGATTTCGCTCAGGCGACTGCGTTTGCATCGGAAGTGCTCAACCCAACGCTTGCTGGAGAACTCTCCGCAGCCCGGTGGGATCCTGATACGCGAAGTTGGCGATAAACCCGTACGTATTGGGCATCATGTTCCTCTGCCTCACTGTCGAGGCTGCGGCCACCGAGCGCTGGAGCAAGCGTATCGACGACCCCATGACCGCTCCTCTGGCCGCGCCGCAGTCCGCGAAATCCTCAAGCGCATCTAGACTGCTTACCTATGAAGAAGCGCCCGCCACGTCCCCGCAAGTCGCACACGGTGCCAGTCGCGAGTCGCGACGCGGAGCGTGCCCAGCGCGCTGCGGAGCGCGCGCAACGCTCCCGCACGAGGCGGGCGCGCGTGTTTCCAAAGCAGGACATGGCCAGCGTGGTCATCCTGATCAGCGTCGTCCTGCTCGTCCTCCTCGCCATCGCCGCACCCCTTCGGAACTACTACGAGGGCCGCGCTGAGATCGCCCGCGCCCAGGAGTCCATCGAACGCTTGGAGGCACGCAAGCAGGCGCTTGAAAGCGACATTGCCATGTACGAAGACGATGCCTTCATGCGTCAAGAAGCACGCCGCCGCCTGGGCGTGGTGGAAGAGGGGGAGACCGTCTGGCGGATCCTTGATCCGCGCATGTCTGCCCCCGATAACATCACCACCGCTGCCGACGAGATCCCGGACGACCGCGAGTGGTCCGAGGTGCTGTGGGATTCGCTCCGTGACATCCCCACCGAGGAGCTGCCGCCTATCGACGACGGTCCGCCCCCCTCCGCCCCCGAAGCGCCTGCGCCAGAAGAGCCGGCACCCGTGGCGCCGGCGCCTGAGGTTCTGGACTCTGAGGGGCCTGCGCCCGAACCTGGCCGTTGACGGTTCAATCTCTTTCACCATCATTGGGCCACAGAGCGCATAAGGGGTTAGGAACGAAAATGTTTCTTGGCAAGCACAAATCTCATGAAGTCGATACCGACCAAACCACTCCATACGAACCAGCGCGCCACTTAGCTACCGATTGGCGTCCAACCGTCAAATTCATTCTGGAGCTCATTGCAGCTTCGCTCGTTACGGCCGGCACGATTCTCGCTTCGCCTGTTGTTGCTGCTTGGGTGGAAGGGAAAAGCATCTCGGCACGTTCTTTTTGGATCGGTATGGTGCTTTTGATTGTGGGGCTGGTAGTTATCCCAACACTGATCCGTTTTATCCAAGTGCGTGCTAACAAATCAGGTTGTTCGAGCCGATTTGTGGAGCGGATCGACAGTTGTTTACAGGCAATCAACGAGTACCGGTCGGAAGTAGGTCGTGAACCGAGTAAGGGGGCAAGTCAGACGGCCGTCGTTAAGTTGGTGGATATCATTGCGAAGGAGGCCGTGTCGATACTCGGAAACCAAGCTAGGGTCTGTGTTTACCGATACTCCTCGTGCTTCTACGAAGAAAGTCACGGGAAGTCTCAACTAAATTCCCGATTCTATCTAGAAGCAGAAGCTGGAGGCGGTGGGCGTGCACACGCTTCCGCCAGAGACACCTTCACTCATGATGACGCGGCAGGTAGCCAGTTCTTGAAAGTAGTACGTGACGAGGGGACAAGGGTGGTGGTAAACGATGTCAAAAATCCACCAGTTATATTCGGGGCGGTGAAGCCGAATTTTCGAAACGGCTACAACTCATTTGTTGTATCGCCTATCCGAACTCCCAAAGACGGTAATGGGGCCAGGGTCGTCATCGGGGCGATCACTGTTGATTTTCCAAAAAAGAACGCAATTAGCGCCGAAGTTGATAGGATTGTGCATTCCATAACTGAAATGTTCTCGCTAACTTACTTCGATGTTTACGAGAAGGAATTCAGTGGAGCGATGGACTTCCGCGCCTATCAGTCCGACTACCTGGAACTGATACATGACGGCAAAATAGCGCCAGTTGGGAGGTCGAAATAATGACGGCGAACGCACATGACTTTGCACAGGCGATAGTGGCGCGATTAGCGCACGGGCGACAACTCGAAACCGTGAAATTGCAAAAGCTATTGTATTTCATCCAGGGCTGGAGTTTGGCTGTCTGGGGGAAGCCGGCCTTTGACCAGCCAATTGAAGCCTGGCGGTACGGTCCCGTTGTGCCTAGCGTTTATGAACGCCACGCGAACCAGGCATACGTCGATGCTGACTTCGATTTTGGAGGAGACAGCAAAAGGTTGAACAATATAGACCATTCGATTGTAGAGTATGTATTGGCCAACTACGGAGGGACAGCGGCTTTCAAGTTGGCTGATTACACACACATGCATGGGTCTCCGTGGCACGAAGCGACCTACCCGGACGGTTCTCAACGAGCGGTTTACTATGCGGATATCTCTCAGGAATCAATGCGTAGCTACTTCATGAAAGAGGCGGAGAGGATCCGTCTCGGTGGAGACTTTGTTCCAAAATGAGGCATCGAGATATTTGGCGTGTTGAACCACACTGTTGAGTTTGATACCGACTGATGGGCGAAAGATTGACGAGTGGAAGCTCTCACGCCAGTGCAGTAGCCAGCGTATGGGACAATAGTCCGCATGCATACTTCTCCTTCCGATGAACAGCTCGCCGTTGTCGCTGAGCAGCTCGGCCGCACGCCGCGCGGTGTCCTCGCGATTGCCTACACCACCCCGGACAATCAGCCGGCTGTGGTGAAAACGGCGCCAAAACTTGACGACGGCACCCCGTTCCCCACCCTCTACTACCTCACCGATCCGCGTCTTACCGCCGAAGCGTCACGCCTTGAGGTAGCTCAGGTGATGAAGTGGATGGAAACCCGTCTCAACGCTGATACCGCTGAGGGCGAAGCTTTACGACGCGACTACCAGGCCGCCCACGAATACTTCCTCGCAGAGCGCAACGCCATCGAGGATCTCGGCACCGATTTTTCCGGCGGCGGTATGCCGGAGCGAGTGAAGTGCCTCCACGTGCTCATCGCCTACGCGCTCGCAGAAGGACCCGAGCGTGTCCGCTTCGGCACCGAGGCGGTCGCCCTCGCTGCGGAGCACGGCAACCTGCGCGGCACCGCGATTCCGGAGGATTGGCCGACGCTTGAGGATCTCGGCATCACACTTGCTGAAGCAGGGGAGGGGCTGCAGTGACCCGCGTCGCCGCCGTGGACTGCGGCACCAACTCCATCCGTCTGCTTATCCACGACACCGAAACCGGCGAGGTCTCCCGTCGCAACACCATCGTGCGTCTGGGCCAAGGTGTCGACGAGACTGGACAGTTCGCCCCTGAGGCCATCGAACGCACCCGCGTAGCACTCGCGGACTATGTCGACGAAATGCAGCGCGAGAACGTCACCCGCGTACGCATGGTGGCTACCTCCGCTACTCGCGACGCGGGCAACCGCGAGGATTTCTTCGCCATGACCCGAGAACTCCTGGGCAAGATCCAGCCCGGCGCAGAAGCCGAAGTGATCTCTGGCGAGGAAGAAGCGGCCCTGTCGTTTGCTGGCGCTACGGCAGACCTTGACCAGGAACGCGGGCCGTTCTGCGTGATTGACCTCGGCGGCGGATCCACCGAGTTCGTCATGCAGACCGCTGACCAACTGTACGCGGTTTCCACCCAGATGGGGTGCGTGCGCATCACTGAGCGCTTCATGCCTACCGATCCGCCCACGGTAGAAGAAACCGCTGCCGCCCGCGAGTACATCGCTGACCGAATCGCCGAGGCTTCAAAGGTGGTGCCGTTTGCCCAGGCACGTACCTTCGTCGGCTGTGCCGGTACGTTCACAACGCTCTCCGCACTCGCTCAGAAACTCGATTCCTACGATCCGGAACGGATCCACATGTCGGAGATTTCCTTCGACCGTATTCGCAAGGTCGCAGAAGACCTTCGAAACAAAACTGCGGAGGAGCGCCGGACCAATCCCGTGGTACACCCAGAGCGAGCCGACGTCATTGCAGCAGGTTCGGTTGTTGTCGCAGAACTGATTGATTTCTTCGAACGCGAAGCAAACGCGAGACGAATTGTCATCAGTGAGAAAGACATTCTTGATGGCCTTCTTCAAAAGGACCTCCCCAAATCTCGCCAGTGTTAAATGACACATTGCCTACCCTGGCTTGTGTGAAGGAAAAATGTTAATAGCAGATGGCCGATAGTGTGTCGGAAAGATTCGAACGAGATCGATTAACGAATAATTTCGTGAGGATTTATATAAAATGATTTCTGGTTTAGCCTGGGATATACAACAATTAACTACATCGTGGAGCGCTGTAGAGCGTCCATCGCCTAGCAATCTGCATCACAGGTCATGATTCGTAGTTTTCTGTCAGACTGACGAATAAGGTGAAGGTTAAAATTCTGTTAATGCCAAAGGGCAGTGACAATTTTAGAAACGCGCACGGATGATTTTCCGTCGGCGAATACACGCGCAGTTTTACTGGATGACAAGTTTACGCTGGGAGTAAAAAGTCACTGGAGGGAGTAATCGAGTGGGCATCTTCTTTGACAGCGCGCTTGGCTCTGTAAGCGCGGTTTATCCCAATTTAATACAATGGCGGATATCTCGTGGCAGTGGCAGATAATGTATACGGTGTTAGCGACCATGCTCCTGAAGTCTTTATAGTTGTGTAAACTAATTATTACGCAGTCAAAAGGAAAATGGATCTCTTTTCTGTGGCTATCCGGCAACAAAGTGCCGAAAGTTGGATGTCTTTTATGAATTAGCTAGCATTTTCAAACAGACTTGACAATTTGGAACAAGCGGTGGAACGAAATGCGCAACCTAGCGGAAAAGAAACGAGCAAATATGCGACCAAGGTCGGCGCGGGAAAATGAGCTTCTTTTTAGCGTTATTATTCCAGTTTATGGAACCGAAGCCTTTGTGGGTGAAACCTTAGACAGTGTTCTCAACCAGGATCCGGATATTTTGGCTAGGTCCGAGGTGCTCATTATTGATGATGGGAGTCCTGACAACGCTCTAGATATTTGCCTTCGGTATGAGAAGCAGTATCCTCGTCTTATAAAGGTAATCCAGCAGCCTAACCAGGGTGTGTCGATAGCCCGAAACAATGGCATCGAAATTGCTGAAGGTAAGTATATAGCGCTCTTGGATTCAGATGATACTTGGTCGGACAATGTTTTGTCCGATGTTCTCGACTTTTTCGAGCACAACTCGCAAGAAGTTGATGTAGTAGCAATCCCGATGTATTTTTTTGATGCTACAGTCGGCGAACACCCTTTAAACTTTAAATTTAATAGTGGCACCCGCGTTATCGATACGCGGCGAGAGTTCGATGCGATTCACTTGCATGCCCCAGCCACTTTCTTGACTAGAGAATCGATCGAAAGTACAGGATTGCGCTTCGACGCTACTCGAAAATACTCCGAAGATAAGCTATTCCTCACTCGCCTCATTCAGTCGAAGCAAAAATACGGTGTGGTCTCCACAGCGCACTTGAACTATCGTCGGCGAGCTGATCAATCCTCAGCTATTCAAGGATCTCAAGCAAATCCACTTTGGTATTGGGACACGTTGTGGAACGTAGACGCCTGTCTTTTCTATCTCACCGCGGTAAATGGTGTTGTTCCGAAATATGTGCAGTATGTCGTGGCGTACGACTTGCAATGGAGGATTAAGCAGTCTGCGCAATCTGTGTTGTCGGCGGATGAGGAGGAGAGATATAAACGGCTGTTTAGGTCTCTGCTCACTTATATTGATGTCGATGTAATTATGGCGCTCCGCAATATCTTTGCGGAGCACAAGATTCACATGCTCAGGCTCAAGTATGGGGATGATCCCCTTGCCAACGCGGAGCAGCGGGGGAACGGTTTTTTCTATCGTGGCACGAGAATTGCGAGCTATAATGAAGGCGCAAAGATCTGCACTATTCACCTCTGCGAGCTAGAGGGGAACATTCTACGGCTCGAAGGGTATCATTTTGGAATGCCTTTCGAGGGCGTTGAGTACGGATTTGTAAAAAATGGCTCTTTCTTACCTTCTGAACGGATCCAAGATGACAGGCCCAACGTGGAGTTCCTGGGAGATCTAGTTCTTGACCGGATCGTCTACAAGTTTGAAACCAAAATCGAAGTCGGGGATCGTATCTGGCCCGCCGTGCGCTTGCCTGATGGAGAGGTGATTAAGGGCAAGCTTTTCAATAAGGAGAAGTCTCGAATTCCGAATGGTATCTCTACCTACTGGGCAGCGGATGCGTTCGTTATTCAGAATATTCGGAACGACGCCCTGAAAGTGTTGAGTAACTCCTCAGTTCAGAGAATCAAGAGAGAGTTATCTTTCTGGCGGTTGACGGTGAGAAGTAAAACCAATTCGCCAAAGACCATGAAGAAGAGTTCAGTATTTGCACTCCGCGCATTGGCGAGTATTTACGCCCTTTTTAAGAAAAGGGAACTGTGGATCATATCGGATCGTCTTTCAAGTGGTGGTGATAATGGCGAAGCCCTCTTTGCTCATCTGTGCGCCATTTCATATCGCAAATCCAACATTTATTTCATGGTCTCGGACAAATCCGGCGACTATAAAAGACTGAGCAAGATTGGAAAAGTGCTGAAGCCGGGGAGCATCAAACATAAGATCTTGATGCTCAATGCTGACAAAGTACTCTCCTCGCATGCGGATGACTTTATAATTAATCCTTTCAAGGAAGATAGAAACCTCTTCCTAGATAGGCTCACATTTGATTTCGTTTTCTTAGCTCACGGCATTACTGTCCATGACCAGTCAACTTGGCTGAATCGTTTTGCCAAGGATATTAAGGTGTTCGTAACAAGCTCAGAGGCTGAGCGACAGAGCATTTTAGATAGGGACTATGGCTATTCGGGTAAAGAAGTCGTACTCACTGGTTTTCCACGATATGACCGTATTGACGATGCTGCCGAAAAGTTAATCATGGTTGCCCCAACATGGAGGCAAAACCTAACTGGAGATGCGGACCCAATCACTGGCGAGCGTGGGTACAACCCTCACTTCACTCAAAGTGATTATTATGACTTCTACCAGCAATTGATCTTTGATCCTCGTCTTAACAAGGCAATGGAAGAGTATGGTTACAGAGCTGAACTAGTTTTGCATCCTAGTTTTTACGCACAGGCTATAGACTTTGAAGGAACGGACCGTTTTCGAGTAGCGGCTCCACCCAATGACTATCGAGACTATTTTGCACGGTCGTCAATCATGGTCACAGACTATTCGTCTGTAGCGTTTGACTTCGCATACTTGAGGAAGCCCGTCGTCTACAGTCAATTTGACCAACAAGCCTTTTATCAAAATCATCTATGGAAGAAGAGTTACTTCTCATTTGAACAAAATGGTTTTGGGCCGGTTACTTATGATCTTGCGTCTACAGTTGACGCTTTAATCGACTTGATGAAATCCGAAAGCGCCCTAGACAACGTGTATCGAAAACGAGTCGATGATTTCTTTGCTTTTGACGATAAGGCTAACAGTGAACGTGTGCTAAGAGCTGTGGAGGCACTCTAGGAGAATATCCCCACATATTCGGGGAAAAACTAGGCAAAAATATGACGCTGTAGAGGGCCTGTCGTAGACGCTGCATGTCGACTAATACAATCATGACCAGCCTTATGGAGAAGTTTGGACACTGATAATAATGGAATGAGCTTCGTTTTTAACCGCATTAATTTGTGTACTACCCGAAAATACTCGCAGCTCTGATTCTCCCTGTCCCTGTTGTTTGATGGGCGTTCTACAATCGATCGATCGGAGACTGTCGGCCAATGTTGAGTGTCAACGTGGGAACGTCTCGTTGTTGGTAGTAAACTGTCAGCCGGGTTAGGGTGTCGAATGGCCTAGTTGAATGTTTTTGGGGATTTCCTACTAATGTCCCGCTTAGCCAAAAGTTTGCGATTGAGTCTTGCTTCTGAATTGGGCCCTTCATCCCCAGTCCAAGTCAAACAGGCAGGTCTGCTGCGACGGAGCTTTGAAATCTGTACCGTGTGCACACCCAACTGGGTTATGCTAGCGGGCCAAATATTCTTGGATGATCCTGTAGGTATCTCTTGAGTAGCAATCGGAATCGTTAAATGACGGGTACGAATTTAACTCTGCTCCGTGGTCTAACCATCCTCTGACAGCGGCTTCACTATCCAGCACGGGGATTTCTTGGATGGAGCTCTCCTCCGTTATTATTTTCCCTCTGTTTTGGAAGATAAATGCGACCTTCTTTCGTAAAAAGAGTGCGTCGAACATTGCAGAGGTGTAATCGGTTAGGAAAGCATCAGTCTGGGAAATAGCGCGTTGAAAATCATCTACTCGAGGATCTAGAATTTGAAACTTCTTCGCGACGATGGCTCCAGTTTGCCGGGCGATCGAAGGGTGGAGCACGAGCGCGACGTTATAGGTGTCAGCCAGATTTTCCGCTAGGGCAAACCAGTTGTCATATATGCTATCGGGAAACCATGTTGGCATCAGGATGACATCGATCTTTTTGTCAAATGGTAGAGAGGCGTCGAGCTGCCTGAGTCGATCCCATCTAGGCATTCCCACCAGCTTTACCCTGTCATTCGCTATCGCGAAAGGTGAATCCGGAGCAGTCAATAGTTGATATTCTGCGAAAGTGCTTGTGAATATTAAGTCTATATTGATTCTGTTTAGCCAATTGCTTATATTTTTGATATTTTTATTATAAATAACACCGTGTTGGAGAAAAATAAACGGGGCATTATTATGGCCATACAAATAATGGGGCGCCAACTGGCGTGATTCCACAACCGCATCCGAAGAAATTACTGCTCGTGCGGATAGGTACGCCAGTTTTGCGCGAACGCTGCCGTAGGGGAGTGGTTTTATCTTTTCGTCACGTAGACGCGCCCAACTTGGTGAGGATTTAGACAAAACAAAAAAGGTTTTTTCGTCTGTGTTTTCTGTTACCCAGCGAAATAGATGTTCCGCATTATCGCCGGCCCCTTCAGCACGATCGATGAAGACAAGTGCGTCCTGGTATCTGTTAATATACGGAGAAATTAACTTAATAACTGTGGCCTGAATACGTGCGGTCTTCTTTATTATGTGGCGCGCGCGTCTTCCTATAGCGTTTTTTAGATTCGCACCAAAACTGTCGCCGGTAACTAGTCTTCGGATGCGCATCCGGCTAAGCCAGCAGAGCGGGTTTCCGGCCATCTGCGAAGTCGGAGTTTTGTTACGTTGTGCTGGGCTCGACAATGCCCCAAAGAAGATTTGATTATATTCTCCAACTACCTGTGACCCCCAGTAGAGGCTATCCCATGCATTAGAAACTGTAAGCGGTACGTTGCGGCACGGATGGCTTCTGTGTGGTAGCAGGGCAAAAACGGCTTCCAGATTTTCTAAAAATTTGGACCTCAGGTGAGGGTGGCTCTGAATCCATTGGGTGCGAGGTCGGTTAGCCAGTTCCTCAGTGAAATACCAGGAAATATCGTAGAGGATGGTGTTACCGAGCCAAAGCGGGACATCATCTTCGCATTCTTCCAGCAAGGGAAGATATCCGTAAACAATTTGGTCATCATACCTTTCGCCCTTCCGCCAACTACTCTGAACAAGCGAATTTTTCTCGGGTCTGGAGCGATAAAAGTAAAAAGCGTTTGATATTTCCCCTACTAAGGGAGGATTGTTTGTATCACGAGAGACCTTAAGCAGGTATCGCGCGATGAGATTGCCATCTTCAAAGGTTGGCTGAACGCGTGGATCGTAAAGAAGGGAGTGCGATTGCATGAATTTTCGGTCAAGAAAGGCAGTTGCGCCGAGCTGAATATGGTTTGGGCGGGAGTCGAGGTCAATTACGCGATCTCCGTCTCGATATTTGAAAGCCAGAGGTAAAGAATCTGCGACTTCACCGGTTAAGCCATTAACGCGGAGTGGTCGCGTAGTGTACATAGCACAGTTCGGAGATCTGTCTATAAAGTCATTAACGCGTTCTAGATAATTGGCGTGAATGAAATCGTCGCTATCGATAGTCGATATCCAGTCTCCTTGGCAGAATCGTAGTGCCTCGTTGCGTGCGGCCGCGGGGCCGAGATTTACATTGCTGTGGACGAGGGTTACGTTTGTCCGGGTTTGAACCCAGTCCGATAAAACTGACAAGCTGGAGTCGGTCGATGCATCGTCAACAAAAACGATTTGAAAGTTAGTAAAGGTTTGAGACGCCAAAGAAGCTAAAAGTGCAGGCAAAAAGTGGGCTGTGTTTCGTACACAAACGATTACGCTAAATTGATAATTCCGACCAGCAGTATGCTTAATAACCTCAAGTTTGGGGGTAGTGATTTCCTGCCTAGTGTCGAGAATGGCGGCCAACATCCTTTTTTCGCCGTAAGTGATATTCAGTTCCGCTTGATCGAGTGTGTCCAACTCATGGTCGCGGTAGCTGCAGTACTGAGCTAATTCGAAAAACTCATCTGTCGTAGCAAGTCTTTCAAGACTCTTAGTTAATCCTTTCTTGTACGCGGCGCGGACAGTGGAGCGAAGTTCGTTTAAAGAAGTAGCATTCATGTTAATAATCTTGCCGTGTAATGATTCCGATTGGGAAGCGAGTGCTAGGAGGCCTCTCAAGAGAGGTGGACTACCGCGATATGAAACGTGTGCACTCCGTAGTCAGGGCTTGAAGGATAGGAATGTTAGATCAATCAAATTATACAGAGTGGCAGTCTCCGCAGGTCTTGTACGGGAGCGTCGAAAAATTTCTATCAAGTGAGCACTATGGAAATGGCATCCACACAATATGCTTGGGAAAGTCGCACCTTGATGTGCTTCTCAGATACCGCCCGTATGGTCATGTTTTAGTAGTTTTTGGAGGTGCGGTCGACAGGAGAAAGGGTGTGCCTCCATATTTTTCAGGGGTCGGATTGTCGGAAAAAATTCCCGTTTCTCTTATATCAATCTCAGATCCTGCGTTCACCGTTGACCCGGATATTCGGATCGGTTGGTATACAGGAATTTCAAGTGAGCCTATCCAAGAACTTACCAGTCAAATAATCGACGCTGTCCTTGCGCGCTGGAGGAAGAAAAAAGCTGTTCTTTTAGGCGGTTCTGCTGGTGGTTTTGCCGCTTTGGCGGCCGCACCGAGGCTTGTGCATAAAGCAGAAGCTGTCGTAATGAATCCGCAGACGGATATCGAGCAATACCACCATAAACACTCTGTCGCGGAGTGGAGAAGGGTTTGTGGGGAAAATCCTCAGCAAGTTACAAATCTTGCTAACTACTATGCGTCTTTTGATTCAAAACCTGCAATTACATATTTTCAGAATTTAAGTGACGTACATCTTGAGACACATGCGCGCCCTTTCCTAACTAGTTTGAACCACGACGTGGAAGTAATAGAAGGCTCATGGGGCGAAGGCCATGTGCCACCCCCGCCGGAGACGATCGCTGCCTGCTTGGTACCGAAACTATTGCCCGAGAAAGTAGGGCTTTTTGTTAAATATCTCCCGATTGAGAAACTATTCTGGGTGACAAATGGGAAGTAGAATCAAGTTGTTAAGGAACTGGTTGATCGAGGCGGTTCTCATTATTGAACGCCAACTTCCCTTAGGTGCGCCACGGCCTTTTTCCCACCGTAATGAGATTTCAGATTCCAGAGGCTTTCATCTAGCTTCCTCGAAATACAGCAAGGTTGGCCGTCAGCTTTCAAAAAAATACAAGATTGCTTACTTAGAAACCCATCCAGGCGCAGGGAGGTTTGCGCGCTTCATTAAGAAAAAGCAAATAGAAGAGGTAGCAGGGTTTGCGGACCTTGTCGTAGTTGCTACGAGAGCTGAGTGGGAGGCGGTGGTTTTGAAAGGCGTTCCTGTAGTCGAAATGGAAGCGGAAAGCCGGGAGCTGCTCAACTCGCCATTAGCCCGTAAAAAGCTTGCGACAAAACAATTCCGCGAATTTGCACTGAACAAATTTGCTAAGCAAGGTAAGAATTTCCCTCTGCTAAGCGTGATCGTATCTACTAAGCGGCCGGAACAAATTGCCCATGTTCGTGAACAATTTGACCGACAAACGTATCCGAATAAAGAACTAATTATCTTAACGCACGGATACAAAGCAGAAGGCGCTCTTTATGAGCCCAAGACTTCCCCACTCGGTTATTGCTTAAATCGCCTTATTACCGCAAGTAAAGGTGATTTTATCGCAAAGTTTGATGATGACGACTTTTATCTCGACAATTATCTTTTGGATCAGTTTCTGAATCTCAGTATTCGCAATGTCGATATCGTCGGCAAAGCAGCTAACTATTTGTATTTCTCTGACAAAAATGTAATTGCATTGCGGCGGTGTGAATCGGCAAACCAGCTGACTGACTTTGTCGCGGGGGCAACGCTAATGGGCAGGCGCGAAATATTTGAGCAACACCCGTTTCGTGAACTTGGTAAAGGCGAAGACTCAGCCTTTCTGAAAGATATCAGGCTGAGTAACGTCCAAATCTATTCAACTGATCCATTTAACTTTCTAGTTGTTAGGCATGGGCGACACACTTGGGAAGTAGCCGACACCGTTCTAGCACAGAGTGCTGTGATCGAAACTTATGGGCTGAACCTACCTCACGTTGAGATCTAGTCTTCATATATTTGTTGGTACCGTTTTGAGTTCTGTTCCCAGGTTCGGGTATATGCCCATTGAATGCCAGTTTCATTTACTTGGCTGGGTTGTTGTTTAATCGCTTCTGCTAATGCGCTGGCGTCTCCCGGAGCAACGTAAGTTTCGATATTGCCCGTAACTTCCCTCAGCGCTGGTAGATCGCTCGCCACAATGGGGATACCATATGCTTGCGCCTGTAATCCCTTTATCGGAGTAACCTTTCGCGTGACGGGAAGGTCGAGTCGGGGAATAACGAAGACGTCGGCGATTGCATACCAAATGTCAATCTCATTTTGCGGCTGTTTTCCTACGAACCGCACTCGGCTACCTAACTCCTCCGAAAGCTTTTCAAGTCGTGGCCGATCTATTCCATCTCCCACAACTACTGCAATAAACTTATCAGGTAATAGCTTGATCGCTTTTATGAGCGTCTCTAAGCCCTCGTATTCGACAATCGATGTGATAGCTGCGACAACCTTGTTTTCTTCGCTTATTCCCAGCTCATGACGCTTTTTACGGATTGAATTGGTACTCGGTTTTTGCTGTATTGCCCCTAATTCGATTGCATTCGGGATCACGGTGATACGTTCACTAGACACTCCACGCGAGATCGCTTCCTTCTTGTAGATCTCACTGAGGACGACTACATGGGAAGCCGCAAGCATTGCATTCGTCTCAGCCTGACGTGCCTTTTTGTAGAATTCAGAATTCACCGCGTCGTGGCCGCGCCTTGACGCCCAGGTGGACTCGAGCTCACCTCTTACCTCGTATACCCAAGGAATTTTTAGTTGCGCTGCAGCTTCAGATGCAACGATTGCATTTGAGTAGTCGGTTGTGGTGTGAATAGCCTGTGCTCCGACTTCTCGGCAGTATTTAACCAACTCGGTTACTGCTTTCGCATCGCGTCTTGTAATTGAGATTGGAAAATGTTTCGGAAGGGCACGCCGGTAAGTGATCCCATCGATTTCGTCTTGGTTTGCTGAAGGGACGTTTCCGATTACTAGGGGATATCCGATTCGGGTGATAGCAAATGTTGCGATTCCCGCGTCCTGTTGGGCTTGAAGTACCTTTTGAGAACGCAATGTGTAGCCGGAGTTGGTATAGGGGAGTGAGTTGGTTAAATAGTGTACGACTACGCCGGTGCGATTGATTTTGCATCCTGTAGCGAATATATGGTCTAAACGTTTGAGTTTGTCATTGGTGCTGTCTCGCAAAGAAGCTTCTCGTCGGCTCAATCGTCTCTGCTGCTCCGCCCACATGACCGCTTTTGAGAGCTCGCCCTGGTCGAGGAATTCGTCCATGGGTGAGTAGGAGTAGCGTTGTAGCACCGATTTAGTAGTATTTGCCAAAACGCTTAGTAACGGTCGGTTAGACTGGCGGAACTTCTCGGCAGCTTTTGCTGTGAATCCAACGGGATCTTCTACAAGGAATTGGTGTGCAATTGCAACCGCGACTCCGTAGTGTTTAGCTTTTTGTCTCCAGTTGGCAAGCTCAAGTTTCATTGGATTCTCCCACGATATTTTCAATCAAGCCGAGAAATCTTTGAGGTCCTCTGAAAAGGTACTCTTGGCGGACCCATTCTCTAGCCTGTGAATCCACATTTAGGAGTGTGCGGTCGCTGGCGAGTGTTTTCCAAAGTGCTGCCAGCAGTTCAGGGTGCTCAGGTGCCACCACATGACCGGCACCCAAACTGTCTATCAAAGTGGCTGCTTCTCCGCAGACTACACCACTTATATGGATGCCGAGCGCCATTAACTCAAAAGTTTTGGATGGGACTGCTTTCTCCAAGGCAGGCCAATCTGTCAGATGAACCAGTGCCGTGTCTGCCCAAGCGTAATGATCCTGTAGCTCAGAAGGCGTAACCTTTCCGAGTATTTCTAGTGGAACGTTCAATTGAGATGAATCGATTGCAAGTTGCCTCTTCGCTGCACCTGCTCCGATTATCCGCAATCTGATGTCGATCCCGTCGGTTCTTGCGATTTGTGCTGCTTTCACCGCGTTGGAGAGGTTTTGAGCTCGACCCACTGTCCCAGCGTATAGAACATTCAAAGTCTTTTGAGGTGTTCTATCGACCGCATGATGGAGCGAGCTGCTTGGGCAATCGATTTCAGGTAACGCTGGCGGGAAAACGTTTCGGACGGTAATCACCCGGTCATGCGAGAGGGTGTAGCGTTTAATGAGATCATTTCTGTGCTGGTCGGTCGTGACGACCACTGCATCGGATTGCTTAATGATGTGGTTCAAAGAAACCGTCGCAATAAACTTCGCAAGCTTCAACGGTGATCCCGCGAGCAGCCGTTCGCGTAGAGAAGGTGCCCCTATAGCAGCGTTCCAGTTTTCAGATGCTTCGAGCAACTCAGGCCAAGCATCGCGTAGATCCAGAATATGAGGAGCGTCCCAAACTCTTGCGGTGGCGTAACTTGCTAGGGCAGTAGGTATCGCGGGAACCGTTCCGATTACTACATCTGGGGGAGGAAATGATTTCTTAGTGCGGAGTTGGATCGCGATTCTGATGGAGGAAAGGGCAGCCCAAACTTGATTTACAGATTTGCTGGTCAGAGAATGGCTTGCAGGAACAAAACTCGTATTCAGCTTCTGTTCTCCCACAGACCCTTCTCTTATGGTCGGGCGGAACGAGGCGAAAAATGAGCGCACCCAGCTGAATGGTGGAAGTTTGCGGACATAGTGTGGTGGGGGTGTAATGGCTATGACTTGGTCGCCGTGTTTCTGCAAAAGCTCAGTGAGCCACTGCCATCGGCGCTGCGGCACACCATTTTCCGGGTGCCAATAGTGCGAGAGGATCATGATTCTCGCCACGGTGCCCTCTCTTTCGACTGCGGCCTACGACGTATTCAGTTCTGTCGGGCCTTTTTGGCTAACGGATAACGACAGAGCCCTACTTTACTGACCTGATATTCGCCTCTGCCTCTCGGCTAAGATTTTGCAGTATTAGTTGATAAGGAGAAGCCTCTTGAACAATCGAGAAGTCATTTTTGACGATCGACAGCTGAAACCTCTACTACTCAAACCGTCGCTATCTGGTTACGCTCAGCAATTAGCGGAGCGGCGTCATTTTATTTTTGAAGACGCGAAAGATAAGGCTTTTCGAACAACCAGGGACTACGCACTTTGGCGTGCTTGGCTCGTCATTCTTCCAATGCTTGATATCGCTATGTACGCATTTATTTTCGGCTACATATTGCGGTTTGATAGGGGAATCGAAAGCTTCCTTGGATATTTGGTTATAGGCGTGATCTTTTTTGGGTTTCTCTCTAATTTCTTGTCTGCTGGAATTGGGTTAGTGCAGGTAAACCGAAACCTAATTGATTCTTTCAATTTTCCAAGAGCGGCACTAGTTTTCTCACATGTGCTTCGTTACTTTCTCGACAACCTGATCCCGGCTGTGATCGCAGTAGCGGGTGCACTGCTGCTTAAGGACTCTCCGACAGTTGGATGGTCAGCCTTGTTGGTTATCCCGCTGTATGTGCTGATGCATATTTTCGGTGCTGGCTTGATGTTGGTCGTTGCGCGGTTGAGTGCTTTTCGACCCGAGGTGAAGGTGGTTGTAAATCTTTTTAATCGGGCTTGGTTTTTTATCTCCGGCGTTTTCTTCTCGATCGAAAAGTTCGTTGAACATGCAACAGTGCAGCAAATAATGGCCGCTAATCCCGCTTATAAATTTCTGACGGCAGTTAGGGATTGTGTCGTCTACGATCGTATTCCGAGTGGTCAAATGTGGATCGAACTAATCGCTTGGAGCATCGGAATTTTCCTTTTTGGGTTCATTTTCTTTTGGGAAGCTGAAGAGAGGTATGTCCGTGTTAAATGATGACAAGGGACCTACGCTGCCACTGTTTATCGTCGACAAAGTTCGTAAAGATTATTATCTTAAGGGCGGTGACGTAGACACTGGGCTCTTTTCTCGGAAGGCAGACGGGAAGATCGTCCATGCTCTTAAAGGCGTGTCATTCTATGCTTACCCAGGGGAATTTGTAGGCCTCCTAGGACAGAATGGATCCGGCAAATCAACCTTGCTGCGAATTCTTGCGGGACAGGAGGCGCCTACAACAGGTCGGGTCCTAGCATCTAGCCGGCCATCACTATTGGGTATCTCGGCAGCGATGCAGACTTATCTCACTGGACGCCAGAATATTAGATTGGGCTGTTTTGCTCTGGGGATGACTCCGGAACAGGTAGACAAGGCGACACCGAAAATTGAAGAGCTTGCCGATATTGGTTCTGCAATTGATCGGCCGATGAATACGTACTCATCGGGTATGTCCGGACGCCTTAAATTTGCAATTTCGACCTCAATTTCGCCTGAGATTCTATTGATTGACGAGGCGCTCTCTGCCGGGGATGCTTCATTTGCGGATCGGGCGAAAAAGCGTGTGGATGAGTTAATTGAACATGCGGGTGCCGCAGTTCTTGTGTCTCACTCAACCTCACAAGTTAGAAAAATGTGTACCCGTGCAATCTGGCTGCATCTCGGTGAGATAGTCGCCGATGGGCCTGTTGAGGTAGTTTCAGAAGCATATTCACGATGGGCCGAGCACAAGTCGAAGGGTGAAAAGGAAGCTTGTGAAGCGGTCATTGAAGAACAACGGCTCGCCTACCGGGTTCCTACGTTTCGTGCTTTCGCTTAAAAGCGGCCGATGCCTCGAGTATCGACGAAATGGGGATGAGCCGCTATAGTTTCGGCGCGTTCGCGAAAGACGGCATGATCGACTAGAAGAACTAAAACATCCGCGGTGTCGAGAACGCTATCTAGGTTCGCCATTTTAATATTTTCATAGCAGGAGAGTGTCGATGGCAGAAATTCTAGATTGGGCTCAACTACCAGAAGCCGATGTGACGGATATGACTCAGCTAGCTGCTGAGCAATCTTTAGCGCCGGTGATTCCCGTAGATCGTCAATGTCAGCCTTAAACGTGATCCCCAATATTCCGATAGTTTTGCAGTGACTTCTTTCCTGACCAGCTAGATATTTATCGATCTGGTTCAACACGAATTTGGGTTTAAGGTCATTCACGGTGCGGGCTGTCGGAATGAGTCGGCTTTGATTAGGTGCTGCACCCGCAATGAACCAAGGATCGACAGCGATGCAGTGTCCGCCCACGCCTGGACCAGGCTGGAGGATATCCACCCTTGGATGTTTGTTTGCGAGGTCAATTAATTCCCAAACGTCTACTCCTACAGAGTCGCAAATAATGGAGAGTTCATTAGCAAAGGCGATATTGACGTCGCGAAATGCGTTCTCGGTAAGCTTTACCATTTCAGCCGTTTTGGAGTCCGTTTTGTGGACGGTACCTGCGCAGAAACGACTATATAGAGCAGCGGCTTTCTCAGTAGCAGTATGTGTAGTGCCGCCAACAACCCGATCGTTACTTTTCATTTCACGCATCACTCTGCCCGGAAGGACTCGTTCGGGTGCGTAGGCGCAATAGATGCTTTCTGGCCGTTCTGGTTCGCAGGTAAGGTCTGGACGCAGCTGCAGAATGTGGTCTTGAATTTTCGTGGTGAGTCCCGGCGGACTGGTGGATTCCAAAACGATCAATTCGCCGCCTTTCAAAAGACTTGCGATTCTGGTCGCTGCATCCAAGACGTAGGAATCGTCTGGATCCTTATTTTCCTTTAAAGGGGTAGGCACCGAAATAATGTAACTGTGTGCTGGTTGAAGTGTCGTCGACGCTATAAGAGATTGCGAGGCCGTAACCTTGGTTAGCAAAGAGTTGAAACCAGGTTCTTTGAACGGGACCATTCCGCGTTGAATTGTTTCGACTCGGTCCTCGTCTACATCGAATCCTGACACTAGCAACCCTGATGAGGCGAAAAATGCAGCAGTCGGAAGCCCAATGTAGCCGAGTCCTAAAACGCTGACGTCAAACTTGTGCTCGGGGGCGATCTCCATTTTCTTCCTTAAATCAGGGTTCCACCTATCTCTGGGAGAGAAGCGTACCGCTGTTTAGGGGAGGTAGCTAAATTCGTCAATTTGTCGCTGATCTTGAATACCGAGAGCCGTAGCAATCGCGTCTATCACTCGATCTGCAGCGCGACCATCGCCAAAAGGATTTTTTGCCTGCTTCATCTGGGAGTATGCGCTGTCGTCATTCAGGAGGTGGCACACTTCCTTGACAATTGTGTGAGCCGAGGGGGAGATCATTCTTA
The DNA here is from genome assembly GCF_001810365.1 of Corynebacterium sp. HMSC055D05. Lineage (NCBI taxonomy): Bacteria > Bacillati > Actinomycetota > Actinomycetes > Mycobacteriales > Corynebacteriaceae > Corynebacterium > Corynebacterium sp. HMSC055D05. The sequence goes on from NZ_KV801028.1 coordinate 25,653, forward strand.
CCGCTCCCGCTTCGATTGCTTCAGGGCGCTCAGTGGTGTCACGTATTAGGAGCGCCGGAATGTTCAACGCTGGCGCTTCTTCTTGCACTCCACCAGAGTCAGTAACAATCAAATCCGATACGCGCATAAGGCCTACAAATTCATTGTACGCAAGTGGCGGAATTGTAATGACGTTCTCAATATCGGTTAATTCTGGGAGAAGTCGCTTGCGAATTTTAGGATTTAGGTGCAATGGGAGGAAGAAGGCGCTTTCGGGAAATAGGGCAGATAGTTCGCTAATTGCGGACCCGAAAGCACGCAGAGACGCTAAGTTTTCACGGCGATGAGATGTAAATATGATACGTCGAGGGAACCGCTCAAGTGCTTCCGCAATTGAGTCGTTGACAAATGATGGTTCGGTTGAGCTAACCCGGTAGAGGGCATCAATGACGGTGTTTCCCGTTACAGCGACAATGTCGGGATCGATTCCTTCGGCGATCAAGTTATCTCTAGCATTTGCAGTGGGGGCCAGATGTAAAGAGCTTATGGCACTGATTATCTTTCGGTTCGCTTCTTCAGGGAACGGTGAATCAAGATTATGCGACCTAAGGCCAGCCTCCAGATGTACGACTTTAGATTGGCGGTTGAATGCAGCAAGGGCCGCCGCAGCAGCTGTCGATGTGTCTCCTTGAACGATCACGGCATCAGGTTTCACTGACTTTAGGATTGGATCTAATCCCTTAAGTGAACGGGAGAGAATTCGGTTTAACGGTTGTTTGCGGTGCATTAAGCCAAGGTCTATATCAGGTTTAAAACCGAAAAGATCTGTAACCTGAGAAAGCATTTCACGGTGCTGACCCGTTGAAACTACAGTTACCGAGAAGCGTTCGTCAGCGCGTAAAAGCTCGATTACCGGCGCGAGCTTGATAGCTTCTGGGCGAGTTCCAAAGACGATCAAGATTTTCGCCTTCGGCATCGCGCTTCCTCCTTGGATTCTTCAAACGGGCACCCGCTATAAGAAGTGTGATCGCTAATTTCCGGGGCTCCCGCAAAATATACCAGTTGCGACAGGGACGGTGAAAAGTAGGCACAATAGCTCGGTTGCGGTGCGCCGTGACTTCTAAAAGCTTCGTAGCGAGTGTAGGTTTGCTCATGCGAGGGGCTATAGCTCAGTCGGTTAGAGCCGCGGACTCATAATCCGCTGGTCGCGGGTTCGAGCCCCGCTGGCCCCACAGTTTCCTTGTCGCCTGCTAGTTGAAGTAGCTTTCGGAATTTGTTTTGGTCGACGACACAGCGACCTCTCTGGCAGTCCTTTGCCATTAGGGCCGTTGGTTTGGGGTGTTCCTCAATTGCGCTCACGATCCCCTCTGATAGTCGCGCAGTTCGTAAGCGTGATCCCACCTCTTTCGTGCAGGCGGTTTCTAGTTATATTCGATTGGAGTGTCGTGATGCGCTCAAGTGTAAGTACCTTCGTTGAAGCTGTGCTGATGATCTGCTTCTCAGGGAATAGTCACTTGCGAATAGGATTACTGTGGTAACCGTCAAAATTCGAAAGTCGAATCAATATCAATATTGGGATGTGAGGAGAAGGGTAGATGAAGACTGTAGTTACAGGTGGTGCTGGCTTTATTGGTTCGCATTTGGTGGACCTGCTTGTGAATGAAGGTCACCAGGTGGTTATCGTCGATGACCTGAGCTCGGGGAAGCTCGAAAATATCCAGCACAATCTTGACGCAGGAAGTGTTGAGTTTGTAAAGGCGGATATTCGAGCAGTCGATTTCGACTCTCTGTTTAGTGAAGTTCGCCCTGAAGTCGTATTTCATTTAGCGGCGCAAATAGACGTTCGGCGTTCGGTAGCAGATCCGGTGCTTGATGCTGAGATGAATGTTCTGGCGACAATCCGTTTGGCAGAGGCTGCGCGGAAGAGTGGCGTCCGGAAGATCGTTCATACATCTTCGGGTGGCTCCATCTATGGCGAGCCAGATGAACTTCCTGCTAATGAAGATCTGCCTATTGACCCTAAGTCTCCGTATGCCGCTTCTAAAGCGACTGGTGAACTCTATCTCAACATGTACCGAAATTTGTATGGGATGGAGGCGAGCTTTATCGCACCTGCAAACGTATATGGGCCTCGGCAGAACCCTTACGGGGAAGCAGGCGTTGTAGCAATATTCTCCAGAAATCTTCTAGATGGCAAGCCTACATGCGTCTTCGGTGGGGGAACGAACACGAGAGACTATGTTTATGTTGGAGACGTAGCGCGCGCTTTTGTTCTCGCAGCTGGGAGTGAGGGGGACGGTGAGCGCTTCAATGTGGGAACGGGTGTCGAGACAACGGACCGTCAGCTACATTCGGAGGTGGCCCATGCTGCAGGGGCTACAGATGAGCCTGCAGATGAACCCGCCCGGTTGGGTGATGTGGCCAGGTCTTGTTTAAGTTATGCGAAAGCAAAGAAGATCTTGGGTTGGGAGCCTCAAGTATCACTTTCCGACGGCGTCCTGCGCACTGTGGAGTTTTTCCGGGGGCAAGGACCACAGTAGTGGCAACGATTTTAAGGGCCTGCATTCTTCAACTGCAATAGTTGGGGGAAGGGGTCGTGCGCAAGCGAAGGTGCTCGGGGCGAGGTCTTCTCCCTATCTGTGAAAATGTGCCAAGGTGCATTACATAGTTGTCGGATACAGTGAGGGGAGTACGACTTGCGTCGTTGTGCAGGCCTGAACCCTCTGCCGTATCAGAAAAATATATCCCGGAACTTTAAGCAAAGTCCCGGGATATTAACTTGCTCCTCCAACTGGGCTCGAACCAGTGACCCTTCGATTAACAGTCGAATGCTCTGCCAACTGAGCTATGGAGGAATATTTTGTTGTGTTGCTCATTGCTGTGCAACGAGAGATAACAATAGCGTGGATTGTTATAGGTGCAAAATCGCCTGGTAAATATGGGTATTTGTACGTTAATGTGACGGTTATGATTATTCCTGTTGGTGGGGTTCGTCCACACGCGCTTGCTGGCGGCCTTATTGGGTTGGGTGTGGTGTTCATGCTCACAGCGCCACGCTTTGAGGATTGGCGTGCGCTGACGTTTTTGGGCCTGGCACTGATTGTCCCGTCGGTGGTGTGGCTTGTGGCGGACAAGTGGTTTCACCGGCCTCGTGGGGTGGTGTGGTGGTTGCTCATCGCTGCGTCGGTTGCGCTTGGGGTGTGGGGAATTGCGCTATTTCCCGCGACATAGGCGGTGATCGTGAGTAGGGTGGGCGACATGAAGAAACCGATGCTTGCTCTCGGCGTCGCTGCCGCCGTCTCCACCTCTGCTGTTGTTGCTCCGTATGCGTTAGCGGAAAGTAGCGCCTCGCAAAGTGATGGCGCTGTTACTCGGGAGGAAGGTACGGCGGGAGATGAGGGGTCGTCGTTAAGCAATGGCGCCATTGTGGGCATCTCGCTGGGTGTCCTGGCGGCCGTTGGCATTGGTGGGGCGGTTGCGGTGCAGCAGGGATGGCTGGAACTGCCGGAGCCGCTGAATGCTCAGGTGCTTGGTGGGCTTGCGGCGATCGCGTCGGCACTGTCGGTGCCTGCGCTTGCGCCGAAGCAGAATGCGAAGCCGGCGGGGAACTCGTGCTCGCCAGCTGCGTTTGACGCGGTTGTGCCGGAGTGGCCGGCAGGGTTCGGTACGACCGTGAACTTCTGCGACGGCAAGTGGGCCGTTGCGGGTGCGAAGGGTACGGACTGGGTTCTGTTCTTCAAGAACACGGACGGCAAGTGGGCCAAGATTCCGGCTGATGGCACGAAGCGGACCGGTATGACGCAGGCGTGCTACAACGGCATCAAACTGCGTCAGCAGGGTGCGCCGGAGGCGTTCATGCGCGAGGTGCCGGTGTGTACGCCGGCGGAGATTGGGCGCTAGGGGCGTCTTTAAGCTCGCTGAAATCTAATATTTCCAGAAGAAATACTGGATATTAGTAACTTCCTTAGGGTAATCTGCGAATGATCGTAGATATCTCTGTGGAAGGAACCAGCTAATGGCCTCACATAAAACCAGGGCAGGAATCGCAATTGCGCTTTCCTGCTCTCTTGTGTTTGGTGGAACAAGTGTCGCACCTGCCCAGGCACAGATTGGCGGGGCGAAAGTGGTAGACGTTGCCGCTCCATATGCAACACCGCGCCTGGACATGTCTAACCCGTTCTATGTTGACGGACAGCATGTCGTCGTTTTCGGCAAGCGCTACTCGATGATTGAGGCGGGCACTCTCGCAGTGCAGGTGACGATTGGTGCAGCGGTGGCAATCGCCGCTCTAGTTGCACGCTCGAAGGATTGCGGTAGCTCGGAGGTTTCGGCGACGGAGCTGAGCTCGTGCTTGGGCGAAGACTTCGGCATCATCCCCGTCACGGTTAAGACATCGCCTGAATACGAAAAGGGAAAGCTGCTCTCTGACCTGCGAGTCGGAGCAGATGACATGCAAGGTTTTGGCCCATTTTCACTCGGTGGGAAAACCTACATGGACTCTCTTGTAACTACCGGCATCTTCAGCGGATGGGGAACAAGGTATTTCGAATTTGCGGGCGACGACATCGACGCATTTGGTGCCGTGGTCGGAATTCAAGACCAAGGCAATGGCCGCTCGGGTCCGGTGCCTGCAAAGGCAGTGCTGATTTTCCGTGTTGATGGCAAGACTGTCAAGAACGTCGAGATTACTGCGGGGAAGCCACAGTACGTTGAGCACAAGTTCACCGAACGTGGGAAGAACATCAGAGTTGAGATCGTCGGCATGGAAGCCGATGGATCTCAAATGAACGCCCACGGTGGTGTAGTTATCGGTACGCCACGGGTGTGGTAGTTCGCAACTGGCGGTTTGAGATTGGCCAGTAGGTCGCTCGTGGGTTAAGTAGCAAAAGTGTGTCCGCTCCACGTGTCGCGGGGCGGACACACTTTTTGCTACTTAACCCGAAGTTGAAGCAAACTGAATGCTTAAGCTGCCCAACCAAAAGTTGCTTGCCATGTATGAGAAGATCAAGGAAGCTAGCAGCTCAATGCATGATTTAGCCGAAGAATTTCGATTGGGTACACGGCGGCAGCGCTAAAAGACAGGGCGTGATTAATGGCTTATCGGAAGTCGAAGCAGCGAACCAAGGCCCTGGTTCGCTCGCGTAAGGACGAGGAGCGCCGAGCGGCAGCTTTGATTGAGAATCCTGAGTTGTGGACAATCGAGCACCAACTCGAAATGCTCGGTCGAATCACCGAGGACTACGATGAATCGACAGATCAACGCAGTTTCCTAGAATCAAAGTTAAATAGCTTAATCGAACAATTCCGAGAGCTAGCAGGAAACTATGACCCAGCGCGCGTGATTGGGGTCATGCGCATGCTGTCGTTTGTGAATGCCCGTAACCAGCTTTCGTACCAGCGACTGAATGAAGGACGAGATTATTCGATCTCCTTGGTGGAAGCCGCAACGCTTGTGCTTTACTGCGGTGCTCAAGTGAGAGACGCAGATAGCTTTCCGGAACCAGCTATCGGTAACGGAGTGGTGGATGAAGCAGCGGAAAAGTTTTTTGAAATCATGCGGCAGATTCGATTGGTAGTCACCGCCCTCCAACTGAACAAGACTGGGCAGATGTCCTCACAAGCTCAGATAGCAGCGCGTCATTCAGCGGTCAGGCAGTGGATTCGGGAGTCCACCTACAGTTCAGTCCTGATGGAAATAAACCACGACTTGTTCAGTGCGGCGAGTATTGATGAGCTACTCATGGTCAATCGATCATATTCCTTTGGGGACGTTGAGAGGGTCTTTGGTTGGCTAGCGCACTCGGCGGATGACCGGTTTAATAATGCTGCCGATCAGCTCCTTGATCTGTTTAACCAGCGGTTTCAATTGTCGGACAAAGATGCTGAGCGAGTAATGCGGGCGTTGGCGCGCATGTTTGCCCCGCCTTTCAAAGATGTGACGCTTTCCGCCAGAGAGGTCGCTCAAAGCACCGGCCAGTCCGAACCGGTCGTGCAAAAAATTCTGGAGGATTTTTCAATCAATCTTTCCGAGCTTCCTGAAAAGCACGTCGGCACGATGCTTGTTGAGGGGTCAAGTCCCCTATTTGAGTTGGGCTGTGTCAAATTTTGTGGACGGGTAAACC